>JBKBMR010000008.1:0-24365 GCA_046295755.1 Methylohalobius sp.
GTTTAAAGCGCTGAAAAAATACTGGGTCTAGTCGATTCCCAATTTCTTCAGCCGGTAACGCAGCGAGCGGAAAGTCAGCCCTAGTTTTTGCGCAGCGGCGGTGCGATTCCAGCGGGTCTGCTCCAAGGCGTCTAAAATTGCACGCCGCTCGATTTGCAGCAGGTATTCTTCCAAGGAAAATTCCCCGCTTGGGATTTCCTCATCGGAGACGAGCTTAGGCCCAGCTCCTGGCGTGGTTGGGAGATCCAAGTCATCCACGTCGATCTCTTCACCTTCGCACAGTGCTGCCGCCCGCTCCAAGATGTTCTCAAGCTCGCGCACGTTGCCCGGGAATTCATACCGGTATAACGCCTCCATTGCCCGGTTACTCAGCTTAAGTCGTTCTAACCCATTTTCCCGAGCCAGCCGAAACAAAGTTTTCTCGACCAAAAGCGGAATGTCCTCGCGGCGCTCCCGCAAGGGGGGTACCTCCAGTTCGATGACGTTGATGCGGTAGAATAGATCTTGACGAAACCGACCTTCTGCCACTAGCTGTTTCAGATTCTTGTGGGTAGCACTTAAGATTCGCACGTCGACCGGGATTTCCTGATCGGCACCGATAGGACGGATGGTTTTCTCCTGGATCGCCCGCAAGAGTTTCACCTGAAGCCCAAGCGGCAGATCAGCGACTTCATCCAAGAACAACGTGCCGCCGTCTGCGGCCTGAAACAACCCGACTTGGTCGGCGACTGCGCCGGAGAAACTCCCCTTGCGGTGACCAAAAAATTCGCTTTCCATCAGTTCGGCCGGAATCGCGCCGCAGTTGACCGCGACGAAAGGTTTATTGGCTCGGGGGCCTTTGGCATGGATGAGGCGGGCGACCAGTTCTTTGCCGGTTCCCGATTCACCGCTGATGAAGACCGGCGCCTGGGTGCGGGCTAATTTTACGATCTTGGCGCGGATGTCGCGCATTGCCTCAGACTCTCCCAACAGGACGTCGCGCGAACGCCGGTCTTTGGTCCCGCGGTCTTCAGCCAGCTGGAGGGCAGCGGTAACCAGCTTGCGCAAGATTTTAAGGTCTACCGGTTTAGAGACGAAATCGTAAGCGCCTGCTTTAAGTGCCTTGACGGCGGCTTCCATATTGCCGTGGGCGGTGATGACGGCTACCGGAAGATTTGGGAAGCTCGCCTGGATATAGGCCACTAAGTCCAAGCCATCTCCGTCCGGCAGGCGCATATCGGTAAGACAAAGCTGGAAAGACTCGCGGATGAGCCAGCGTTTAGCTTCATTTAGCGAAGTCGCGGTACGGGCCTGGACATCCATCCGCGCAAGGGTCAGTTCCATCAGCTCCAATATGTCGGCTTCGTCATCGACGATGAGGGCAAGGGGGGTAGTCATAGTTCCACCAGGATCTGATCAGCATGAGCGAGAACGAGACGGAAGCAGCTGCCATCCATCCCAAACTCGTATTCCAAAGTAGCCTGATTCAACTGGGCCAATTCGCGCGCGATGTACAACCCCAAGCCGGTGCCTGTGGGAGAGGTGGTAAAGAAAGGCTCAAATATATTTCGGATCTGATCGGGTGGAATGCCGGGACCGCGATCGATGACCTCGATGCACGGCTTTTGGGTTGGCGCGTGGCAGCTAAGCCGCAGCGTGATCTTGTCGCCTTCTGAGGTTCCATATTTGAGCGCATTCTCGCACAGATTGTAAAGAATCTGCTTGAGATGGCTGGGGTCTGCCCAGGCGCTCAATGTTGGTTTCGGCAACTTAAGGTCAAACAGGTTTCGGCGCAAGCTGAGCTCTTGAAATTCAAGACAGAATTGTTCCAGCCAAGTGTTCAGAGAGAGTTTCTCCCGGCAGGCGGCATGGCGGCGGGAAAGCTGCAAGACGTTGCCGATGACCTCATCCACCCGCCGGCAATGCTTTTGGATGATTGTTACCAAGCGCAGGTCCTGCGACTTGAGGTCTTGGCTTTCCGCCAGCAGTTGGCTGGCATGGCTGATAGCGCTTAAGGGATTGCGGATTTCATGGGCGATGCTGGCGGTCAGCCTACCCAGCGAGGCCAGCTTGCTTTCCTGAACGCGCTGCTGATGCAGAGCGTTGTCTTCGAGAAAAATCAGGGTTAGGGTTTCCCCTTCCATGGGCAGAAGGCTGAAACGCACCTGGATCGGTTCGGGTTCAGCAATTAAAGTGACCGAGTTTTGCTGGGGGTGTGCTTGCCATTCCCGCAAGCTTGCCACCAGCAGGCCGGGCAGAGTGCTCAAATCCTTGGGACTTTGGCGCAGACCTAAAAGGCGTAGGGCAGAATTATTGCTCAGACGAACGCGGTGATCGGAATCGAGGATGAGAATCCCGGATTGCAAGTGTTGGACGATGAACTCGTTTAATTGCTGCAGATTGGCCAGGTCTACCTTGCGCCGCTCAGCCAGGAGTTGGCTTTGCTCGGCTCGCTGGGCCAAAGCGACGGCGAGCCAGGCGATAGTGAAGTAAGCGATGCCGAGCATGGCGGCGTAGGTATAATGGCTGGTCTCAAAGGCATTTTGCCAGTTGCCAATGCTTTCTAGCGCGAGAACGCTGAGGCTGGCTAGCGCGGCAAACCCCAAAGCGCAGCGCCCGCCGATGAGGAGTCCGGCGGCGGCCACTGAAACCGCCAGCAGAGTGGCAAATCCGCTCGCTAGACCGCCGCAGGCATAAACGATAAGCGGCAAGATAGCCAGGTCCAAAAACAGGTGCCAAGCCGCCTGCCAAGTATAAGCTGGGCGGTGTAGCCAAAGGAATGGCAAGCTGGCGAGGACAGCCAGTGTATAGCCGTAAGCGGTCCAGAGGAAAAGTCGCGGGTGGAGTTGGCCAAGCTGGCTCGGCCCTAAGTGGAGCTGAAACAAACCCCAGAGCAACACCCCCAACACCGCCTGATAAGCGGTAAAAACAAAAAGCAATCTCCACGCCTGCTCAGCCGGGATGGAGTAGCTGGAAAGCGGGCATGGCTTGAGCTTGGTGTCGGACATGGACTCGCTTTAAGTTGCGCAATTGGCCTAGAATAGGCTTGTGCTTTAAAAAAATTATAGCGGTATTTTCGGTGGGGGCGGGTCGAAGCGATGAATATCCATGAGTATCAAGCCAAAGCGTTGCTGGCTGAATATCAGATACCGATTCCTGCTGGCCAGGTGGCTAGAACCAGGGATGAAGCCCGAAAGGTGGCGTTGGCGCTGGGCGGTGAGCGTTTCTTGGTGAAGGCCCAAATCCACGCCGGTGGGCGGGGCAAAGCTGGGGGCGTGATGCTGGCCGAGACGCCCGATGCGGTGGCAGAGATCGCAGGAAAGCTCTTAGGCACGCGGCTGACTACCCATCAGACTGGACCTGAGGGGCTTTTAGTCAGTGCCGTTCTGGTGGAGCAGGCGACCGAGGTGGCGCGCGAGCTATACTTGAGTTTGGTGATCGACCGGAGGCACGCACGGGTTAGGGTGCTTGCATCGGCTGCAGGTGGAATGGAGATAGAACAACTCGCCGCCGAGCGGCCAGACCAAATCTTAAGCTTTGCCGTTCATCCAGCCACGGGGCCTATGCCATATCAAGGGCGAGAGCTGGCATTTGGTCTGGGACTTGCCGGCGATCAGGTCAATGCCTTCGTGGCCTTATTGGATCGGCTCTACCGGCTGTTTCTAGATAAGGATGCCAGCCAGATCGAACTCAATCCGCTGGCGGTGACCAAGGCTGGGCAATTGGTAGCGCTGGATGCCAAGCTCAGCTTCGACGACAACGCCCTCTATGCCCATCCTGAAATCGCCTCCCTCAACGACTTTACCCAGGAGGACGAGAAAGAAAGGCGCGCGCGGGAGCACGGCTTGAGCTATGTCACTCTGAGCGGGAATATCGGTTGTATGGTCAATGGGGCAGGCCTTGCGATGGCGACTATGGATCTGATCAAGCAGTGTGGCGGGGAGCCGGCCAATTTCCTGGATGTGGGCGGCGGGACTTCAGCCGAGCGGGTGACGGAGGCGTTCAAGATCATCCTGGCCGACCCCAAGGTCAAGGCAATCTTGGTTAACATCTTCGGCGGCATCGTCCGTTGCGATCTGATCGCTGAGGGAATCATCGCGGCGGTGCGTGAGGTGCGCGTGAAGGTGCCGGTGATCGTGCGCCTGGAGGGGACTTCCGCGGAAGCCGGACGAGCGCTTCTGGAACGATCTGGACTGGCAGTCATCCCGGCGGCGGACCTTTTGGAAGCCGCGCGCAAAGCTGTGGCGGCAGCGAAGGAGGAAGTATGAGCGTTTTGGTCGATCGCAACACCAAGTTGATCTGCCAGGGATTTACGGGTAGGCAGGCGACGTTCCATTGCCAGCAGGCACTCGAATACGGCACCCAATTAGTTGGCGGGGTGACGCCCGGGCGCGGCGGTCAGACCCATTTGGGACTGCCGGTATTTAACACAGTGCGTGAAGCCGTGCGCGCGACCTCGGCTTCGGCGAGTGTGATCTATGTACCGCCGGCGTTTGCCGCCGATGCGATTCTGGAGGCAGCCGACTGTGGCCTTAAGTTGGTGGTATGCATCACCGAAGGTATCCCGACCCTGCACATGCTGCGCGTCAAGGCGGCGCTTAAGGAGTTCGACTGCGTGCTGATCGGCCCCAATTGTCCTGGAATCATTACCCCAGGGGAATGCAAAATCGGCATCATGCCGGGTTTCATCCACCGGCGCGGCGTAGTCGGAATCGTGTCGCGCTCCGGGACGCTGACCTATGAGGCCGTCTGGCAGACGACCCGCGAAGGATTGGGCCAGAGTACCTGTATCGGGATCGGCGGCGATCCCATCCACGGAATGAGTTTCATCGATGCTTTGACCCTGTTCGAAGAGGATCCGGAAACCAAGGGCATCATCCTAGTGGGGGAGATCGGAGGGCAGGAAGAAGAGGAAGCGGCTGAATACATCCGCCAACACGTCTCCAAGCCAGTAGTAGCCTATATCGCCGGGCGCACCGCTCCACCGGGGCGGAGGATGGGCCATGCGGGAGCGATCATCAGCGGTGGCTGTGGCAGTGCTGAAGCCAAGGTGGTAGCCCTGCGCCGGGCCGGGGTCAAGGTGGTGGACCTGCCTACCGAGATGGGCGCGGCGATGAAGGCTTGTCTGGCATCTTCTGGCGGAGCTTGATTTGTTCCTGGTTGAGGTAGCGCTGGATGAGGATCGCGCTGCGTGGGCTTAAGTTAAGAAAAGCGCCGCCGATGCGCTGACCATCGGCGCGCGCGACGACTGAACAGATGACAAGATCGAACCTTACCTCGCCGATTTCCGGCAGATGCAAGCAGCCATTGGGGCATAGCATGCCTTTAGCTAGGGGTAAGGTTCCGCTGTGGTCGATGAGGCCGATGCCGCCAGCGCTGAGATCCAAGGCCGGCAGCAAAACTATGCGCTCCTCCAAAGGGAGAGCACAGTAGATGGGGGAAGCTTTAGGAAGGGTGAGCCGATAGTACTGGCGCCTTTGGGGGTAATAAACCTGGCTAGGAAGCTTAGCGCACAGCACCGGTTGACCTTTAAGCCGTGCTTCTTGAATGTCTGCAGCGGTAAATTTGACCTCAAGCTGTTCGAGCTTGGTCGTGCACAATAATTTTTTGGCAGCGAGCACGCGCTGGTTGAGTGCAGGATTGGCGCTCAAGTCTAAAGCGATGCGCTCGCGCTCTGCATCCACCCACAGCAGCCAAGTGGCAAAACCTTGGCCGCCCTCCAAGCTCGCGCTGATGAGGGATTGATGCTGGATTAGAGCGCGCAAAAGGCGGATGATGTCAGCTTTGCTACAAAGCAAGCAAGGATCGCTAGGTTGGCCGGCCATCGTTAGCGTGGTGTTGTTATTGTTCAAATTATAGATGACGCCGCAGACGGTAATCGAGGTTCGTTGTTTGAGTAAGCGCTATGGTTCAGTGGTGGCGCTGGATAATATTTCCTTTGCCATCCCGTGCGGGCAGACGTGCGCTTTGCTCGGCGGTAACGGCGCAGGCAAAACCACGACTTTGGCGATTCTGCTCGGGCTGCTCCTGCCAAGTTCCGGCCAGGTGCGGGTATTGGGCGTGGACATGGTGCGTCACCGCTATCGGTCCTTGCCACGGATGAATTTTACCTCGCCTTATGTGGACCTGCCCCATCGCCTGACGGTATGGCAGAATCTGGACATCTATGGGCGGCTGTATGGTATCCCGAGGCGCAAGGCGCGGATTTCGGAATTGGCGGAAGCTTTGGATTTGACCTCTTTGCTGAAACGCTCCTATGGTTCTCTCTCTTCGGGCCAGAAGACCCGAGTGGCCCTAGCCAAATCTCTCCTCAATCAGCCGGAAGTGCTGCTCATGGACGAGCCGACAGCCTCTTTGGACCCCGATTCGGCCGAGCGGATCCGAGGGTATCTTCTCGATTACCAGCGCCAAAGCGGGGCTACGATCTTGCTCGCTTCCCACAATATGGCGGAGGTCGAACGCCTGTGCGATTACGTTTACATCCTGCGCCAAGGAAGGATCGCCGCCCAAGGGACGCCTAAGATGCTGATCGAGCGCTATGGTAGGGGTAACCTGGAGGAGGTGTTTATCGCCATCGCCCGGAGTTGAAAGTGAGCGCTATTGTGGCAAGCTTGAGTCGAATTTGCGCCTTGATTGTGCGCTATCTGTACCTGCTCAAAGGGTCCTGGCCGCGGGTGTTGGAGCTGGCTTACTGGCCTACGGTGCAGATGATCCTGTGGGGGCTGATCAATCAGTTTCTTGCTGACCAAAGCGCTTGGGTTGCTCGTGCGGCGGGATTGTTTATCGCCGCCGTATTGCTTTGGGACGTGTTGTTCCGCGCCCAGTTGGGGGTGTCGGTCGTGTTCTTAGAGGAGATGTGGTCGCGCAATCTAGGGCAGCTTTTCGTCTCCCCGCTTCGGCCTTGGGAGTGGGTCGTGGCTTTGATGGCGATCAGCTTGCTACGCACCTTAATTGGGGTAGGCGCGGCGGCGGGACTAGCGATCGTCTTGTATCGCTATTCGATCTTTACCATGGGACTGCCGCTTTTGGCATTTTTTGTCAATCTCCTAGTGATGGGTTGGGCTATCGGTCTGGTGGTGATCTCACTGATCCTGCGCTATGGTCTGGGGGCCGAGGGGCTGGCGTGGGCGCTGATTTTTGCCATCGCGCCGATCAGCGGCATTTATTATCCGGTTTCGGTATTGCCGGAATGGTTGCAACCTATAGCGTTGTCTCTGCCTTGCACTTGGGTGTTTGAAGGGATGCGGGCGGTGCTGATCGACCGCCGATTCCTTTGGGATCATTTCTTTTGGGCCATAGGGCTTAACGGGCTGTATCTTCTGGTCGGGGCAGGCGTGTGGATTTGGGCTTTCCGCATCGCCAGACAGCGCAATCTGCTGTTGCAGTTGGGAGAGTAAACTGTTAAGGCAAAACCGAAGCGGCGTCCCAAAACGATACAGCTGCCCAAGCCTAGCCCAAGATCCAAGACCAGGCTCACAATCTCCGGAACAGCGTCGAAGAACACTGACTTGAGGACGATGCCTAAGATCGCCAGGATCCAAACCAGCAGCAGAACGCACTAACGCCCAAAGAAGCTGTGGAAAAAAGCCGGCTGCAAGGGGGTGAAGCTGCCCGATGAGGACAAAGACCGCAGCGTGGTCTAGGCGTTGCAGCACTCGATGGGCGGTGCCCTCAGTGGCCAAGAGGTGATAGACCCCGCTCATGGAAAGGAGAAATATCGCAGGGAAGGAGAACAGCGCCGTAGTCCAGGTGCCGCCAACCTCGGCAGGCGCCACAAAAACGGAGTCAGAACGGCGAAAATTCCAGCTCCGAACAAGTGGGTGAGGGAGCCGACCGGTTGGGTAAAGCCCGGTATCGCTTGGATGTCCACCTCTTTAGAACGGAATATCGTCGTCCTCGAAGTCTTCCTGGCTTTGCAAAGCCGGTTTGGCCGAGGGTGGCTTGGGCGAAGCGATTTCAGGATACATAGAAGCGCTCTGATCAGAAGTCGCTGCTTCAGAACGGCTTCCGATGAGCAGCATCTCGCGCCCAACGATCTCGGTGGTGTAGCGATCCTGGCCGTCTTGTCCTTGCCACTTGCGCGTGCGCAAGGAGCCTTCGATATAGACCTGACGGCCTTTTTTCAGATACTCCCCAGCGATCTCGGCCAGCCTGCCAAACAGCACCACCCGATGCCATTCGGTGCGCTCCTGTTGTTCGCCGGTCTGCCTGTCTTTCCAGGTTTCACTGGTGGCGACGCTCAAGGTGGCCACCGCCTCGCCCGAAGGCATATAACGGATTTCAGGATCGGCACCCAGATGGCCGATCAGAATGACTTTGTTGACGCCTCGTGTTGCCATATCAATTCTCCACAGCTTGGGTTGTCATGGGTTCGGTAAAACGGGTCACGAGCGCCTGGAGGCGCCCAAAATCCAAATGCTCTTCCTCGATTTTTAAATAGGCGACGTTCTCGTCCGGGACTACCACCGCTTCGATCACTCCAGGCAGCTTGCGTAAGGAGCGGGCCAAGAATGCGGCGCGCTGAGGATCGGGCAGAACAACGGGGACAAGGAGACTCTTGACCGGGCGCGGCGAGGTCATCCCCGAAGCGAATAACAACCACAGCAAAGCTATCCCGGCGCTAAACCAAAACACCGCTTGCAGACCGAAGCGGCCGTGCAGGAAGCCGCCGAGGATTCCCCCCAGGAAGGCGCCGAAGAACTGGCTGCTCGAATAGACCCCCATAGCGGTACCTTTCAGGTCTACCGGAGCGATTTTGGAAATCAAGGAAGGCAAAAGCGCCTCCATCAGGTTGAAGCCGGTGAAAAACACCACCAAGCATAAAGCCGTGCCGTAGATCTCGGTGTAGAAGCGGGAAAGACCTAATTCGGCCAGAGCAACCAGGATCACACCCAAGAGAAACACGGGTTTGATCCGCTGGCGTTTTTCCGCAGCGATCACCAAAGGCACCATGAGGACGGCGGCAGCCGCCATTGCCGGCAAATAAAGATAGCTATGCTTGAAAGTGGGCAGAAATCCGCGCAGCGCTACCGGCAGGGCGACGAAAGTAGCGGTGAGGATGCAGTGCAAGGCCAGGATGCCGAAATCCAAGCGCAATAGTTCCAGGTTGGTCAGCACCTTGGCAAAGCGGGTTGGCTGCGTCTCCGCGTCCCGGTGGAAGCGAACCGCGACCGGGTTGGGGACGATGGTGAACAGGATCAAAAGCCCAAGAACGGCCAGCCCAGCCGTGGTCCAAAACAAGCCAGACAGATCCAGCCAATGCCCGATCATTGGCCCGGCGGCCATGGAGACGGCGAAAGCCAAACCGATGCTGACCCCGATCAGGGCCATCGCTTTCGTGCGGTGTTCCTCGCGGGTCAAATCCGCCGTCAAAGCCATCACCGCCGCGGCGATGGCGCCGCTGCCTTGGAGGGCACGCCCGGCGATCACCTGGTAGATGGAGCTTGAAGTCGCCGCCACTAGGCTGCCTAAGAAAAACAGGATAAGCCCTGCAGCGATCACCGTCTTGCGCCCGATCCGATCGGACAAGAGGCCAAAAGGAATCTGCAGCAGCGCTTGGGTAAAGCCGTAAGCGCCGATGGCCAATCCGATCAACTCGGGCGTGGCGCCTTCAAGACTTCCGGCAAGCACAGAAAACACCGGCAAGACGATGAACAACCCCAGCATTCTGAAAGCGAAAATCAGCGCCAATCCTATGGTTGCGCGTTTTTCGGTGCGGGTCATCGGCCCGGATTCCAGGATAGTTGGCAACGCTTTCCCCTTTGCCTTGAGTTTAACAATCAATCTATAGTATCAAGTTCTGCAGAGACTCGATACGCCTATGGACACCATCCGCATCCGCGGTGCACGCACCCACAATCTTAAGAACCTCGACCTGGATTTGCCGCGCGATAAGCTGATCGTCATCACCGGCCTGTCCGGTTCCGGTAAATCCTCGCTGGCCTTTGATACCTTATACGCCGAAGGCCAGCGGCGCTATGTGGAATCGCTTTCGGCCTATGCTCGCCAATTCCTTTCGGTGATGGAGAAGCCGGACGTGGACCACATCGAAGGCTTAAGCCCGGCGATTTCGATCGAACAGAAATCCACTTCCCACAACCCGCGCTCCACGGTCGGCACGATTACCGAAATTTACGATTATCTGCGCCTGCTTTATGCGCGGGTGGGTACCCCTTATTGTCCCGAACACAATTTGCCCTTAGAGGCCCAAACCGTCAGCCAGATGGTCGATGCGCTCTTGGCTCAAACCGAAGGCAGCCGCTGGATGTTGCTCGCTCCGGTGGTGCGCGGACGCAAGGGCGAATACAGTACGCTTTTCGCTGAACTCAAGGGGCAGGGGTTTATCCGCGCCCGCATCGACGGCGAGGTCTATGAGCTGGACGATCCGCCCAAACTCGATCTTCACAAAAAACACACCGTCGAGGTAGTGGTAGACCGCTTCCGCATCCGCCCCGATCTGGCCCAGCGCCTGGCCGAATCTTTTGAAACTGCGCTCAAGCTGGCCGACGGGCTGGTCAACGTAGTCGATTTAGACGACCCAGGCAAGATTTTGACTTTCTCCAATCGATACGCCTGCCCCCAGTGCGGCTACGCCTTGGAGGAGTTAGAGCCACGCCTGTTTTCTTTCAACAACCCCAAAGGCGCCTGTCCTAGCTGCGATGGGCTTGGAGTCAAGCAATACTTCGACCCGGCTAAAGTGGTACAGAACCCTTGCCTTAGCCTAGCCGACGGGGCGATACGCGGGTGGGACCGGCGCAATGCTTACTACTATACCTTGATCCGTTCCCTGGCTAACCACTACGGCTTCGATCCGGAGACGCCGTTTGCTGATTTGCCCCCCAGAATTCAGCGGATCATCCTTTATGGCAGCGGGTCCGAAGCGATTGCATTGCGTTATTTTGGCGGCGGCGTCAGGCGTCATCCTTTCGAAGGCATCTTGCCGAACATGGAGAGGCGCTACCGCGAGACCGATTCCAGTGCGGTGCGCGAAGAGTTGGCCAAGTATCTTTCGGCCAAGCCTTGTCCAGACTGCGGCGGGACTCGCTTGAATCGTTCTGCGCGCTACGTTCTGGTGGCCGGGCAGAGTCTGCCCGAGCTGACTCGGCTGACGATCCGAGAGTGTCTCAAATTCTTCGAGCGTCTAACTCTAGCTGGCCGGCGGGGTCAAGTGGCGGAGAAGATCGTCAAGGAAATCCAGGCTAGGCTAAAGTTCCTGGTCAACGTCGGCCTCGATTATCTGAGCCTGGATCGCAGCGCCGATACCCTCTCTGGCGGCGAGGCCCAGCGCATCCGCCTGGCGAGCCAGATCGGCGCTGGCCTGGTGGGGGTGATGTACGTTTTGGATGAGCCTTCCATCGGCCTTCACCCGCGCGATAATCAAAAGCTGCTCGATACTCTCTTGCGCCTGAGGGACCTTGGCAATACGGTGATCGTAGTGGAGCACGACGAGGAGGCGATCTTAAGCGCTGACTGGATAGTAGACATAGGCCCTGGCGCAGGCATCCACGGCGGCCGGATCGTCGCCCAGGGAACGCCTCAGGAGATCATGGCAAACCCAGCCTCGCTCACTGGCCGTTATTTGGCCGGCTTGGAACGAATCGAGGAGCCGGCCAAGCTTACTCCACCCGATCCTAACAAGCGCTTGATCGTCCGCAGGGCGCGCGGCAATAACTTAAAAGCGATAGACGTCGCTTTCCCGCTCGGACTGTTTATCTGCGTCACCGGGGTCTCCGGCTCTGGCAAATCTACCCTGGTCAACGACACCTTGTATCGGTTTGCGGCTCGGTCCTTGAACGGCGCTGCCACCGATCCTGCTCCTTGCGACGGCATCGAAGGGCTGGAGCAGCTAGATAAAGTAGTGGCTATCGACCAAAGCCCCATCGGCCGCACCCCGCGCTCCAATCCGGCAACTTACACGGGACTTTTTACCCCAATCCGCGAGTTGTTCGCCGCCACGCCCGAAGCGCGTGCCCGCGGCTATGCTCCAGGCCGTTTCAGCTTCAACGTCCGCGGCGGGCGCTGCGAGGCGTGCAAGGGCGACGGCGTGATCAAGGTAGAGATGCACTTTCTGCCCGACATCTACGTTCACTGCGACGTGTGCAAAGGCAAACGCTACAACCGGGAGACTTTGGAAATCCGCTACAAAGGCAAGACCATCCACGAGGTGCTGGAGATGACGGTCGAGGAGGCGCTTTCTTTCTTCGAAGCGGTACCACAAGTGGCGCACAAACTCAAGGTCCTGATGGAGGTAGGTCTAGGCTATCTTACCCTGGGCCAGAACGCCGTGACTTTGTCGGGCGGCGAAGCCCAACGGGTGAAACTAGCTCGCGAATTATCCCGTCGCGACACCGGCCGCACCTTGTACATCCTCGACGAGCCGACCACAGGTCTCCATTTTCACGACATCAAGCAGTTGCTTTCTGTGCTCCATTGCCTGCGCGACCGGGGCAATACGGTGGTCGTGATCGAGCACAACCTGGACGTGATCAAAACTGCCGATTGGATCATCGACCTAGGGCCAGAGGGCGGTGAGGGAGGCGGTCAAGTGGTCGCCGAGGGTACCCCCTGGCAAGTGGCGCAACACCCAAACTCCTACACGGGTAGGTTTTTACGGCCTAAACTTCAAGAGAGCGAAAAGGCATTTGCCAGGCAGGTAGGGTGAAGCGATGGAGCCAAACGCGTGGCTCGGGCTGATTGGAGGCGTGCTTTTAGGCTGGCTGACGGCGTTGCCAGTGCTGTTATTGGTAAATCAAAGACTGCGTCGGCAGGCAGATAGACTGCAATTTGAATTGGATCAAGCGGCTCCTAGGCTAGAGCAGCTAGCCGGTATCCAGACCGAACTGGAGCAAACCCGGACCCAAAAGGCGGTGCTGGAAGAGAAACTTCGTCAAGAACACCTTAGAGTGCAGGAAATCCAAGCCTTGCTCGCTCAGGCCGAGGAGCGCCTGGCCGATGTTTTCAAAGCCTTGTCTAAAGACGTGCTCGATCAGAACAATCGCTTGTTTTTGCAGCAGGCAGAACTGGCTTTCAAGAAACTGCAAGAAAGCGCCGCCTACGAGCTGGAAAAGAAGCAGGTGGCGGTTGAGGCTTTGATCAAACCGATCGGCGAGTCTTTAGACAAAGTGCAAGCGGCCGTTAGTGAAGTAGAAAAAGCCAGGATCGGCGCCTACCAAGCGCTCAAGCAGCAGCTCGACGAGCTGATCAGGACTCATCTACCGGCCTTGCACAAGGAAACCCACAACCTAGTTCGCGCTCTGCGCCAGCCGGCTGTCCGTGGCCGCTGGGGGGAAGTGCAGCTTCGGCGGGTGGTGGAAATGGCGGGGATGGCGGCGTACTGTGACTTTCAGGAACAGGTCTTCCAAGACCATCCAGGAGGTCGTCTGCGCCCCGACCTGATCGTGAGGCTACCTAACAAGCGCTTGGTGATCGTGGACGCCAAAGTACCGCTTGAGGCGTATCTCAAAGCGGTGGAAGCCGAAGACGACGAGGAAAGCCGGCGCCATTTAGCCGACCACGCCAATTGTTTCAAGCGCCACATCCAGCAGTTAGCGCATAAAAGCTATTTCGACCAATTCGAACGGACGCCGGAATTCGTGGTGCTTTTCATTCCTGGGGAAGCGTTTTTCGCCGCAGCCCTGCACGCTGACCCAACCCTGATCGAGTATGGGGTGGAAAACAAAGTCGTCCCCGCCAGCCCCACCACTTTAATCGCTTTGCTCAAAGCCGTAGCCTACGGCTGGCAGCAGGAGCAAATAGCCCAACACGCCGAGGAGATCGCCCGCCTGGGCAAGGAGCTTTACGAGCGCGTCGCTAAGGTCGCCGAGCATTGGCAGAAAATGGGAAAACAGCTCGAGCAGACGGTCAAAACATACAACGAAGCCACCCGCAGCCTGGAAACTCGCCTACTTCCTACCGCGCGCAAGTTCCAAGAGTTGCGCCAGGCTGAGGAGACGCTGCCGGCGCTTGAGCCGATCGCCCAGAGCGTGATCCAACTGCCGCCGCTCGGCGGCCAAGGCAGGTAAATCCTTAAATTTAGGCCAGCACTTCCTTGAGGGCTGCCTCCAAGGTCGGGAACTTAAATTCAAAGCCGGCTTCCTCGAGCCGTTTGGGAACGGCGCGCTGGCTGGAAAGCATCAGTTCCCCCATTTCTCCCAAGGCCAGCTTGATCGCCAGGGCAGGCACAGGCAAACAGGCTGGACGCTTGAGCAGGCGCGCTAAGGTCACAGTAAATTCGGCGTTGGTGACCGGCTGCGGGGTACAAGCGTTGAACGGACCGGAAAGCTCGCGGTGGCCTAAAAGATAGTCGGTGATGCGGACGTGGTCGTCGATGTGAATCCAGCTCATCCACTGGCTTCCGCTTCCTAAGCGGCCTCCTAAGCCCAGCTTAAATGCCGGCAACATACGTGCTAAAAGCCCTCCCCCCTTGCCTAGGACCAATCCGGTGCGTAGCCGGCAGACCCTCACCCCAAAATTTTCGGCACGGCTGGCGGCAGCCTCCCAAGCCGCGCACAGGCGCTGGCCAAAGCCCTTTTCCACCGGCGGGCTGGTCTCGTCCAAGATTTTATCTCCTTGGTCGCCGTAGTAGCCCGTGGCTGAACCGGAAATCAACACCTTAGGTTTGACTTCAGCATTAGCCATCCAGGCGACTAATCGTTCGGTGAGCGTCACCCGGCTGTCCCATAAGACCTGCTTGCGCTGTTTTGTCCAAGGCGGGCCGAAGATGGGTTCGCCCGCCAAGTTCACGACGGCGTCAAAGCAGTGCTGGGGAGTGAGCTCGTCTAGCGAGTGGATTATTCCCACTTCGCCGCAGATTTTTTGCACCTTAGCGTCTTTTTTGCGGCTTAAAACCGTCAGGGTGTGGTTTTTGGCGTGCAATAATTGACCCAGATGGCGACCGATGAAGCCGGTGCCGCCGGTGATGAAAACGTGCATCTTTCCTCCTCCCAGGCAAGTGCGTAAGATTTCCCTAAGTATGCCAGGTTTTCGGATTTGTCAATGGATACCTCAAGATTTCTTCACGCTGTCCGATTGATCGACCAAGCCAACGCCCAGGACCCAGAATGGGAGACCTGGCAAGGCAGGGCGTATCCTAAGACCTATCTTTACGGCCTGCGCATGACCTTATGGCTGACCCAACTTGAATCCAAAGCGCCAGAGGAGGCTTTTTTGGCCGCGCGCGCCCAACATACCTGCCGCTGGCTGGTGCCGCGCAGGTCTTATCCCCCAGGCAGGCTGGGGTATCTCAAATGGCGTACTTTTCTTTACCGGTTCCATGCGGACAAAGCGGCGCAATTGCTTAAAACGGCCGGTTACGACCAAGAAGCTATTGCCTGCGTCAGGCGCATTCTGCTCAAGCAAGGCTTAAAACGCGATCCTCAGGTACAGCTGGTAGAAGACTGCGCCTGCCTGGTGTTTCTAGAATACTATTTTGCCCCGTTTGCCAAAGATTACAGCGACGAGAAGATCGCTGAGATCGTCGCCAAAACCTGGCGCAAAATGTCGGATAAAGCTAGGCAAGCCGCGCTTGGGTTGGATTTGAAAGAACGCGAAGCGGCGCTGATCAGACGGGCGCTTTCTTCCGGCTGATTGACGGAAGTGGAATGAAATAAACAAACGAGGAGGTTGGCATGCAAGCGGTACGGATCAATTTCCAACTGGCGGTGTGGCTGTCGGTGCTGGGCGGATTTTGGTTGTTGTTCAATCCAAACTGGGTGTTTAGCGAAGAGGTGATGCGCTATTACGGCCATGTGAACTTAAGCTTTATGGCGCTTATCTTCTTTTTGGTCGCGGCTCAGGTGTGGCTGTGGCTGTTTCATTATCCCAAACCCGACTGGCGCCCGGTGGCGTTTATGGGCGGTTTGTTTTTGGCGGCGGCAGTGGGAGTTTGGTTGTTCTGCGAGGTGACCAACCTGCCGGTGCGGCCGGCTCTATCTTTGGGTTTGATTTACTGCAGCCTTTCGCACCTGGCCGAAACCTATCGGCGGTTTAAGCTTCAAGGATAAAAAATGCTTAGAATTTTCAGTTTATGGTTGATTTTGTTGTTATCTGGTTGTGGTTACAACACCCTGCAGCAGCAGGACGAGCAGATCAAGGCGGCCTGGGCGGAGGTCGTCAACCAGTATCAACGGCGCGCCGACCTGGTCCCTAACCTGGTTGAAGTGGTTAAAGGCTACGCCGCCCACGAGAAAGAGGTGCTAGCGCAGGTGAGCCAAGCGCGCGCTAAAGTGGGAAGCATTCAAGCGACGCCGGAGCTCCTCGCTGATCCACAAGCCTTCGCCCGCTTTCAGGCCGCCCAAGGAGAACTCTCAAGCGCTCTTTCGCGGCTTTTGGCCGTGGTCGAAAACTACCCGCAGCTCAAAGCGGACGCTTTGTTCCGCGATCTGCAAGCGCAGCTTGAGGGGACCGAAAACCGGATTGCGGTCGCCAGAAACCGCTACATCCAGGCGGTTCAAGCCTATAACGTCACAGTACGCTCGTTTCCCACCAATTTAACCGCCAAATTGTTTGGCTTTGAAGTCAAGCCGAGCTTTAGCGTCGAAAACGAGGCGGCCGTCTCGACGGCGCCGAAAATAGACTTTGGCGCTCAGCCCAAATGACGATGTCTCTGTGGCGCTGGCTGGTCGGTTTAGGTCTAATACTCGTTGTCGCGTTGGCGCTGGCCCAGCTTACGGTGCCGCCTTTGACCGGGCGGGTGGTCGATCTGACCGGCACCTTACATCCCAAGCAAAAGGTAGAGCTCGAACGTCGGCTTGCCGCCTTCGAGGCAGAGAAAGGCAGCCAGATCGCGGTGTTGATCGTGCCACGACTTAAGCCCGAACCCATCGAAGCTTACTCGATCCGCGTAGTCGAGGAGTGGAAGCTGGGGCGGGAAGGCATAGACGATGGCCTTCTGGTGCTTTTGGCGGTTGAGGACCGTGCGGTGCGGATCGAAGTCGGGCGGGGACTGGAAGGCGTGATCCCGGATGCCATCGCCAAGAGAATCATTGAGGAGGTCATGATCCCTTTCTTCCGCCGCGGCGATTTTTACGGCGGGCTGGCCGCAGGGCTTGAGCGGATGATGGATTTGATCCGCGGCGAGCCATTGCCGCCTCCTGAGCCAAAGCGCGCTGCTCCGCGCGATGGTTTCGGCGCGGTCGTCTTGGCGATCATCGTTGGGGGGATATTCGTCGGGCAGTGGCTGCGTTGGCTGCTTGGGCCTTTACCGGCGGCACTGATCGCCTGGGGTGGGGTAGGGACAGTTGCCGTTTTGGCTGGGATGCCACTTTGGTTTGCGCTGTTTGTCGGTCTGTTCGTCTTTGCCGCTGTCCTTGTCGGGTCTGAGGGTAGACCTAGCGGTTGGTATGGAGGCAGCGGCGGCTTCAGGCGAGGGAGCTGGGAAAACACGGGATTCGGCGGCGGTGGATTTCGTGGCGGAGGCGGTGGTTTTAGCGGCGGCGGGGCGTCGGGACGGTGGTAATGCTCAATACCTTGGTTAGGATCCTCAAGCATCTTTGTTATCCACCCTGGCGGCTGCGCCAAGTGTTGCCCAAGCGCTCCCTTAAGGCCATCGCTGAGGCTATTTCCCAAAGCGAGCGAGAACACAGCGGCGAAATCCGGGTGGCGGTCGAGGCGGCTCTCGATTGGCGCAGGCTGCTGCGCCGCTGCTCGGCGCGCGATCGCGCCTTGGAGGTATTTTCCCAGCTTCGAGTGTGGGATACCGAGCACAACAACGGCGTGTTGATTTATCTCCTCCTCGCCGACCGCGAGGTAGAAATCGTCGCCGACCGCGGGATTAATCGCTTAGTGGGACAAGAAGCGTGGGAGCGGATCTGTAGGCAGATGGAGGAGGCATTTCGCCAGGGGCGTTTCGAGCAAGGACTGCTGGCTGGCGTGGCGGCTGTCGGGGAGCAGCTCGAGCGGTATTTCCCAGGTCCCGATCGGCTTGGCAATGAGCTTGCCGATCAGCCGGTGGTGCTCGATTCTTGAAAGCGGGAGTATCGTTTGATTGAGCGAGTCGCCAACAAGCCATTTGATTGGCATGCCCTGACAGTGCCAGAGGTATTGGCCCAGCAACAAGTAGACCCCAAGACCGGACTGTCCGAAGCGGAGGTCAAGCGGCGCCGCCAGCGTTTTGGTCCTAATCGCTTGCCGCCGCCCAGGCATACTCCTTCTTGGCTACGCTTTGTGCGCCAATTTCATAATTTGTTGATCTACATCCTACTGGCGGCGGCCACGGCGACTGCGCTTTTGGGCGATTGGGTGGACACCTTGGTGATCCTGGCCGTGGTTTTAGTCGACTCAGTGATCGGTTTCGTTCAAGAAGGCAAAGCGGAAAAGGCGTTGGAAGCCATCCGCGGCATGTTGGCGCCGCAGTCCTCGGTGATACGCGACGGCGTGCGGCGCACCTTGCCGGCAGAGGAGTTGGTACCGGGGGATGTGGTGTTGCTGGGGGCAGGCGATAGAGTCCCGGCGGATTTGCGCTTGTTACAAACCAAAAACCTAAGGGTCCAAGAGGCTATCCTTACCGGCGAGTCGGTACCGGTAGAAAAAACGCCTGATCCGGTGGCAGCTGATGTCCCTCTTGGTGATCGCCGCTGTATGGCGTATTCGGGTACTTTAGTCAGCGCCGGCCAGGGAGTTGCAGTGGTGGTGGCGACTGGGGTAGAGACCGAAATCGGCCGGATCAGTGCGATGTTGGCAGAGGTTGAACCAGTAAAAACGCCGCTTTTGGTCAAGATGGACTACTTCTCGCGCTGGCTCAGCGCAGTGATCCTCTTAGCAGGCGGGCTGATCTTTGCCTTTGGCGTTTGGGTTCAGCATCAGGATTTAGAAACCATGTTCATGACGGTGGTGAGCTTGGCAGTTGCAGCGATTCCCGAGGGGCTGCCGGCCATCCTGACGGTGACTTTAGCCATCGGCGTGCAGGCCATGGCCAAACGCAATGCTATCTTGCGCCGTCTGCCTGCAGTTGAGACCTTAGGTGCAGTGACCGTGATCTGTTCTGACAAGACCGGTACCCTGACTCGCAACGAGATGACAGTGCGCTCAGTGATCACCGCCGAAGGGAGGTTCGAAGTAAGCGGTGTGGGCTATGACCCCCGCGGGAGCTTTAGCCTGGATGGAAGAGAGATCGAGCTAGATCGTTTCCCTGTCCTCAAGGAACTGTTACGCGCAGCAGCGCTGTGTAACGATGCGAGCTTGCGGCAGGAGGAGGGGAGCTGGAAAGTAGACGGTGACCCTATGGAAGGCGCTTTGTTGACTGCAGCGCTCAAGGCTGGTTTAGATTATCGCCAAGAAGGCAAGCGCCTGCCGCGCACTGACGTAATTCCGTTTGATGCCGAGCACCGTTTCATGGCGAGTCTGCACCACGATCACCAAGGGCACGGAGTTATTTTTGTCAAAGGCGCTCCGGAGCAGCTTTTGCTGATGTGCTTAAGGCAACAGGGTCAAAACGGGGCAACAGACCCCATTAATCGGGCATTCTGGCAACAGGGAATTGAGACCTTGGCTCGCCAAGGTCAGCGCGTTTTGGCAGTGGCAATGCGTGCGGTTCAAGCAGAACACCGCGAACTTAAGTTTGCCGACGTCGGCGAGGAACTCACTCTGCTCGGCCTTTTAGGTTTAATCGATCCGCCGCGCGAGGAGGCCATCGCTGCGATCGCCGAATGCCGCTTGGCAGGCATTCGGGTGAAGATGATCACCGGTGACCATGCGGTCACGGCTTTGGCCGTCGCCCAGATGCTGGCGCTTGAAAACGCCAAAGAGGTTGTTACCGGCGCGGACTTGGAAGGTTTATCCGCTGACCAGTGGATGAATGTTGCCACCCGGATAGATGTGTTTGCGCGCACTGCCCCCGAGCATAAACTGCGCCTAGTCGAGGCCTTGCAAGCGGACGGGCAGGTGGTAGCGATGACTGGCGATGGAGTCAACGACGCCCCGGCCTTGAAGCGGGCGGATGTGGGCATAGCGATGGGATTAAATGGTACTGAGGCGGCGAAAGAAGCGGCGGAAATGGTACTGGCCGATGATAATTTCGCCACCATCGCGCACGCTGTTCGCGAGGGACGCACGGTCTACGACAACCTCAAAAAAGCGATTTTGTTTTTACTCCCGGTCAACGGCGGCGAATCGATGAGCATTGTCGCCGGTTTGCTTGCCGGCACCCCCTTGCCGATCACACCACTGCAAATTCTATGGGTGAATATGGTGAGCTCGGGAGCGTTGGCGATGGCCCTTGCATTTGAGCCAGCCGAATCCGATGTCATGCGCCGCCCGCCGCGTCCGCCTCAGGAGCCTCTGTTATCTGGGCTATTGTTGTGGCGGATCGTGCTGGTCTCTGCTTTGTTTGTGACCGGGGTGTTTGGCCTCTTTCTATGGTCGAAGCTGCATGGTGCCACGCTGGAGGAAGCGCGTACCTATGCGGTAAACACTTTAGTGGCATTGGAGGTATTTTATCTGTTCAGCGTGCGTCATCTGAGCGCTGCCGCCCTTCACCCCAAGCGCCTAATCAGCAACCGGGCAGCTCTATTGGCGGTGGCCGTCGTTGTTGTTCTGCAACTTGTCTTTACCTATGCTCCCTTTATGGAGCGCTTTTTCGCTACTCGGCCGGTTGATTTCAGGCATGGAGTCGAGATCTTAGGGGTAGGATTTGGAGTTTTTCTTTTGCTCGAGTTGGAGAGAGGGGTGCGGAATTTTTGGGGACGGTATCGTGCCAAGACTACCGTTCGGAGATAAGCTATGAATCTAAAAAATCTTTGGATTTCACTTTTGGTCGGTTTGGTTCTCCTTTATTTTGTCGCTGCCGCGGCTAAGGCGAGTATGTTCAGCAGCGAAATGATGGTACGCAATTTCTTTCATTTTGCGACCGGATTTGCGCTGCTTGGCATCTGGGTCTTGCGCAAGCGTAATCTGGGTGTCAAAGCGAGCTTATTTTTGCTCCTGGCTATTGCCTTGGTCTATGACGTGGTCGATTACCTGCATTACTTGCGCCATGCGCACTACGTAGAAGTCGAGAAGATTCTACACGATCTGTACGTACTGGTGTGGGGCGGGGTTACTGGCTACCTTACGCTGGAGGAGAAAGGCGCAAAGCCCGTTGCCGATTCGTGACGGGCGGCGTTTACCCGGGCAATTTAGCTGCTTCCTCGGGTTTTGGTAAATCGACTCCGACGCTGATCACAAAGCTTGAGGCCTGCTCAATATCCATGGTTGAAGGGATGACTTTGGATTGATGAACGATGATAGTAAATCCGGAGGTAGGATTGGGCGAGGTGGGAACATACAGCACGTAGTTTTCACCGACCTGGTTGGTCACGTAGGCGGGCACCCAAACGCCATCCTTGGGATATTCGACATAGACGACCTGGCGCAGTTTGGCCTTTCCGTCCTCGCGAAACAGCGCAAAGACCTTTTTGGTGACTCGATAGATCGCCCCCAAGAGTGGCACGCGCTCGATCAAGGCTTCAAGATAATAAAGCAAGTGCGCTCTGTCTTGGCGCAGGAGGTAGCCGAAGTAGGTCAAGAAGATCAAGGCCGTGGCGAATAAAATGGCGGTAATTGTTACACTCTCATAGCGGCCGTAGATGTTGAGCACGAAGTTGCGCAGCAAGCGCTCGATATAGACCACGATCTGAGCGATGATGACGATGGGCAGAATGCCCAATACCCCTAACAAGAAATAGTCCACCAATTTTTGCCAGGATTGCTTCATGATGCAGTCTCCTCGTTGTTTTGTGACGCGTGATGAACTCATTTTCAACCATGGCAAGTCAGCCAAGTTGCATTTGCGCTCTGGTGTCGCCACCCGTGAACTCACTGTCAAAGTTGAAACGAGGCTCAATCCCGAAAGTTGGTAAATTGCACCGGCCAACTTAGCTTGGCTTCCCGAAGAGTGCGGATGACGGATTGCAAGTCGTCGCGCTTTTTGCCCGAAACCCGAATCTGATCACCCTGGACGCTGGCCTGGACCTTGAGCTTGGTGTCTTTGATAAGCTTGATGATCTGTTTGGCGAACTCGTGATCGATTCCCTGGCGCAAGACGATCTCTTGATGCGCTGCCTGGCCGCTGATCCTAGGCTCGCCGACTTCCAGACAAGCGATGTCCACACTGCGTTTGGCAAGCTTTAGCCGCAGGATGTCGAGCATTTGTTTGAGCTGGAAGTCGGTTTGAGCATGCAGGATGATTTTGTCTTCTACTAGCTCAAAGTGAGCGCCTGAGCCTTTGAAATCAAACCGGGTGGTCACCTCGCGGTTAGCCTGATCCACCGCATTGGCCACTTCGTGGCGGTTGATCTCTGAGACGATGTCAAACGAGGGCATAAGTTTTATTCTCTTTCCTCATGGAAAGAGCTTTCGTCCCCTTCGGCGGGAAAGCTGTCCTCGCTCCATTCCTCCTCGCCTTCCTCTAGGCCCATCTCGGAATATTCGATGTCTTCTGGCTCGACGTCGTCGATAGGACCGGTCCAGTCCTCCGGTTCTTCAATAGTCTCCAAATTCATTTCCTGCCAGGCATCTAAATCTATCTGGTCCACGCTGCCATCGAAATATTGGATTTCTACGATTCCGGCTTCGTCATCGACGACCAGGACTTCGAATTTCTGCCCCGTATCGAGGTCTATATACCAGTTGCCTTCAATCGGATCCAAATCGCTCATGAGCTGCTCCTAAAGTTGATATTGCTAAAGTCATTTTACTCAAGCCTTGCGCCGTTGGCGATGGGCTTGGATGATTTCGTAAGCTTTGCGAATCTGTTGGGTCTTTTCGGTGGCGATCCTGACCATTTCTTCAGGCAAGCCTTTGGCGACCAGCTTGTCTGGATGGTGCTGGCTGATCAAGCGCCGGTAGGCTTTGGTAACTTCAGCATCCGAAGCTTGGGGGGAGACCCCCAGGACGGCATAGGCATCTGCCAGCGAGGGAGCCTGGCGGCTGAAGGGAGCTTGGCGCTCACCCGAGCTGTAACGATACTGATAGCTGGCCCGGGAGAAGCGAAGCTGGGCCTCCATGAATGCCCGAAGGGCCTGAAACTCGAAGCGGGAGACTCCGAGCCTCTGGCAAATATAGGAAAGCAGCCGTTCTTCGGCTGGATGCAGGCTGCCGTCGGCATAGGCGGCTTGCAGCAGGATCTCCAGGAACAGCCGCAGCAAAGGCGAGCGGTGCCCCACCGCGTGGTAGAACTGGTCCAGCGCTGCATCCAACGAAAAGCCTGGGGATTTGCCTTCGCGGAACAAACGGATGGCCGCTTCGCGCATTTCCTTGGACAAGTCCATTCGGTCCATGATCTGGCGGGCGATCTCGATCTCCGCCTCCGTGACGCGTCCGTCGGCTTTGGCCAGATGCCCCATGACCGAGAAAACGGCGGTAAAAAAAGCCATCTGGATGCGTTGCTGGCGGCCTGGCTCCAGGCGCGGGAAGAACTCGATTCCCTCCATCCCGCGGTCGAATTGATGGCCGATGGCTGCCCCTAAAAGCGCTCCTAAGGGGCCGCCCAACATAAATCCGAAAGTGCCGCCGAAAACCTTGCCTAACCAAGCCATGCTATTTGCTTGCGCTTGTCAAACCGAGGAAAAAAAATCATTATTACATGTTTGATTATGCAGAAAAATCGTCCATGCTGCCACGAACCTTGTTCGAATCCCATCTGACCGGTTTGAAGCTCTTGGGCCGGGGCAAGGTGCGCGACATCTACGAGCTCGATGCAGAGCGACTTTTGATTGTCGCCACCGACCGCCTATCGGCCTTCGACGTGGTTTTTCCCGATCCCATTCCGGGCAAGGGTCAAATATTGACTCGGCTTTCGAACTTTTGGTTCACTCGCATGGCCGCTTTGATTCCCAACCACCTTCTGGCGGTTCCGCTGGCTGAAGTGTTGCCCGACCCGACCGAACGCGAGCAGGTGGAGACTCGGGCGGTCGTGGTCAGGCGCCTTGAGCCGCTGCCAGTGGAGGCGATCGTGCGCGGCTATCTGATCGGCTCTGGCTGGCGAGACTATCGGCGAACCGGCAAGGTGTGCGGAATAAGGCTTCCACCTGGGCTTAAGCTGGCGGAGAAGCTTCCCGAGCCGATTTTTACTCCTTCCACCAAGGCGGCATTGGGGAAGCACGATGAGAACATCGACTTTGGGCGAGTGGTCGAGTTGCTCGGCGGTGAGCTTGCCGAACAGGTAAAATCGGCCAGCCTGGCCATTTATACCGAAGCAGCCGAATATGCGCAGGCACGCGGGATTCTCATCGCCGACACCAAATTCGAGTTCGGCGTAGATCGGTCAGGCAAGTTATACCTGATCGACGAGCTTTTGACTCCAGACTCTTCGCGCTTTTGGCCAGAAGACCAGTACCAGCTTGGGGTCAGTCCGCCTAGCTTCGACAAACAATACGTGCGCGACTTTTTGGAGGCCAGCGGTTGGAACAAAC
>JBKBMR010000008.1:24463-27323 GCA_046295755.1 Methylohalobius sp.
GGCGGCCAAATATCGCGAAGCGGAGCGGCGGCTGATAGGCGAATAGCCTACAGCAAACCATGCTCGGCAAAAGAATAGGTCTCGCCGTCACCAATGATGATGTGGTCGAGCACCCGGATGTCGAGCAGAGCGAGCGCCCGGCGCAGTTGCTCGGTAAGTGCCCGGTCGGAGGCCGAAGGCTCGGCGACCCCAGAAGGGTGGTTGTGGGCAAAGATGACCGCCGCCGCTTTAAGATCCAAGGCTCTTTTAGCTACTTCGCGCGGATACACGCTCGCTCCGTCCACGGTGCCGCGGAACAGCTCTTCGTAGCGGATGACGCGGTGGCGGGTGTCTAAGAACAAGGCGGCGAACACCTCGTGCGGGTAGTCGCGCAGGTGGCGCAGCAGGAAAGCCCGGGTCAAATCCGGCGAGGTGAGGGCATCTTTGCGCTCCAAGGTTTCGCGCAGGTGGCGTCGGGCCATTTCCAACACCGCCTGAAGCTGGACGTACTTGGCTGTGCCTAAGCCTTTGCATTGCGTAAAGCGGGTGTGATCAGCGTCCAACAGGGCGCGCAGCGATCCGAACTGGGCAAGCAGTTCGCGGGCGAGATCGACTGCGGTTTTGCCTTTTACCCCAGTGCGCAGGAAAATAGCCAAAAGCTCAGCATCGGAAAGCGCTTGCGGTCCGCGCGCCAGGAGTTTCTCGCGTGGGCGTTCCGACTCCGGCCAGTCGCTGATTGCCATGGTTTGTCCTTGAGTTTGTGCTTCAATCATAGTTTATATGCAAATCCACTCTTTGCAGCGACGCCGCATCCTGCTAGGCGTCACCGGCAGCATCGCTGCCTACAAAGTGGCCGAATTGGTCCGCCAGCTGCGAGCTGCGGGAGCCGAGGTGCAAGCGGTGATGAGCGAAGCGGCCACTCGCTTTATCTCCCCGCTGACGTTGCAGGCGCTGTCGGGAAGACCGGTGCGGACCGAGTTGTGGGATGCTGCAGCAGAAGCAGCGATGGGGCACATCGAGCTGGCCCGTTGGGCGGAGCTCGTGGTGGTTGCCCCGGCGAGCGCCGATTTCCTGGCTAAGCTCCGGGCAGGCCGGGCCGATGACCTGCTCTCGACCCTATGTCTGGCCACGGAGGCGCCGATTGCAGTGGTGCCGGCGATGAACCAACGCATGTGGCAGCATCCTGCAACCCAAGAGAACGTCTCCGTGCTCAAGGCGCGAGGGGTCGAGATCTGGGGACCGGAGGAAGGTGCCCAAGCTTGTGGCGAGGTTGGACCAGGCCGGATGCTGGAAGCGGTCGAACTGCGCGCGCGGATTGCCGCGCGGTTGGGCTCTGGCCCACTGCGCGGGAAGAGGGTGCTGATCACCGCCGGTCCGACGCGCGAGGCGATCGATCCGGTGCGGTTCCTGAGTAACCGTAGCTCCGGCAAGATGGGGTATGCCCTAGCCCAGGCGGCGATCGAAGCAGGGGCGCAGGTTATCCTGATAAGCGGTCCTACTGCCTTAGAGCCACCGCCCGTGGCCGAGTTCGTGCGGGTGGAAAGCGCACAGGAAATGTACCAGGCGGTGATGGCTAGGGTGCAAGGCGTCGAGATCTTCATCGCGGCAGCGGCGGTGGCCGATTACACCCCGGCTGTTGTCCAAGCGGTTAAAATTAAAAAAGACGTCGACCGCCTTTGCTTGGAGTTGGTCAAAACTCAAGACATCCTGGCAGAGGTGGCCAAGCTCCCGGAGGGGCCATTTACGGTTGGGTTTGCCGCAGAGACCGAAAATCTTAAAGAATACGCCCGGGAGAAGTTGGAGCGCAAGGGTTTGGATATGCTCGCCGCCAATTGGGTAGGCAGAGGGGTTGGGTTCGAGGTCGATGAAAACAGTCTGTGGGTACTATGGCCGGGCGGAGAGCGTTACCTTCCCCCAGTTCCCAAAACGGAACTGGCCAGGCAGCTTTTGGCTTTGATCGTGGAACGGTATGAAGCAAAAAATTCGCCTGAAGATTCTCGATGAGCGCTTGGGCAAGGAGATTCCTCTTCCCCACTATGCCACCGAAGGGGCAGCGGGTTTGGATTTGCGGGCGTGCCTTAGAGCACCGCTGACGTTGTTTCCTGGCGAAGCCGCGCTGGTTCCCACGGGAATCGCCATTCACATCCAGGACCCCGAGCTGGCGGCGGTGTTGCTCCCACGCTCCGGCTTGGGGCACAAACATGGGATCGTACTCGGCAACCTGGTCGGTTTGATCGATTCCGACTATCAGGGGGAGATCATGGTGTCGTGCTGGAACCGGGGCCGAGAGCGATTCACGATCGAAGTCGGGGAGCGAATCGCCCAACTGGTGTTGGTGCCGGTGGTGCGCGTCGAGTTCGAGCTCGTTGAAAGCTTTGATCCCAGCGGTCGAGGAGAAGGAGGATTTGGGCATACCGGTTTACATTAGGAGCACAGCGTGAGTCTTAAGCGATGGCTGGTTCTGCTAGCTTGCGGGGTGTTGGCGACGCTGAGCTTGATTGCCGCAAGCAGCTATTTTCTGGGCTTGAAGAAACTTAAGAAAATCGAAACTCAGGCTTGGGAAGAATATGTTCAAGCCAGCGCCCGTCAAATTCAAGCCCGGGGACAGGAGCTGTCGGCTTGGGTGGAGGGACTGAGCCGGGATCTGCACCTGGTGGATGCGCTGGCTTCCGGTGAGGATATAAAGGCCGAAGAACAGCGCCTGGCCCAGATCATTCCCGCTGCAGTCCAGGTGCAGATCCTACCCAGGCTAGCGGATCGGTGGCAGGAAGCCAACTCCCTAAACCTGGGATTTGCCGATCTGGACTTGGTGCGTCAGGCCGAAACCGGCGATCCTCCCCCGGCGGTGCACGGCTTCGGCTCTCGATCCGGGCACGTGGCG
>JBKBMR010000008.1:27422-29709 GCA_046295755.1 Methylohalobius sp.
GTAGCGCGGGCGATCAAACGGGAAGATCGGGTGATCGGGGTGATTTTGGTCAGGGTCGGCCTGGATTGGTTGCAATCGCTTTTGCCCACTCCTTCCAGGGGAGCGGTTGCCTTATTTCAAGGAAGCTTGCAATTGGCCTATCGAGGAGAGCTTGCTTTACAAAGCCAGCCGCCTACCGGTACCGTCGCTATCCCGCACACGCTTTGGCAGCTCAAGTATTGGACTCCACTCCCGGCTTGGGCCGATTGGCTGGGTAGTGTCGCCATCTTGGCGCTTGCGCTGCCCGCGGTCGCGGTTATGTTTTGGCTAGTCTGGCGAAAATATGCCCGGGCGATCGACCAGGATCGTACCGCCTTGTTCATCCTGGTCAACGATTTGATCGCTGGCACTGTCCGGGGAAATTACTCTTTGGCATTGCAGGAACTTGCGCCCTTGCTCGATCGCCTGCTTAGGGTACAGCGCCTAGAGGTGCTTTCCCAGCCAGTTCCCCCGCCTGGCAAACCGGAAGCTTTGACGGAGAGCGCGCCGCAAGCTGTCCCAGGCTCCTCCTTGGAGGAAGCGCCTCCTAAGGAGACGGTGGCGAAGGTCTCTGTTCCGAAGGCGATCTTTCGGTCCGATGCGATCTGCGGCAAGACCAAAGAGGTCCTGACGCCGACCATGGCATACGAGTTGGGTCGGGCGTTGGGCAGCGAGGCAGGCGCTTTAGGAGAGCAGAGCCTGGTGGTGGGGAGCGATGCGCGCGACTCCAGCCGGGAATTGAGCCGCGCCTTGATCGAGGGGCTGCGTGCCAGCGGGCGTGACGTCATCGATCTGGGTAAGGTACCGGTGCCGTTGGTTTATTTTGCTACCCACTATCTGCCGGTGCGCAGCGGGGTGATGGTGACCGGAGGGCATCATGGGCTTGAGTACAACGGGCTCAAAATCGTGATCGCCCAGCAGCCTTGGTGTGGCGAACAGCTTCAGCGCTTGCAGCGGCGCCTGGAGGCCATGGATTTCAGCACTGGGATAGGGATGGCAGAAAACCGGGACCTTCTGGCCGATTACATCGGTGCGGTCATCGACGACGTGCAGATCGCTCGTCCCTTGAAGGTAATCGTGGATTGCGGGGCGGGCGTTGCGGTTCAGGTGGTGCCGGCGTTGTTGCGTACTTTAGGGTTAAGCGTTGAAGAATCTCACAGCCGCGATATGCTCGATCCGTTCGCCCCGAAAGCGCTCGACCGGCTGTGCGCCAAAGTGCAGAAAGATGCACAGGCCGAACTGGGCTTGGCCTTCGATGGCGATGGCGACCGACTGGCCGTGGTCGATGCGTCGGGGAATCTGATTCTGCCAGACCAAGTGCTGATGCTGCTGGCAGCCGATGTGTTATCCCGGGAGCCGGGTGGAGACATCGTTTTCGACGTCGAATGCAGCCGCCAGCTGGCCGGCTATATCATCCAGCATGGAGGGCGTCCGGTAGTGGCGCCTTCCGGTCACGGCCATATCCGAGCCAAAATGAGCGAGGTCGGGGCGATGCTAGGAGGAGGATTCGGTGGTCACCTTGTGTTCCAAGAACGCTGGTTCGGCCTTGCCGATGCGATTTACGGCGCAGCTCGCTTGCTGGAGGTGTTATCTTCCGAACCGGCAGCCTCGGACGAGGTGTTTGCCAGCTTGCCCAGGACGGTAGCGACTCCCCAGTTGCGGGTCGCCCTGGCTCGGGATGACGCCGACGGGATCATGCGCGTGCTGGTAGCGTCGGCGGACAAGTTTTTCCGGGACGCCAGAATCAATCCGCTCGATGGAGTGCGGGTGGATTTCGCCGACGGTTGGGGTCTAGTGCGCCCCTCGCATGCCGTCCCAGCCCTGGTATTCCGGTTTGAGGCTGACGACGAGCCGGCGCTTGCTCGGATTCAAGCGCGTTTTCGAGAATGGTTTGAGACCTTGGAGATCGCTTTGGAGCTGCCGTTTGACGTGGGTGGAGAATAACGGATGGAGAGACAATCGATACTTCCGACTGATTCCGCCGGGCGTATCGCCCATGTTCTGATCGAGGCGCTGCCCTATATCCGCCGCTTTCAGAATAAGACCATCGTGGTCAAGTACGGCGGCAATGCCATGGTGGACGATGCCTTAAAACACAGCTTTGCCCGGGATGTGGTGCTGCTCAAACTGGTGGGGATCAACCCGGTGGTAGTCCACGGCGGTGGTCCCCAGATCGGCAGTCTATTGGAACGCTTGGGCAAATCCAGTCGGTTCGTGGAGGGAATGCGGGTGACCGACAGCGAGACCATGGACGTTGTGGAAATGGTTC
>JBKBMR010000009.1:0-29232 GCA_046295755.1 Methylohalobius sp.
GATCGTTGTGGGAGTCGGAGTAGAAAGTTGCGCTCTGGAGCTTTAAGTCCTTATCTTTGAGCCATTCCATCAGGTGGCTGACCTTTCCCTGCCGGAAACACGGAATGCCGGTAAAACGCCCGGTGTAACGGCCTTGGCTAAATTCTGGCCGAGTGGCCAAAAGATGGTCGATGCCGAACAGTTCGGCGATCGGCTCGGTGACAAACGCGTTAGTTGCGGTGACAATAGCCAATAGCTCCCCACGGCGGCGGTGATATTCCACCAGCGCCTTGGCGGCAGGCAGAATCAGGGGCGCGATTTTTTCGCTCACGAAGCGTGCGCGTAAGGCATGAAGAAACTCGACGGGATGCTCGCTCAACGGCTTCAAGGAGAATTCCAGAAATGCCGCGATGTCCAATTTACCCTGGCGATAGTCGGCGTAGAAACGGCGATTGGCCGATTCGTATTCATCTGGATCGACGATCCCCTGTTCGACCAAAAATTGTCCCCACAAATAGTCGCTGTCCCCGCCAAGGAGGGTGTTGTCCAGGTCGAAAAGAGTCAAAGAGATTCTGAGGCTGTTTGGAATCACTTGCGATGGTAAGAAGGCTTGTGTAGGTTATCCTGCATGAGCTACAAATTTTATCAGTGAATTTTAGCTATGGCTTTTGCGCCATGATTGATGCTGAAGGTTATCGCCTAAATGTGGGGATTGTGTTGTGCAATGACGCCGGACGGCTATTTTGGGCGCGGCGGATAGGAATGTGTTCTTGGCAATTTCCGCAAGGGGGGATCAAGGCCAAAGAAAGCTTGGAAGCGGCCATGTTCCGCGAGTTGTACGAGGAAACCGGGCTGAACCGAAAAGACGTCGAGGTGATCGGCCGCACGCAAAATTGGTTGCGTTATCGTCTTCCTGAGCGCTATATCCGACGCAATTCTTTTCCGCTTTGCATCGGGCAAAAACAAGTCTGGTTCCTTTTGCGCTTGAAGGCCCGCGAAAATCGCATCCGCTTAGACCGATGCAGTAGACCCGAGTTCGATGCCTGGCGCTGGGTAGAGTATTGGCAACCCGTCAAAGAGGTAGTCTATTTCAAGCGCGAGGTTTATCGCCAGGCTTTGACAGAACTAGGCGAGTTATTGATCCAAGACTCAGTTCCAGTCGATCCTAAAAGTTTCTTGGCAGCCCGCGGTCGATTTTAAAAGTGGATTGGCGGGCTTAAAGGGGGGAGGTTGCCACGATCTTATTGGATATGGTTATTAGTCTTATTGCCGATCCTAGTGATCGGCAATTCGCTTTATGGTGATGAATCGGCATCTGCTCCCGTAGTCATCGTCCATCCCGGAGTTGCGATTCAGTCCTTGTCCCGCAATGAAGCTCGGGCGATTTTCGCCATGCGCCGCAGGACTTGGCCAAACGGTACTCCGATCCAAGTGTTTGTCCTGCCAGACGACCATCCCTTGCATCAGGCTTTCTGCAAAAAGATTCTCAATATTTATCCCTACCAGTTGCGCCGAATCTGGGATCGCGGTGTGTTCTCCGGGACCGGCCAGGCCCCAGTCGAGGTCGAAACGCTAGAAGAAATGCAAAAACGCATCGCTTCAAGTCCAGGAGCAATCGGCTATGTGGACGGGGCACAGCTCGAAGACTCGGTGAAGGCAGTCACAGTTCATTGAAGCTTCGATAGCTAGCCTTAATGCTGAGAAATAAGAGTTCTAGTATGAAACGAACTTGGATTGTGTTGGTATTTTTGGTAGAGGCCATAGGGAGAGAAGCCAGAACTCAGGAATGGCCTAGGACTGCCCAGATCCATGGATTCTTGAGTCAGGGTTTCGTGCTGACCTCGGCCAACCGCTTTTTTGGCAATAGCGAGGATGGCAGCCTGGATTTCACCGAGGCCGGCATCAACGTCTCGGCGCGTCCTTACGGACCGCTGATGCTAGCTGCCCAAGGGTTGTTTCGACGCACTGGAGAGGTCAATCCTAAAGAGTTTCGATTGGATTATGCTCTGGCCGACTATACGTTCTGGTCTAACTCTCATGGTCGCGCAGGAATCTTGTTGGGGCGGGTGAAAAATCCGTTCGGCCTGTACAACGAAACTCGCGACGTGGCTTTCACTCGGCCGACGATTTTCCTGCCACAAAGCGTGTATTTTGACCGCACGCGCAACCTGGGACTGTCCAGCGATGGTGGGCAGATATACGGAGAATACCCCACAGCGTGGGGGGAGTGGTCGCTGCGCTTTGCGGCAGGTTGGCCGAACGGGGTGCAGGATAAAGAATTTGAGCGTTTGGTTGTTGGTCGTAACCTGCCAGGTCGCTTCAAGAGCAGGCTGTCTTATCTTGGGCGTTTGACCTACGAGTCTTCGGATCGCTCCTTGCGCTTTGCGATTACCAGCGGCAAAGTGCGCCCACGCTATGATCCTAAAGGAGTCAATCCGTTTCAGGCGGGGGAGACAACTTTGGTGCCGGTGATCTTGTCCGCCCAATACGAGGGTGAAAAGCTCACCCTAACAGGAGAGTACGCGCTGCGTTTCATTCAACTCCGAGGGTTTGGGCGATTTTTGCCCGATCGCAGCGACACCGGCGAGAGCTATTACCTTCAGGTAAGCTATCGAATCTTACCCAAGCTCGAGCTAGTCGGTCGGTACGATGTGTTTTTCGCCGACCGCGACGACACCAGCGGCAGAAAATTTGCTGCCTTGACTCGCCGTCCTCGCCATACTCGCTTTGCCCGCGACTTTACGGTCGGGGTGCGCTTTGATATTCACCGTTCCTGGATGGTGCGCGCTGAGTATCATCGCGTCGATGGTACCGGCTGGCTTCCGGTCTCAGACAACCCAGACCCAAGCGCGCGCCAGAAAAATTGGCATCTGTTTGCCCTGCTCCTTTCGTTTCGCTTTTGATCTTCAGTAGCCTGGCAGGGAGAAATCCAGCCCCGGCGGCAGATGGTCCAGCCGCTCTACCCGGGTGGAAACAGCGCCTTCCGCATAAAGTTCCAGCCAGCGCCAGCCTGGAGGTTGTAGGTCTAAGGCAAAGGTCGAAGACCCAGGTCGGAATTGGAAACAGGTGGAAGGGGCGCTCCAGAGAGGAATCTTGTGCCAGTAGCCAGCAAATGCCTGATGGACATGGCCGAAGATCACTCCTTTGACATTGGGAAAGCGGTCGAGCAGGGTCAATAGGTCTTGTCCGTTGGCAAGCCCCATGTTGTCCATCCACGCGCTGTGTACGGGAAGCGGCGGATGGTGGACGGCGATCAAGGCAGGAAGGTCCTGATGTTCTTCAAGGCTTAAGGCTAAAAATTCAAGTTCGCAGGCAGTAAGATACCCCCCGGCAGAGCCGGCAAGATGGCTGTTTAAACCCAAAATCTGCCAGGTTTTGGTCAGAATGCGTCGGGCACAACGCTCGGCGTTTTGGCATAAGACCAAAGCCATCGTCTTAGGATCGTCGTGATTGCCGCAAAGAGCCACCCAGGGAACCTTGAGCGCCTCAAGGAGGCAAAGCAAGCGCTCGTAGGCAGCAGGACTTGGGTCCTGAACCAGGTCCCCGGTAAGCAGGAGCAAATCCGGCGGCCAGCTCGCTGAGGTTTGAAGGTGGCTTAAGACTTCTTTAAGGCTCTCTTCGGTGTCGATCCCCATCAGGGTTTGGTCGGGATGCTCAAGAAGATGGCAGTCAGACAGCTGGAGAAGTTTGAACGGCTCGCTGTGATCGGTCAGCTCAACGCTCAAAGCCGCTTGCGGAGGACTTTCGAGTTGCGCTTTAAGTTGACCCACTGCCTTCGCTCCGAGGGTAAATCGTCAAAGCTCGCGAGGTGAAAACCGCGTTCTAAAAACCAATGGGCAGCGTGAGTGGTCAGGACGAACAAGGAAGAAAGCCCTAAGCTTTTGGCCTGCTTTTCCACGTGTTCCAAAAGGCGTTGGCCGTGGCCCTGACCGCGATAGTTGGGATGTAAGGCCAGGCACGCCAACTCCCCGGCCCTGGCCTTTGGGAAGACGTGAAGGGCAGCACAGCCTATCACCAGACCGTCGCGGTCAATGACCCAGAAATCGTCGAGGCTTTCTTCCAGCTTCTCCGGCGAGCGCTTTACCAGGATACCTTCCTGTTCCAGAGGCCGAGTCAATTCCAAAATGCCGGGGATGTCTTCTAATCTCGCCTGGCGCAGGGTTTCAAAAGGCTTAGCCGAAATCAACGTGCCGCAGCCGTCGCGGGTAAATAGTTCAAGCAGCAACGCGCCGTCTTGATGCCGGTCGAGCAGGTGAACCCGGCCAACCCCTTGGTCTATGGCCGCCACGGCCGCCTGGACGTGGCGGCAGACCGCTTCGTCAAAAGCGTTTGCCGCAAGCAACTGGCGCGCTTCCTGACAGGTCAACTGGGGAACTGGCTGCGCTGACGCCTTGAGTCGGCAAGGAGTTTCGACGAGGATCAGGAGCTTGTCTGCTTTGAGCGCCGTTGCAGTAGCGACTGCCACTTCCTCTGCGCTCAGGTTGAAAACCTCCCCAGTCGGGGAATAGCCCAAGGGAGGCAAAACCACCACGCATCCCTGATCCAATTGGCCAAGGAGGCCGTCGCGGTCGATGCGCCTGACTTCGCCGGTGTACTCGAAGTCTACCCCTTCGCGTACGCCTAATGGTTTGGCGATGACGAAGTTGCCCGAACTGACCCGAATCCGCACCCCGGCCATGGGGGAATCGGCCAAACCCATGGAAAACAGCGCCTCGATTTCGAGGCGCGCTTGACCAGCCGCCTCCTTGACGCATTCTAAGGCGGCGGCATCGGTGATGCGAAGGTCCTTGAAATAGCGCAGGCTTTGCCCTTGCGCTTTGATGCGCGCCTCAATCTGAGGGCGGATGCCGTAGGCCAGAACCAGACGGATCCCCAGGCCGTGGAGCAAAGCCAGATCGTGGATCAGGCAGGGAAAAGCCGGATCGAGCAGGGCTTCGCCGCCGAAGCTCACCACAAAAGTGCGCCCGCGGTGCGCATGGATGTAAGGGGAAGAGCTTCGGAACCAGCGAACGTAGGAGGCAGCGTCCATCAGCCGAGACAGTAATGTTCGATCAGACGACGCAGGAGCCGGATCGCCGGATCGATGTGTTGCCGGGGAAGGTACTCGTCGGGTTGATGGGCCTGGTCGATGGAACCGGCGCCTAGGATCACCGTTTCCAGCCCCAAGGAAGCCAGGTAAGGCGCCTCGGTGCCAAAGGCTACGGCTCCGGCAGCCTGACCGGTCAATTCCTCACACAGCCGCACCAGTTGGGCATCGGCAGGCGTCTCAAAGGCGGGTACGCCGGGAAACAGAGGCTCTACTTTGGCTTTGAGTCTGGGAAAGGCAGCTACGGTCGTCTCGACCAGGCGTTTTAGTTCCTCCCGCACCGTTTCAGGGGCCATCCCAGGCAGGAGGCGCAGATCGAGCAAGGCCCGGCAGTGGCCGCAGATCCGATTGGGGCTGTCGCCGCCTGAAATCGCGCCTAGATTCAGGGTAGGAAAGGGGACTTCAAACCCAGGGTGGCGGATCTTGGCAAGTTCGTCGCGCCAGCACAAAAGCGCTTTGAGCACCTCGACCATGCCTTCCAAAGCGTTGGCTCCCAGAGCAGGGTTGCTCGCGTGGCCGCTGTGACCTAGGACTTCCACCGACTCCATCAGCACTCCCTTGTGCATCCTGACCGGTTTGAGATCGGTGGGTTCGCCGATGATCGCGAACCGCCCGCCTGGAAGCCCGGTTTTGGCCAAAAGGCGTGCCCCGTTCATGGTGCTTTCCTCGTCACAGGTCGCCAGAACAAGCAAAGGTGCCTTAAGGCGCTTTAAGTCAAGAGAAGCGATGGCTGAAAGCGCCAGGGCAAAGAAAGACTTCATGTCCGCTGTTCCTAAGCCATACAAACGCCCCTGGCGTTCGGTCAGCCGGAAAGGGTCGCTCGACCACAGGCCTTCATCGTAAGGGACAGTGTCGGTATGGCCGCTCAAGACCAGCCCGTCGCCCGCCTCTAATGGCCCAAGGCTGGCAACCAGGTTGGCCTTGGTCTTGGTCACCGCTTGCAAAGAGACGGCAAAGCCGAGCGTCTCCAGCCACTCTGCCAGACGATGGATGACCCCCAGGTTGGATTGGTCCAGGTGCGGATCGGCGCTCGAGACCGAAGGCTCGGCCACGAGCTTAGCGATCATTTCGACAGGGGAGGGAAGGTTCAAAGCCTGCCTTCCAATTGCCAGTCGGTGACTGCCCCTTCCGAAGCTGGACCTACCAGGGCGGCGTATTTGGCCAGAACCCCGCGGGTATAGCGCGGGGCAGGTTTCTGCCAGCGGGCTAGGCGGGCCTGTATCTCGCTTTCAGGAAGGTCCAAGTGCAATTCGCGCTTTTCCGCGTCGATGCAGATCACATCGCCATCTTGCACTATGGCCAGTGGACCGCCAAGGTAAGCTTCTGGGGTGATGTGGCCGACCACAAAGCCGTGGGTTCCGCCGGAGAAGCGGCCGTCGGTGATGAGCGCGACGTCTTTGCCTAGGCCTTTGCCCATCACCGCCGAGGTGGGCGAGAGCATCTCGCGCATCCCAGGCCCCCCCTTTGGTCCTTCGTAGCGGATCACGATCACTTCGCCTTTCTGCACCGTGCCGTTAAGGATGGCTTTTAAGGCCGCTTCCTCGCAGTCAAACACCCTAGCCCGGCCGGCAAAGCGCAGGCCCTCTTTGCCGGAAATCTTGGCTACTGCCCCTTGGGGGGCCAGGTTGCCTTTCAAGATCACCAAGTGGCTATCGGGCTTGATCGGGTCAGAAAGGGGGCGGACGATGTCCTGACCTTGGGGATAAGGGGCAACTTCGGCTAAGTTTTCCGCTATGGTCTTGCCGGTGACGGTGAGGCAGTCGCCGTGCAAAAGCCCCGCCTCGAGCAGGGTCTTCATCAGTGGCAAAATCCCGCCGATTTCGATCAAATCGGCCATGTGGTAGCGCCCGCTGGGTTTTAAGTCGGCCAATACCGGCACTTTTTTGCCAATCCGGGTAAAATCGTCCAGGCTCAGTGAGACGTCGCAGGCCCTGGCCATCGCCAGAAGGTGGAGGACGGCGTTGGTCGAGCCACCCAAGGCGATGACCACCGCGATGGCGTTTTCGAACGCTTGGCGCGTCATGATGTCGCGCGGTTTGAGATCCATTTCTAGCAATTTCAACACCGCTTTTCCGGCCTCCTCGCAATCCTTTTGTTTTGCCGGAGAGACGGCCGCCTGGGCGGAGCTTCCGGGCAGGCTCATCCCTAAGGCTTCGATCGCCGAGGCCATGGTATTGGCGGTGTACATTCCCCCGCACGCGCCTGGGCCAGGGATCGCCTGGCGCTCGATTTTGCTCAAGGCCTCGTCGTCGATGATTTGATTAGCGCGCGCGCCGACGGCTTCGAACACCGAGACGATGTCCAGTTTCTTATCCCCTAAGCACCCGGGTAGGATGGTGCCACCGTAGACGAATACCGCTGGGCGGTTAAGGCGCGCCATTGCGATTAGGCAGCCGGGCATGTTTTTGTCGCAGCCGCCGATCGCCACCAGCCCGTCGAAGCCTTGGCAGCCCACTACGGTCTCGATCGAGTCGGCGATCACCTCGCGCGACACCAAAGAGTATTTCATCCCTTCGGTGCCCATGGAGATGCCGTCGGAGATAGTAATGGTGTTGAAGATCACCGCTTTGCCGCCGTTTTCATCCACGCCTCGCGCCGCCTCTATGGCCAGCTTGTCGATGTGCATATTACACGGCGTCACCATGCTCCAGGTCGAGGCGATGCCGATCTGGGGTTTTTGAAAATCTTGCTCGCTAAATCCGACGGCATAAAGCATAGCCCGGCTGGGGGCGCGTTCCATGCCATCGACCACTAGCGAGGAAAAAGGGCGTTTTGTATCAGCAGGCATCAGTGAAACTCCTAAGGTTAAAACGAACTCCAGCTGTGGCGGCGACGCCAGGCAAGGCGCGGCAGGATCAAGCCGGTTAGGATTCCGCTGCCGAGCACGCCAGCCCCGATCAGAAACCAGCGCTGCGATTGTTCTTGGTTCAAGGTTTGATTTTCCAGCTTGAGTTGATTAAGTTGGCGCTCCAACTCAATCGTCCGCTCTCTTAGCTGGTTGCGTTCGTTCTCGATTGCCAAGGCATTGCTAGAGACAGCGCGGATCCGGTTGAGTTCGGCCGCTAACTGGGCAACCCGCTCGGTCAATGTATTCTTTTCCGTACTCAAGGCGGTTTGTTGGTTTTTCAAAGCTTCCAGTTCTTGAGCCAAGCGGGCGTTTTCCCCGCTCAGTTGTTGCAGTTTATCACCGAGAGTCTGAAGTTGAATCCGACAACTCTGCTCGTCGCTGATGTGGCGAGTGAGTACCCAACCGATCGTGCCGTCGCGCAGCCGCACTTTGCTATAGCCGCTTTTTAAGTCGTGCTCGATCAGAGTCAGCGGAGTTCCGCTGGGAAGCAGACGCAGAATCTTGTACTCGGTCCCCTTGCCGGCGCGCAGGTGGACTTCTTTAGTGTTGGTGACGTAGGAAGACTCCTCGGCAACCGTTGAGAGCGAGAAAACTAAAGCCAAAGAAAGCAACAGTCTCAAAGCAACTTGATAATGAACAATACCTATCATCTGGGTGTTTTAGGTTTTCAATTTTGCGCCGCAAGCAGAAATTCTAACAAGGCTTTTTGCGCGTGCAGCCGATTTTCCGCCTCGTCCCAAACCACGCTTTGCGGCCCCTCCAAGACCTCGGCACTGACCTCTTCCCCGCGATGGGCTGGAAGGCAGTGCATGAACAGGGCATTGGGGGCAGCCCGCTCCATCAACGCCCGGGTGACGGTAAATCCCCGGAAGGCATTAAGCCGTTGCGCCTGCTCTTGCTCTTGCCCCATGCTGGCCCAGACGTCAGTGACCACCAGATCAGCGCCTTCAGCGGCAGAAACCGGGTCTTGACCCACAACGACCCTGGCGCCTGCCGCCTGGACCAGTTCGGCTTCGGGTTCGTATCCAGGGGGGCAGGCGATGTGGAGCTTAAAGTCTAATTGTCGCGCGGCCTCGAGGTAAGACTGGCACATATTGTTGCCGTCGCCGATCCAGGCGACTTTGCGCCCTGCGATGTCGCCGCGGTGTTCGAAATAGGTCTGCATGTCCGCCAATAGCTGACAGGGATGGAAGCGGTCGGTCAGGCCGTTGATCACCGGCACGCGCGAATGCTGGGCAAAACGAACCACAGTGGCGTGACGATGGGTCCTGAGGACCACCCCGTCGACCATGCGCGACAGGACCCGAGCGGTGTCTTCCAAGGGTTCCCCGCGATCTAATTGAGAGTCGCGCGGGGACAGGAAAATCGCAGATCCACCCAGTTGGACCATGCCCACTTCGAAGGACATCCGAGTGCGGGTGGAGGCCTTTTCGAAAATCATTCCCAAAACTTTGTTCTTGAGGGGTTCGTAAGGCCCTTTCAGGCGCTTGAGTTCGCCAGCGCGCCGGATCAGAAAGCGCAGCTCGTCCGGGCTTAGGTCCATGAGGGTGAGAAAGTGCCGCGCTGTCATGCTTCCATTTCCCAAATGAGCTTGGTCAAAGTAGTGAGCAAAAATTCTGCCTCATCGTCTTTAAGGATCAAAGGGGGGAGCAGGCGTACCACGCAGGCAGCGGTGACGTTGATGAGCAGCCCGCGCTTGAGCGCCACCTCGGCCAAAGCGGCGCACGGGTAATCCAGCTCTATGCCGAGCATCAGGCCGCGCCCGCGGATCGCCTTGACGCGCGGATGATCGGCCAGGCGCCGGGTGAGCTCGGCCAGAAGGTACTCGCCCAAAGAACCGGCCCGCGCGAGCAGGCTTAGCTTCGCGATGATCTTGAGGACTTCCAGCGCTACCCGGCAGGCGAGAAAATTGCCGCCGAAGGTGGAGCCGTGCATCCCGGGTTTTAGGATCTCGGCTGCCTGACCGCGAGTCAGGCAAGCGCCGATGGGAAAGCCGTTGCCCAAAGCTTTAGCCAGGGTCATCACGTCCGGTACGATGCGCTCGTGTTGGCAGGCAAACCAAGCCCCGGTGCGGCCTACGCCGGTCTGGACCTCGTCCAGCATCAGCAGCCAGTCATTTCGGTCGCACAGCGCCCGAAGCTCGGACAAATAGCCTGGCTTTGGGAGCCTGACTCCGCCCTCTCCTTGAATCGGCTCGACCAGTACCGCGACGATATCGTCACGCTCGGACAATCGGGCGACGGCGCCGGGATCGTCGTAGGGAACCCGCACGAAGCCTGGCACCAGGGGTTCAAAGCCCTGCTGCACTTTCGGGTTGCCGGTTGCGCTCAAGGTGGCCAGAGTGCGACCGTGGAAGCTGCCTTCGCAGACGACGATTTTGGGGTCGGCGATACCCTTGGCGTGGCCGAAAGCGCGCGCGATCTTGAGCGCAGCCTCGTTGGCTTCGGCTCCGGAGTTGCAAAAAAACACCTTATCCATCCCGGAAAGGCGTGCAAGCTCACAGGCCAGCGCCTCCTGGAGTTCGATCCGATAGAGGTTAGAAGTATGCCAAAGGCGTCTAGCCTGTTCGCAAAGCACGCTGGCCAATTCCGGGTGGGCATGACCGAGGTTGCAGACCGCGATGCCTGAGATGGCATCGAGGTAGCGCCTGCCTTCTTTATCCCAAAGCCAGGCCCCGTCGCCGCGGGTGAAGGCTACCTCGAGCCTGGCATAGGTGGACATGATGGGGTTCATAGTTCTTAAGGTCATGGGAGATTGGAAAACAAAAAGGCAGCCGCGCGACTGCCCATAGTTTATATTTTATTGAAACTTGGAAGGCTGAACAATATCGGCTTTGAGCAATTGAAAGCCTATGTAGCACTTTAAGCTTTTGACTTATAATTGGTTGATGAATCGAATCCGTCTGCTGCCTCCGCAATTGGCCTGCCAGATCGCCGCCGGAGAGGTGGTCGAGCGTCCCGCGTCGGTAGTGAAAGAACTGGTAGAAAATAGCCTGGATGCCGGCGCAGGTCAAATCGACATCAGCCTCGATGCGGGTGGCATCGGCCTGATCCGAGTCCGCGACGACGGCTGTGGTATTTCGCGCGAGGACTTGCCTTTGGCTCTGGCCCGCCATGCCACCAGCAAGATCGCGTGCCTGGAAGACCTGCGCCGGGTAAGGAGCTTTGGCTTCCGCGGCGAGGCACTGCCCAGCATTGCTTCGGTGGCTCGGCTAGAGTTGATTTCTAGAACGCCTGAGGAGCCTTGCGGATGGCGCCTTCAGGCCGGGCCTGAAGGGGTGTCGGAGCCGATCCCGGTGGCTCATCCGCTCGGTACTACCGCGATTGTGGCCGACCTGTTTTATAGCGTTCCGGCACGGCGCAAATTTCTACGCCGCGAAGAGACGGAATTCGCTCAGGTTCGAAGCCTCGTTGAGCGCATTGCCTTGGGGTGCTTTGCGGCCGGATTTGCCTTGCGCCACAACCAGCGCGCGGTGTGGCACCTGCCGCCGGCGCACACGGCGGCGGCGCGCAAGGCCCGCCTGGCCCAGGTCCTGGGACAGGAGTTTGTGGACCAGGCGCTCGAGGTAGATTGCGCCGCCAACAACCTTTGCCTTACAGGCTGGATAGCTTTGCCATCCGCCTCGCGCCGCCACGCGGATGGGCAGTTTTGGTATGTCAACGGGCGGCCGGTGCGCGACAAATTGCTAAGCCACGCCTTGCGCTGCGCCTACCGCGATGTGTTGCCTGCCGACCGCCAGCCGGTGGCGGTGTTGTACCTGGATCTAGACCCAGACCTGGTCGATGTCAACGCCCACCCGGCCAAGCTCGAGGTGCGCTTCCGCGACCCCCGCCAGGTGGCCGACTTCATCACCTCCTCCCTGTATCGAGTTTTGGGGCGAGCCAGGCCCTCGGCTGCGCACCGTCGGGTTTGGCGTGTGCCGGAAGCGATGGATAATCCGCCGCTCAAGGTGAGCGAGAATCTTGCATTTTATCAATCTATCGCGACCGAAATTCCCCCGCCACGGCCTGCCGCTGAAGACTCGGCAGCGATGGGCTGTGCCTTGACCCCGCTGGGGGAGGCGGTAGCGCACTTGCACGGCATCTACATTCTGGCCGAGGCGCAGGATGGGCTGGTGATCGTCGACGCCCACGCTGCCCACGAGCGCATCCTGTACGAAAAGCTCAAGCGCCAACTGGAAGAGGGGGCGGTGGTGCGCCAGCCTTTGCTGCTCCCGGTCAGAATCGCTTTGATCCCGCGCGAAGTCGATCTTCTCGCGTGCTACCGTCAAGCGCTGGATAAGCTTGGCATGGAAGTGGATTTGATCGGCCCAGAGGCAGCCGCGATACGTACCCTGCCAGCTTTGTTGGCCGGCGTCGATGCGCCCAAATTGCTACGCGACCTACTGGAGGAACTGGAGCAGGTGGGAAGTTCCAGCGAAGTAGAAGGGGCCATCCGCGAGCGGCTCGCAAGCCGGGCCTGTCGCTGCGCGGTGCGCGCCGGTCAGCGCTTGAGCTTAAAGGAGATGAACGCGCTCCTGCGCGAGCTGGAGCAGACCGAGCGCGGCGGTCAATGCAACCACGGCCGCCCTACTTGGGTGGTGTTGGATTTTAAGACTTTGGACCGTTTCTTTCACCGTGGTCGGTGATGGCAAAACCTTTAGCGCTTCTCCTCATGGGGCCAACCGCCTCGGGCAAGACCGAACTGGCCCTGAAACTAGCCGAGTACCTTGGCGGCGAGATCGTCAGCGTCGATTCCGCCTTGGTCTATCGCGGCCTGGACATCGGCACGGCCAAGCCTTCGCTGGAAATTCGGGCACAAATCCTCCATCACCTTATCGACGTCCTCGACCCGGCAGAAAACTATTCTGCCGGCCGCTTCGTGCGCGAGGCTAAAGGCGCAATCGAAGCGATCTTAGCGCGCGGAAAGCTGCCTATTTTGGTAGGTGGTACCATGCTGTATTTCCACGCCTTGCTCTGCGGGATGGCACCTTTGCCTGAAGCCGATCCCAAACTGCGGCGGGAAATAGACTTTCAAGCCAAAAGGTTAGGCTGGCCAGCGCTCCATGCCAAACTGGCTGAGATCGACCCGACAGCGGCCTTGCGCATCTCCCCCAACGACTCCCAGCGCATCCAGCGCGCTTTGGAGGTTTACTGGCTCACTGGCCGACCGATAAGCCGCTTTTGGCAAAACTTGCCTCGAACGAATGTGAGAGGGACGCCCCAGGAAGAGTTGCCGTTTCGACCCTTCAAGATCGTGATTTGCCCGCGCGACCGCACTGTTCTCCATCGCCGCATCGAGGAGCGCTTTTCTGCCATGCTTGAGCAAGGTCTGGTGGAGGAGGTCAGAGAGCTTTACCGGCGCGGCGACTTGCATCCGGATCTTCCAGCCATTCGCAGCGTCGGCTACCGCCAGGTGTGGGGCTATCTGGCTGGCGAATACGATTTTGCCACCATGGTTCACAAGGCCATCTGCGCCACCCGCCAGCTCGCCAAGCGCCAGCTCACCTGGCTTAAGCGTGAGCAAGACGCGCTTTGGCTGGAGGCCGAGCAAAAAGCGCTTGCGACCATCGCTTCTCAGCTCAAAAGCGCAGGTTGAACGAAATAGCAAAATCGCGCCCGCGGCGAAAGGCGCGGTTCTTTTCCCCGCCTTGGGTAAAGCGCACTTTGCTATCGATCAGGTTTTGCATTCTCAGCTGGATGGAGAAGTGATCGGTAAGCTTTTGCTCGGCCACAAAGTCGAGTTGATGGAAGGGATTTTCGTAGATGTCCGGCGCCCCCAAGGAACCTACCTGCGAGATGCGCTGGCTGAAGGTATTGTAAAGCAAAGTGGCTTGAGTTCCTAAAGCCTCGTTGTCGTAGCCGAGCTGGACGTTGACGATGTGTTTGGAGTGCCCTTGTAGCGGGCGTTTGGGGTTGGTTAGGGTTTGTAAATTTTGCGGCAGCAGCGTGATTTCCGATTGGGACCAGGTGTAATTGCCCCCCAAGTAAAACCCAGCCAAACGCGGGTGCAAGAATTCCAATTCCTTGCGGAAGTCGACCTCCACGCCGAATACGTTGGCACTTGCGGCATTTTGCAGCTGCAAAAGGCCGGCCGGTCCGGGCAGGAGGATTTTTTCGATGGGATTGGTGAGGTCTTTCCAGAAAAACCCTATAGATAAGTTTTCTTTAGGGGAGAAGTAATACTCCCAACGCGCGTCGTAATTGTGGAACTCGGCTTGCTGGATGTCGGGGTTGCCCACGGTCTCGCGATCGGTTTCCGGGTCGGTGAAGGGGGCCGGCGAAAGTTCGCGAAAGTCCGGGCGCGATAAGGTTTTGCTCCAGGAGAGGCGAAGCTGTTGGGCATCCGAGATCAAGAAGGTCAAGGTCACTCCCGGTAAAGCGTCGCGGCTGTCTAGAGTCGAGACGATGGGTTGGTTGGTTGGATCAAATAAATTAAAAGTGGTGACGGTTTGCTGATTCTCCTCGATGCGCACACCTCCGGCTAGGCGCGCGGCGTTAAAGAAAGTAGCATCCAGCTCAGTGTAATACGCCTTAAGCTTTTGAGTGGCGATGTAGTTATCGGTAGGGCGGGTGGTTTCTTGGAGGACGAAGCCTGCAAGCCCTATGTTTTCCGGGCTTAAGATCGCTTCCAGAGAAGGGTTCAAAAGAACGGCGCGGTCGGTCGAGCGTGGCCCCGAGGGGGCAAAGCGAAAGCGGCGGATAGAAGAATTGCGCTCGCGGTCGGTCTGCCAATAACCGGCGCCAAGGTGGCCTTTTAAGCGCTCGCTCAAGAAAGCGTAAGGCAGCTTGAGGTCCAAGCGCCAGCTGTCGTCTTGGTCTTCCAAATTCCCAAAGCTCGTCTGGTTGTTGTCGGCTTTGCGGGAAAATTCAAATATCCCTTTCCCCAAGCTGGGGATCTCATCGAAACGGTATTCGCGCCTGTTGGGCTCGATCCGGCTGGCGGTAGCCTGGGAGTACAGAAAGTACACCCAAAGATCATTGAGCCGGCGAAAAGTGTGTTCGGTGCCGATCTGCCAGTTAAACAGCTCGTTTTCTACCCACCACAGGCGCGTGCGTCGGATATCGGCGCCTTCGGTATTGGTAAACCCCTCGATGAAGCGGACCTCGTCGGCAGAATCGCGCACCAGCATCACCCGTCCGAACAGCTTGTGGTCTTTGGCATAATCGGCCTCCAGGTTGAGATAAGCGTTGGTTTTGACCTCGCGGGCGGTGCGCTGGACGTCAAAGTCGTTGATCAACTCGAGCTCTCCTTTCTGGTTGGCGCTATAGTCGCGCCGTACCTCGTCGAAATGGTTCCAGCCTTGATCCCAGCGCCCCAGAGCGAAGAATCCCAAGCCGAAATCCCCGAACCGATAGCGATCGCCCAAAGCGGCGCTAATCCGGCCATTGGGCGGCAGCCGATCTTGCTTTACGTCCCAGACATCGGAGAGTTTTTCGCCGAAGCGCTCGATCTCCTCCGGAGTAAAGCCTTCGGCTATCGGCGTTTTAGGGCGCAGGATGCGGCCACCTGAAAGCGCGTCGGCCAGCGGTTTGGGAAGATCGCGGCGGCCGTCGTCCACTCCGATCCAGTCGAAATCCCCGCCTTCGTAGCGCAGGCCTTTGGCGAAGCTCGCTTCGGTGTTAAAACCCAAAAGCCCGCTTAGCTCGAGGATGAACTCGTCCGGGACGCGGCGGGTGCGCAGGTCTACCGTCCCGCCAGAGAACTCGCCCGGAAGGCTCGCAGTGTAGCCTTTTTGGATCTCGATGGTATTGAGCATAGCCGCCGGAAACAGATCCAGCGGGATGACGCGGCGGGTGGGGTTGGGGGTGGGCACGCCGATGCCGTTTACCAGGGTGTTGGAATAGCGCTCTCCCAAGCCGCGAATGTAAGCATAGCTTCCGCCGACGATGGTGACCCCGCTGGCGCGCTTTAGCGCAGCCGCTACGTCCGGGTCGCCGGCGCGAGCGATCTGTTCGGCGCCTAAGACGTCGGTGATCTCGGCAGATGTTTTCTCTTCGCTGATCACCGAGGCGACGCTGCCTTCAAGATGCGGTTCGATGACCACAAACGGCGGCATCTCTACCCCTTTGGGGGTGAGCGTTAGCTTGAGGGTCTGAGTTTGGTCGGCCACGATGGTCACGCCTTCTTCCACCTTCTGATTGTATCCAGGCGCTGCGACTGAAAGGCTGTAGGTACCGGCAGGTGCCTGGATGCGGAAGCGCCCCCGGGGGTCAGTGAGGACGGGCTGTTTAAAGCCGCTTAAGAAAATTTCTGCATTAGCCAAAGGCTGGCCCGTACTGCTTGTGACCTGCCCTTCCAACAGGCCGAGCGGCCCTGAAGCCGGCTTGGGGGCAGGTTTCTGGCCGGCGATCGAGCTTTCCACGCTCACTTTGGGCTGGCGGTCGTCGCGGTAGGTAGCGATGCGGATCTGAACGTCTTCTTCGGCCTGGAATGTACGCTCCAGGATGGCCAATACCCGGTCCGAATGGCGCAGCTCCAGGCTGTGGCTGCCCGGGCTAAGCTTTAACTCCAAAGCGCCTTTGGCGTCTGTGCTTCCGGCGACTTGGCCGTCTACCAGCACCTGCACTTTGGCCAAAGCCACTTCGTCTAGGAACACGTATAATTGCAGCCGTGCTTCCTCAGCTAGAGCAAGGATAGGCAACCACAAAAGCAAGGTAAAAAGCAGCTTGTCCATGCAGAGTTATTTTTTATTCAAGCGCACCGCCAAGGCTGGTCCTCGCACTCTTTGAGCAGGCGGCGAAGCTCGGCTGCTTGGCGGAAGATTTGGGGATCAGAGATGGCGTCGAGATAGGTTTCAACCAACCCCAGCCTGCCAGCGCGGTAAGCGGCATAGGCTAAGGCGTAGCGCACGGCGTCTTCTTTAAGGAGTCCTGCGCGCGCCAAAGGCCGTTCCATGGCTAGCGCTTCTTCGTAGCGCCTGAGGGCTAAAAGCAGGGCGAGGCGCTGGCGCCTTTGCGTCTTGACCTCGAGAACCTGGGCGTTGAGGTAAAGCGCCTGGTAATACGCCCCAGCGCGCCGATAGCATTCGGCCGCATCGCTATACAGGCTAGGGTCAAAGCGCGCTGCCTGCTCTAGAATCCAGGCGGCTGCCTGCGGCATCTGCCGGCTCAAGTACACGTGAGCGAGCAGCTTGGCCAGCGTTGGATCTTGGGGGTAGCGAAGACGCCCTTGTTCTAAAACAGTGCTGGCTGGAAGAAGCGCCCCGCCTAGCCGTAAGGCATTGCCTATGGCAGCGTAATCCTGAGCGCTACCTTGACTTGCCTTGAGATACTCAAGCCCTAATTCGGCCGCTTGGTGGTAGAGCTTTTTTTCTAGAAGATAAAACACCTGGCGGCGCAGGAAGCTCAACTCACCGGGGAATCTTTGCCGCGCTTGCGTTAGCGTCTCGAAGGCGGCCTCCTCCTGGTGGAGTTGCCACAGGCATTGGGCTTTGATCTCGTAAAGAGCCGGATACTGATCCAGTACCGCCTTGGCATTATCGATCGCCTTCAAGGTGTCCTGATAGCGCTGGAGGTGAAAATAGCCTTGCGCCAGATAGACGAAGAGCACTGGCTCAGGCTGGCCTTCGGCGCTGGCTTTTTCCAGATGCTCCAACGCTTTGGGATACTGCGAGAGCTTCAGATAAGCCAGCCCGGCTAGGGTATGGTAACGTCGGCGCAGTTTGAGCAGTTTTTCTGCTTCGCCCTCAGGGGGAGGTTGGGACAAGAGAACTGCCAAAGCGCGGGACGGCTGGCTGTCCTGGAGCATTTTCGCCGCCTGATCGAGCAGGGTAGGGAGGTCCAAGGATTTGGCGCCTGTCCCGCGAGCCATTACGAGGAGGAGTATCAGGAGCGCTGCCTGCCGGTGCATAGATCAGCCCAGTTGGAAGATGATCTTCTGCTGCACCCAGCTCGCCACCGGTTTGCCTTGGGAACGGGCTGGATTGAAGCGCCAGCGGCGGATTCCCTCCAAGGCGCTTTGGTCGAACACCCCAGGCGGGGAGGACTCGAGCACCTGAGCTTGCGCCACCGTGCCTTGTTCATCCACCAGCACCGAAAGCAGAACATAACCTTGAAGGTTTTTGCTCTTGGCGTCTGCTGGGTAATCAAAGGCGCCGGTGGCGATGGGTTGAGGCGGAGTATCCACGGCTGCCTCTGCGGTTTCTGTCTCGCCTAAGAGGCGTTGGTCCGTTTCAGGATCGAAAGTTACCTCCGGCAAGCCGAAGTCCACGCCGGACAAGGCCGTTCCCAGGTCTGGGCTAGGGACAGGTTGCAAGCGTTTGGCAGGAGGTGGTTTGCGCGGTTTCGGCTTGGGGGTTGCCGGGGGGGTGCGCGGAGGAGGAGCCAGCTCCAGAGGGACGGCGCGGGTGGAATCCTCACGCTCTGGGGATTTGGCGGTCAGATTCATCCACACCACCAAGGCCAGCGTGCCACAAGTACCGGCGATTCCGGCCAGCAATCCTGCCAACCGCAAGGACCAGTCGCGCTCTCGGTTTATGGCTAAAGCGAATCGCATCAGCCAGCTTCCCGTTCGGTGGCAACCCCCACGTTCTTGGCCCCGGCCAAGCGCGCCTGGTCCACTACCTCCACCAGGCGGCCGGCGGGTACCTTGGTGTCGGCGACTATAAGCACGTCGCTGGCGCCTTCGCGCAGCAGAGTGCGCACCTTGCTTTGCACCATCCAAATCCGGATCGGCTGGTTGTCCAAGTAGACGTTGCCCTGGGCGTCGAGGTAGATGCGCACCGCTTTGCTTGGGGCTAGCACAGCGCTAGCCGCGCTGGGACGCTGGATGTCAAGGTTCATGTCCTTGACGAAGGTTGTGGTGACGACGAAGAAAATCAGCAGGAGGAAGACCACGTCGATCAGAGGGGAAATATCGATGCGGCTCTCTTCTTCAGTGGTGTGTCTTCTGCGCATGGGATTGTTTGAAAGTTTGGTGCAAGGATTCGCGAAGCAGGTCCTGGAGCTTTAACAGCTCGCTTTCTAAGTTTTTTTGCCGACGCTGGAGCACGGCCAGGAGAAAGTACCCGGGAATCGCCACCGCCAGCCCCAGTTGGGTGGTAAACAAGGCCTTGGAGATGCCGCCGGCGATTCCGCCCGATTGGCGAAACAAGGCCATTTCGGCCAAGGAGTCAAAGGTCTCGATCATGCCCGCCACCGTACCTAGCAGCCCGAGCAGCGGGGCGACCACCACCAGCGATTTGGCCATTGTCTGATAGCGCTCAAGGTGTCTGGCGGTGCGCAGAAAAAGCAAGTCGATTTGGCTTGGACGATCCACCTGGGCGATCGAGGAAGCGAGTTGGCGACAAAGATTGGGGAGAAGACCAGACCCAAGGATGGGCTTGCCTTGTAAGATCGCCTGACAAAGCTGCTCGACTTTGGCTCGAGTTCCGCGGCGCAGAAGCCAAAAGCGGTAGCCGATGCTGAACCAAAGCCAAAACAACACGCCGCACAGGACCGGCATCACCTGGCCTCCTGAGGTCAGGTAAGCGTGCAGTTCAGTAAAGTTGGCGAGCGTTGCCTGCCACATTTAAGCCGTTGCCGATTTGGCGTACTGGACGATCGGCACCTCTGGCAGCGTCCCTTGGCGACTTAGCTGCTTGGCTTCGCGCACCGCCAAGGCCGATAGCTCCAGATCGGCCTTCAAGCTTCCTGCCCAGCCGTTGAGCAGGTTGCCGAGCAGAAGCAGCGGAATAGCCACTGCTAGCCCAACTTCGGTCGTGATTAAAGCAACGGCGATGCCGGTGGCCAGGAGCTTGGGATCGCCGGTGCCAAAGCGGGTGATGACGTCGAAGGTCTCGATCATCCCCGTCACCGTTCCGAGCAGTCCGAGCAAAGGCGCCACGGAGGCGATCACCAAGATCAAGCTGGCGAAGCGATCGATGCGTACCGATTGTTGCAGCAGGGCATCGTCAATGGCAATCTCCCACTCCTCTTCCGGCAGTTCTAGGTGCAATAGGCTGGCTTTAAGCACTGGAGGATAGGCGCCTTTGGCCTGCTCGAGATGAGCTCGGACCGACTCCCATGTACCTGAAGCCACTGCATCGACGACGCGCTGGACCAGGCGCTTACCGCCTAGACTGGAACGTAACAAAATAGCCGTCCGCAGCAAAGCGAGGATCAGCCCTAGGACGCCCAGCCCGGCGATGATCCAGGCGATGGGTCCACCTTCGTCCAGCGTTTGTCGCCAGGTCTTTTTTTGTTCGGGTTCGATCGCTTGTTTTAAGCTTTCGAACAGAAATAGCGGCAATACCGGCGGTGTCTGGGCAGCTGCCAACGCCTTGGCAGCTTCTTTACCTTTAGGATTTTCTAATAGTTTGAGCCGGTTTTCTCCGGCCGGTAGCAAGATGCCTGCCCCCTGATCGCTGACCCCGTAAGCGGCAACCCTACCGAGGAAGAAAACCTCCCCCTGGATTTCCCGCCCGTCTGGCAAAAAGAAGGCACCCGGCTGGCGGTGGGAAGTGCTGCCCAATTCCAGGGCCGTCAGCGCCAGCTGCACGAGCTGCTCGAACCGCTCGGCGTCGCTGCTCTGCTGGGCGCTTGCTTGGATGCCGTAATCCTCCAAGGTGGTTTTGGCCTGGGTGAGTGTCGTCTCCAACAGGGTGGCGTTTTCTTGCGTGGCCTCGATGCGCTTTTCCGTTTCCGCGATGGCGTCTTTTTGGCGCTTGATCTCCTGAGAGAGATCGAGAACTTGCCGCTGGAGGGCAGCGATTTTGCCTTCCAGCTGTTTTTCCTGAGCAGCAGCCTGGCGCTGGAAATCGGCGCGCAGTTGCTCGAGCTGGCGCCGTTGGCCGTCGAGGAAGGCATATTCGCGCCGGTAGGCGTCTGCTAGGGATTGTGCGGCGTCTTGGACCGGTTTTGGCTCGCTCTCCTGAGCTTTTAGCGTTGGGGCGGAGGCTCCAAAGGCATAGCTTGTGGCGAGCAGGAGGAAAGCACAGGCTTTAAAGTTCATCGGCGGTAGTCCGGATTGGGAAGTTCAAAATACCCCTGGCGGATCTGCTTGCGCAGGGATTCCATCAAGGTGGCGATGCGCTCTCGGTCATCTCCCTCAGAAACGATCTCGTAATGCCAGCCATCTCCTTGGCGCTGAGCCAGACCGTAGCGTCCATCGGGGGTTTTGAAAAACAGCATGACCATGCCGAGTTTGGCTACTTCCACCAGGGCGTTTTCGCCTTCCAAGGGAAGGATCTGCCGATACAGGCCGTTTTCCCGCGTCAGGCGCAGCTCGTCTTCAACCAGGGTCCAGAGTTCCCCTGCCAGCTTTTTGGGCGAGGCAGTGCCAGCCGTGAGTTTAGCTTCAAGATCATTTAGCGCCTGAAGGCGCTCGACACGCTTGAAAGGCAGGCTGGTTTCGACGTAGCGGCGCAGGGCGGCGACTCCCCGGGTTATGGATTCAGCCAACCCGGCGTCCGTGCTCGAAGTGGCAGGTGCTTTCTGGCTTAGGGACTCCCATTCGTTCCTGAGTTTTTGTAAGGCAAGTTCTTGGCGGCGTTTTTCCACTTCCAGTTGGGTAATCTGCCCCCCTAAGGCCTCCAGCTTCTGACGCTGGGCAGTTTTGGCTTGATCGAGTTCTTGCTGTAGCCGATCCACCTCGGCGCGCAGCTCGGCCAGTTTGGCAGCCATCTGTTCGAGACCTGAGGTATTGGCCTGGACGGTCAGGGGAATGAGCAGGCTCAAAACGCAAACTACAATTTGAATCATAAACTTAAGGGCTTGCAGCAAAAAGAAAGGCGCAGTCCCTTGCGCCGTACCATTTTCCAGGTTGAAGGAGGATTTACAGGCCAATGGTCCATCCGCGCGTCCAATCGCTGTTTTTATCCTTGAACGGGCCGATGTAATTGGTCGGAACGAAGAACGGGTCGCCGACAATAGGCGCTCCTCCAGTCAAAAGCGGTGAGCCGTCTTTTGGCAAGTAGCCGTCGAGCAGGGGATCGCCGAAAACGTTTCCGGGCTGGCTGTTGAACCAATCCGCTACCGAGAAGGTCTTCCCGGCCCCGTCTTTGAACTGGCAGTTGAAAGCATAGCTGTGGTCGATGGTCAGTTCACCCGAAAGCGCCCCTGGCGAGCCGGCGTTGACGTAGGTCGCCGCATCGGAAATGCGCAGGCACGTTGGGATGTCGCGGAAGACCGAATTTTTGATGTTCGCTCCGGTGCCGCGGCGAAGCTCGGCCCCTTGGCTGCCGACCGCCGAGCCTAAGCACAAGAAGTTGGCGATAGTCGGTTTGGAACGCGGCTGGCTGTCGAAGTTATCCTCGTTGTTGTCGGCCTCGATGCAGCGGTCGGCGTCGCCAGGATGTTGCTTTGCCACCACAAATTGTGCCTTGCCGCGCCACCCCTGCCCCCAGTCGAGGCTATCGTCGCGGTTGTTGACCAGCACCAGGTGTTTGGCCTGGGCGGTGCCGCCGAAGAACTCGATGCCGTCGTCTTGGCCTTCGAAGACTTCGATAAAGTCCAAAACGGTCCTCGAACCGACTCCAAGCAAGGTTAGACCGTTAAGCTCTTGGTCGGGACGGACGGGAAAGCCAGCCCAGCGGATCTGGGTGTATTTGATCACCCCGCTGTTGTCGTTGGGATCATTGCCGCCATAGGGGGTGAGCATCGCCTCGTCGCGTTGCTCGCATAAGGGGACGCCGACGTTGCAGCCGTTGACCGGCGCGTTGCCGGCGATCACCACTCCGCCCCATTCGCCCGGAGTCTGCTCCTTGGGTCCTGTGAACACGATGGGTTGGCTCGGAGAACCTACCGCTTTGATTTTAGAGCCTCGGCGCACGTAGAAGAAGTCGGCTGCCTGTTGACCCATGAGCTTGGTGCCAGGCTCGATGGTGACGGTGACCGAATTGGTATTGTCACCGCCGAAGAACACCCCGCCGGAAAGCACCCAGGTGACGTTGTTGGTCAAGGTGACGTTTTGTTTGATCTCACCCTGGAGCAGGCAGGCATTGCCGCCGATCGCTTGGGCAAAGCTCGGGCAGCCGGTAAAGGCGGTTGGGTGAAAGCCGGTCAAACGGAGGCGTATGGGATTGGATCCGGGGATGAGGGCCAAAGTGGCGGCAAATTCCTGGCCGCCGACGTCTACCGTAGGGAGGAATGCCTCTAAAGTGGTGGCGTCAAAATAAGCGCGCACTCCTGGAGAGGTTGGTATTGCGCTGGCTCCGGTCAATTCGAGCTCGATGTCGGGAGAAGTCGACTTAAGCGCCAAGGTAGCCTTGAAAGTAGCGATATTGCCTTCGGCATCGACCAGGTCCACGGCGTGGATAGTGACCGTGTTGGTAGCCGGGTCGAACCGGGCTGTGGCGGCGAGCGCATCGTTGTTATAGATCAGGCTGCCCAGCAGGGCAAGCCAGGCCGGATTGTTGGGTGTTCTCAGCGTCATCGTGTTCCCTTGAGAAAGTTTGCGGACGAGCCAAAATCCTAAGGCCGATTTGTGACATTTGTTTTGCAATTCGATGACAATTCGATGACAGCGGCTTTTGGTGGACGCCGTCTTGTCGGCTCAGTAAAATTGCTGTTATAGAGTTTGCCTGATGGGCGACATCAATCATCAACCGTTTGGGAGATTTTCCATGCCAATCAAGATCGCAATCAACGGCTACGGCCGGATCGGACGTAACGTGCTCAGGGCCCTGTTTGAATCCGGGCGCACCGACGAATTTACCATCGTCGCCATCAACGACTTAGGGGATGCTAAGATCAATGCCCATCTCACCCGCTACGATACGGTGCACGGGCGGTTTCCCGGTGAAGTGGCGGTCGATGGGGATTTTCTGGTCGTGAACGGCCATAGGATTCGCGTATTGGCCCAACGCGACCCGGCCCAATTGCCCTGGGGGGAGTTGGGAGTGGACCTGGTGATGGAATGCACCGGCTTGTTTACTTCTAAAGAGAAAGCCTCGGCTCACTTGCAGGCAGGGGCGAAAAAAGTCCTGATCTCGGCCCCAGGCGGCGAAGACGTCGATGCCACTATCGTCTACGGCGTCAACCACCAAACCTTAAGGGCGCACCACACGGTAGTTTCCAACGCATCCTGCACCACCAACTGCTTGACGCCGCTGGTCAAGCCCTTGCACGAAAAGATCGGCTTAGAGCGGGGGCTGATGACGACCATTCACTCTTACACCAACGACCAGGTGCTGATCGACGTATTCCATCAGGATCTTCGGCGGGCGCGTTCGGCGACGCAAAACATGATCCCCACCAAGACCGGAGCGGCAGCAGCGGTAGGGCTGGTGCTGCCAGAGCTTAAGGGCAAATTGGACGGCTTTGCGGTTAGGGTGCCGACCGTCAACGTCTCGCTGGTGGACCTGACTTTTACTGCCAGCCGCCCTACCTCCAAAGCGGAAATCGATCAGATCCTCAAGGACGCCGCCCGCGGCGAGTTGAAAGGTATCTTGGCTTACAACGAGGAACCTTTAGTGTCGATGGACTTCAACCACAATCCCCATTCTTCCATCTATGAAGCGAGCTTAACCAAGGTGATCGACGGCACGCTGGTCAAGGTGCTCGCCTGGTACGACAACGAGTGGGGGTTCTCGAACCGGATGCTCGACACCGCCGCAGCGATGATGGAGGCAGGTTGATCCATGGCTGACATCCATGTGCCCAGGCGCACCAAGATCGTGGCCACGCTGGGACCGGCCACGGACCGGCCAGGCGTTCTGGAAAAGCTGATCGAGGCCGGGGTAGACGTGGTTCGACTCAACTTCTCCCACGGCCAAGTTGAGGACCACCGCCGTCGCGCGAGGCGAGTACGCGAGTTGTCGGAAGAACACGGCCATTACATGGCTATCCTGGCCGATCTCCAGGGTCCCAAAATCCGTATCGCTGGCTTTCGTGCAGGTAAAGTATTCCTTAAGGAAGGGACGCGGTTTGCTCTAGACGCCGATCTGCCTTCCGATGCAGGGGATGAAACCCAGGTGGGAATAGAGTATCCGGATTTGCCCCGGGACGTGCGGGTCGGCGACGTGTTGCTGTTGGATGACGGGCGGATCGTCCTTAGGGTGGACAGAATCGCTGGCCGCCGAGTCGAATGTACCGTCGAGGTCGGAGGGGTGTTGTCCGACCACAAGGGCATTAACAAGCAAGGCGGAGGGTTGTCGGCACCTGCCCTGACCGACAAGGACAAAGAAGACATCAAAACTGCCGTGGAAATCGAGGCAGATTATTTAGCGGTCTCTTTTCCGCGCTCGGCGGCCGACATTCATCTTGCCCGGCGGTTGCTGCGCGAGGCTGGCGGAGAAGCCGGCATCGTGGCTAAGATCGAGCGCGCCGAGGCGGTCCAAGCTGGGGTCATGGAAGAGATCATCCAAGCTTCCGACGCCATCATGGTGGCGCGCGGCGATCTGGGAGTAGAGATTGGCGATGCGCGTCTTCCCCAGATTCAGAAGGAACTGATCGCCAAGGCGCGCGAGATGGATCGAGTGGTGATCACCGCGACCCAGATGATGGAATCCATGATCGAAAACCCGATGCCGACCCGCGCCGAAGTGTTGGATGTAGCCAACGCGGTGTTCGATGGCACCGACGCCGTGATGCTTTCGGCCGAGACCGCGAGCGGCAACTACCCGGTCGAGGCGGTTAAGGCCATGCACCGGATCTGCCTGGAGGCGGAAAAGCATCCCAGCACGCGCCGTTCGATGCACCGCATCGATCGCCAGTTCAAGCGTGTGGACGAGGCGATCGCGATGGCGACGATGTACGTAGCCAATCATTTCCCGGTGCGAGCGATCGCCGCGCTGACCGAGAGCGGAGCCACTCCTTTGTGGATGTCCAGGATCAGCTCGGGGATTCCCATCTATGCTTTGACTAAGCATCTTAAGACCTGCCGCAAGGTGACGCTGTACCGGGGGGTATATCCGATTCATTTTCGCTTCAACACTAACGATCACGTAGCGCAAAATAAGGCGGCTTTAAGGGAACTTTTGCGCTGCCGGGCGGTGACCGAAGAGGATCGGGTGATCATAACCAAGGGGGATTTGACCGGGGTAAGCGGGGGGACCAATACCTTAAAGATCGTGAAAGTAAAAGACGCATTGGCGCTGGAATCTGTCGCCTAACAGAGGAGGGTATATGCAACTTGGTATTTCGCTGACCGAATTTCTCATCCAGGAACAGCGCAAGGTAGTTGGAGCCACCGGTGAGCTGACGCTGCTTGTTTCCGACATCGCAAGGGCGTGCAAAGCGATCGCGCGCGAGGTCCGCTATGGAGCGCTGGTAGGCAACTTGGGCCAGGCTGGGGAAGAGAACATCCAAGGCGAGGTGCAGGAAAAGCTGGACGTGCTCGCCAACAGCATCATGACTGAAACGCTGCGCCGCTCTGGGCACGTGGCGGCGATGGTTTCGGAAGAAAACGACGAGGTTATCACCGTCCCTAAACAAAACCGCGGCAAGTACTTGGTGTGCTTTGACCCTCTGGACGGCTCTTCCAACATCAATATCGACATGTGTATCGGGACGATTTTCTCCGTCCTTCGTTGCCCGGAAGGGGTTGAGGATCCTGCCGAGGAGCATTTTCTGCAGCCTGGAACGCAGCAGGTCTGCGCCGGCTTTTGCGTGTACGGTCCAGCGGTCACCTTAGTCTTGACGACCGGTAACGGCGCGCATGGGTTTACTCTGGACCAGGGAGTGGGGGAGTTTTTCCTCACCCATACCAAGATTCGGATTCCCGAGGAAGCCAAGGAATTCGCCATCAACATGTCCAACTGGCGGTTTTGGGAACCGCCGGTTAGGAGTTACATTGAAGAGTGCTTAAGGGGCAAGGAAGGGCCTTTGGGCAAGGATTTCAACATGCGTTGGATCGCCTCGTTCGTTGCCGAGGTCTATCGCATCTTAATGCGCGGCGGCTTTTGGACCTATCCCTTGGACGAAAAGCTCAAAGCCAAGGGGCTGGAAGGGAGACTACGCCTTTTGTACGAGGCCAACCCCATGGGCTTTATCGTGGAACAGGCTGGCGGCGTGATTTCCACCGGCAGGGAGCGGGTGCTCACCTTAAAGCCCAAACACATCCATCAGCGGGTGCCCTTGTTCTTAGGGGCTAAAAATGACATCGAGCGCATCGAGGCCTACCACCGCGAATGGGACAAAAGCCAAGGGCAATAGTTAGAATGTATCGGGTAACTTGTACCCAATAAATGAACTGTAGGGAGGAACGACATGCCTTCACGCCGAGAACTTGCAAATGCCATCCGTGCCTTGGCCATGGACGGGGTTCAGAAAGCCAAATCTGGACATCCCGGAATGCCGATGGGTATGGCAGACATCGCAGAAGTGTTGTGGAACGATTACCTGCGCCACAATCCCAATAATCCAAAGTGGGCTAACCGGGACCGTTTTGTCCTGTCTAATGGCCACGGTTCGATGCTGATATATGCCCTGCTGCATCTGACCGGCTACAGTCTCCCCATGGAAGAGCTAAAAAACTTTCGCCAGCTCCATTCCAAGACCCCAGGCCATCCCGAGTATGGTTATACGCCGGGAGTTGAAACCACCACCGGTCCCTTAGGTCAGGGGATCGCCAACGCGGTGGGTATGGCTCTGGCGGAAAAAGTCTTAGGGGCCCAGTTCAACCGCGACGGGCACGCCATCATCGACCACTATACCTATGTTTTCCTGGGTGACGGCTGCATGATGGAAGGGGTCTCCCACGAGGCCTGCGCGCTGGCGGGTACCTTGAAGTTGGGTAAGCTGATCGCGTTCTGGGACGACAACGGTATTTCCATCGATGGGGAAGTGGAAGGCTGGTTTACCGAGGACACCGCCAAGCGCTTCGAAGCCTATGGCTGGCACGTGGTCCGTAGGGTGGACGGCCACAACCCCGATCAGATCAAAGCGGCCATCGAGGAGGCCAGGAGCGTCAAAGACAAACCTAGCCTGATCTGCTGCAAGACCATCATCGGTTACGGCGCTCCTAACAAGCAGGGCAAGGAGGAATGCCACGGCGCGCCCTTGGGGGAAGACGAAATCGCCCTGGCGCGCGAGGTCTTGGGCTGGAAATACCCCCCTTTCGAGATTCCGCAGGAGATCTATGCCGCCTGGGACGCACGTGAGAAAGGGGCAAAATGGGAAAAGGAATGGCAGGATCGATTCGCTGCTTACCGGGCGGATTATCCTGAGCTCGCTGCCGAGTTAGAACGGCGCTTGAAAGGAGAATTGCCGAGCAATTTCCACCAGGTAACCCAGGACTTCATCCGGGCGGTTGATGCCAAGAAGGAAAAAGTCGCCACCCGCAAGGCCTCGCAAAACACCCTCGACGCTTACGCCCCCCATATTCCAGAACTGCTGGGTGGCAGTGCGGATCTTACCGGCTCGAACCTGACCAACTGGAAGGGGTGTAAGGCTCTGAATTATCCTGGCAGGAGCCACGAAGACGGCAATTACCTCCACTATGGGGTGCGCGAATTCGGCATGGCCACGATGATGAATGGCATCTATCTGCATGGCGGCTTTCGTCCTTTTGGCGGGACGTTTGAGATTTTCTCCGACTATGCCCGCAACGGCATCCGGCTGTCGGCGATGATGAAGCTTCCGGTGATTTATGTGCTCACCCATGATTCCATTGGCCTAGGGGAGGACGGTCCAACCCATCAGCCGGTCGAGCAGCACGCTTCGTTGCGGTTGATCCCCAACCTGCACTTTTGGCGTCCGGCCGATGCGGTGGAAACTGCGGTCGCTTGGCGCGAGGCTCTTTGCCGCACCGATGGCCCTTCCGCTTTGGCTTTAAGCCGCCAAAACTTGCCGCATTTGGAACGCACTCCAGAGCAGATCGAAGCTATCCGCAGAGGGGCTTATGTCTTATCGGATTGCGATGGCAAGCCGGAGGCGATCGTCATTGCTACCGGTTCTGAAGTTCACTTAGCGGTTGAGGCTGCCAAACTGTTGCAGGCTGAGGGCAGAAAAATCAGGGTAGTTTCCATGCCCTGTGAGGATATTTTTGCCGCCCAAGATTCAGCGTACAAGGAGGCGGTGTTGCCCTCAGACGTGACCGCTCGAGTGGCAGTGGAAGCCGGCGCGACCGACGGCTGGTACAAATACGTAGGACTTAATGGTAAGGTGATCGGTCTGGATCGCTTTGGCGAATCGGCACCGGGTGACTTGTTGATGAAAGAATTCGGGTTTACCGTAGACAATGTCGTCCAAGCGGTCCGCGAGGTGTTAACCAAATAGTTTTGAGGAGGCGGTTATGGCACTCATTACCTTAAGGCAATTGCTCGATCACGCCGCGGAAAACGATTACGGCGTGCCATCTTTCAACATCAACAACATGGAGCAGGTCCACGCGATCATGGAGGCGGCGGCCGAGGTCGACAGCCCGGTGATCATGCAAGTCTCGGCCGGGGCGCGCAAATACGCTGGCGCGTATTTTA
>JBKBMR010000010.1:0-12384 GCA_046295755.1 Methylohalobius sp.
GATCATGTGTTCGAATGCCTCGACCGGCTGGGACACCAAAGGTGGTTGGAAAAACAGGGTCAAGCCGCGGGTATGGAAATCGTCCATGGCGTCGATGGGGAAGGTGCCGGGCTTGACGAGACTGGCCACGCTGAACCGAATTTCGTCCCCCTGATAGGCGTGAAAGATATCCATGTCCCCGTATTCCAAGCCTAACTCCTCAAACGCCTCAAGCAGCTTATTCCCAGAAAAAGGCTGTTGCGGGGGAGCGACGATGCTCACCTGGATCACCTCAGGCAGCTTGCGCTTGGCCTCGGCTGGCTCCGTCTTCCCGGCTTTGCGGTCTAGTTTGCTGACCTCAAGCTCAGGCTGCCTAGGTTCCAAGATCGACTCCTCGGCTTTGAGGACATCTACATCCACCGGCGCAGTTTCCTCGAGCGGGTTGATCGAGATGGTGTCGATCTCGTCTGCTTCGAACTCGCCTTCTGGAGATTCGGCCTCCAAAAGCTTATCCAGCGCCTGCCGCCGTCTTTTCAAGCGGTCCCACAAATAAATGCCGAGCAAAAGCAGCACGCCCAAGATTGCCAAAATGATCCGCAAGGTAGTCTTGTCCATGATTCATCAGCCCCGTTATGCCGCTGCCATTTCAGCGGCTTGTTTCAAATCCACGGCAACGATGCGGGATACTCCCGGCTCGCGCATGGTCACGCCGATCAGCTGCGCGGCGATCTCCATAGTGATTTTATTGTGGGTTACAAAAATAAATTGTACTCGCTCCGACATGGATTTAAGAAGCTGGCAGAACCTTACCACATTGGTTTCGTCCAGGGGGGCGTCCACCTCGTCTAGGAGGCAGACGGGAGCCGGATTCAACTCAAAAAAAGAAAACACCAAAGCGATCGCAGTCAGCGCTTTCTCCCCGCCGGACAAAAGATGAATGGAGCTGTTGCGCTTGCCAGGCGGGCGCGCCACGATCCGCACCCCACCCTCCAGCGGGTTTTCGGACCCGCTAAGCTCCAACCATGCCTCGCCGCCGCCGAACAGGAGCGGGAAACGCTCCCGAAAATGGCGGTCCACGGTCTCGAAAGTCGTGCGGAAACAGGCTCGGCTCTCACGGTCGATCTGGCGGATGGCTTTCGCCAACATCTCCAGAGAAGCTTCCAGGTCGGCACACTGCTTGTCGAGAAAGCGCAAGCGTTCCGCGTGCAATCGGTGCTCCTCGATCGCGGCCAGATTGACGTCTCCCAGGCTGGCCTGTTGCGCTTTAAGCTGCTCCAGCCGATTCTGCCAGTCTTGAGGATCGGCGACCTCGGGCAGAGATTGCAGGATTTCTGGCAGTTCAACCGCCTTAGCTTCGGCCGCTGCGGTTTGCCACCGAACCCGGGCCGCCTCGGCGGCCAGCCGCGCCTGCTCCAGCGCACTTCTGGCTTGATCGCGGGCCTCTTCCAGGCGGCGCCAAAAACCGGTCCGATCGCGCAGTTCGGCTTCGGATTGCTTGAGGGCAGCGCGCGTGCTGGCGAGATCGTTTTCTAGCACAGCCCGGCGAGCGAGCAGGGTTTCCAATTCCCGCCGCGCCTGTTCGAGCGGCGCTTTACCCTCTGCTTGTTCGGCCTCTGTATGCCTTAGGCGCTCACTCAGTTGCTGCTCTTGGGATTCGGATCGTTTAAGTTGTTGTTCAAGCAGTTGACGCGTATGCGCGACGCGTTCTAGGGCAGCTTTCAATTGGGTGTTGTGGTCGCGGTGACGCTGAGTTATAGCCTCAATTTGCGCAAAATCGGCGCGGGCTTGCTCGCATTCGCCCTGCAATTTCTCGAGCGCTTGCGCCTGAGCTGCAACAAGTTCAGTCTGGTGTGCCAATTCCTGGACACATCCGTTTAGCTTGGCTTCGAGCGCTTGGCGTTGACTTGAGGTTTTCAGGATTTCCTGGTCCAGCCGCCCAATCCGTTCGCTCATCTCGGCTTGGCGGAGCTGGGCCGCATTCAGTTCAGCTGCAAGGCGCTCGCTCAAGGTGTGGCTGGCGCGTTCTTCGGCTTGCAAGGTCTTAAGGCTCTGCTCGGCTTCGCTCAGCGCTACAGTCAGCTGGTTTAGCTGGTCTTGTTGCTGGCGGCGTCTTTGCTCTAGGACTTCCAGTTGGAGACGCAATTCTTGGAGGTCTTTTTGCCGTTCTAGAAGCCCTCGCTGGGGTTCCTTAAGACGCTTGAGCTTCACCCAGGTAGGGCCGACCTGATCCCCGCAAGGAGTGATCCAGCGCTCGTGCTCGCGAAGCTCATGGCGGCGGGCGAGCGCCTCGCTCAAGCTTGCGATGCAGCGAAAACCAGCAAGCCAAGGGGTCAGGTCCCAGGGGGTGCGGAGCTTGGTCGTCAGGGCATCATCCTGGGCTTGAGGGGTGCCCAGGCGAAGCTCGAGCAGAGCGATGTCCTCCTCGAGTTCAGCCGCTGCCTGAGGAAGCCAGCTTAGGTCGCTAACCCAAACCGCCTCCAGCCATTCGGAAAGCGCGCTTTCCACGGCGGTTTCCCAGCCGGTCTCGACATCCAGAACCTCGGCAAGGCGCGGGGTGTCCTTAAGTCCCTGGGCATTGAACCAGGCATTCAAGCGCGAGCGGTCTTTTCCCAAAGCATGGTGCTGCAGGGTTTTAAGAGCGGAGAAGCGCCCCTCCACGCGGCTATGTTCGGCTTCCAGTTCTTTGAGTCGATGCTCGATTTCCCGCTTTTGCTCGGCAAGCTGCTGCAAGCTCTGGGTAGCAGCAGCGACTGCCTTAAGTTTAAGCTTCCGCACCGCTTGGGCCTGTACCATTTGCTGTTTTAGAGCATCAAGGCCCAGGGCATCGAGGGCTTGCACGAACTGCTGGCGTTCTTGGGTGAACTGGGCATGGCGCAGACGGGTTTGCTCTAATTGGTGTTCCAGATGGCCAATCTCTGCCTTGAGAAGCTCGGTCTGTGCCACAGATCGCCCGTACACCTCGCGGTCGTGGTCGAGTTGGCGTTGCAATTTTCGCCAGTGGAGTTCTGCAGCTTGGCGTTTGTCCTGGTCCTTTTTGAGCTGATCCAGGCAAAGGATCTGTTCCTGCTCTAGGCGCTCGCGTTCCTGTTCCACGCTAGCCAGTTGGGCCCGAATCTCGGCACTGACCTCCCGGCAGCGAGTCAGTTCGCCACGCCAGGCCTTAAGCGATCGCTCACGTTCCTCCAGGGTTTTTTGCGCGTGGCGGAGGCTCTGATCGCACCGGCTGATGGCGGCATTCAGCTCGTAGAGTTGGGACTGCTGGGATTGCAACTGCTGCGTCAGGCGCTGGGTCTCGGCGCGGGTTTTGGCTGTTGCCTGCTCGGCCTGGTTGAGCGCGGCTTGTTCTGCGGCTAGCGCATTTTCCAATTCGCTCACCCGGGCTTTACAGCGGCGATGTTCGCTTTCGGCTTGGCGCCATCGGATCGCGATCAGCTCTTTTTGGCATTGTTGGATCGCCTGGCCGAGCGTGCGGTATTTTTCCGCCTTCCTGGCCTGCTTGGCCAGGCGCTCGACCTGTTGTTTGATTTCACTGCGGATGTCGCAAGCCCGCTGCAGATTGGCGCGCACGTGTTCGAGCTTGAGTTCGGTCTCGTGGCGCCGCTCCTTGTACTTGGAGAGCCCTGCGGCTTCCTCGACGAACAGGCGTAGTTCCTCCGGTTTGGCCTCGACCAAATGCGAGATCATCCCTTGCTCGATGATAGCGTAGGCTCGCGGCCCAAGGCCTGTCCCTAACAGCACGTCGAGGACGTCGCGGCGACGGCAGCGGGTGCCGTTTAAGTAATAACGCGACTCGCCGTCGCGGCTGATTTCGCGTTTTAAGGCAATGTGGGAAAGATTTGCGTATTCCCCGCCCAGGCGCCCCTCGTCGTTGGAGAAAATAAGCTCCACGCTGGCTAAAGAGGCCGGTTTGCGCGTCGCCGAACCATTGAAGATGACATCCGCCATGGCGCTGCCGCGCAGATGCTTAGCCGAGCTTTCCCCGATCACAAAGCGCACCGCGTCGATGAGGTTGGACTTGCCGCAACCGTTTGGGCCGACGATGGCGATCAGGCGCTCGGGGAAGACCACGGTGGTAGGCTCCACGAAAGACTTGAAACCAGCCAGCTTGATTTTTTCCAGGCGCATGAACAACTTTAAGATCATTCTTTATCGTCATTTCGACGAGCGCAAGCGAGGAGAAATCTTGACCATGACCGAGAAGATTTCTCGCTTCGCTCGAAATGACAAAGCTTCGCTCGAAATGACAAAGCAACGAGGTGTCTACTGGTAAGTTTTAAGGCTTTGATATTATACCGGTTAGCCGAACGACGAGCGAAAACGCCATGCCGACCAAGCCGAGCAAAACTTTGGAGACTTTCCCCAATCCTAAACCTGAGCGCGATTACACCATCCGCATCGAATCGCCGGAGTTTACCTGCCTTTGTCCTAAGACCGGTCAGCCGGATTTTGCCACCATTTTGGTCGAGTACATCCCCGATCAAAGCTGCATCGAGCTTAAATCCTACAAGCTTTACCTTTGGTCGTACCGAGAGGAAGGCGCCTTTCACGAGGCGGTCACCAACAAAATCTTGGACGACTTAGTAGCTGCCTGCTGCCCGCGCTGGATGAAAGTCGAGGCGCGCTTTAACGTGCGCGGCGGGATTTACACTACGGTGACGGCTGAGTATCGGGCGCCGAGCCAACTTTACCATCCTGCGGAGGCAGGAAACAGAACGCATCACAACCCCTGCCCGGCGCATCCGCCCCAGGTCGCGCAGGACCGAAAGATGCCACTAGTGGGCGAGGAAGACCACCAAACCTAAGCCAGACAATTGCCGATAGATGCTGTCGGCCTGAAGCTTTCCAAGTCAACGCCAGCAAAGCGCCTGAGCTTAGATCCTAAAACCTTAGCCTAAGACGGCGATTTCGGCATCTCTCATGAGCCTTCTTCGGCAGTGGTTCCAGGTGCTTCACCAAGCCTGGCATCGCTGTTGGCCTAGGAGCGCGAACATTTGCGCCACCTAAATTGCAGGAGATGCCGCTTAGCCATTTTTTGACTCAAAACCGCCCGAACCTTCGTTCAGGCGGTAAAGGTCAACAAAGATTACCGGACTGCTGGAAGCGTTGCAGGGTTGGCGGTATTGACGCAGATCGGATGGCCAAAACCGCCTTGGCTCACGCCTCCCTGGATGTCGAAGACGATGTTGTCTGGACGGGCGGGATCGCCGGAGACGCCGTTCACTCCTGCCAGTTGATCAAGGCCCAGCTTGTTGCGCACCCGCCAGGCGATCATGTGGTCGGCACAAGAGGTATCGCCGGAAAGGCCCAAGCCGCCCACGATCCTCGGCACGCCGTTGGCGTCTCGCTTGTACAACCCAAGGCCGCCGCCGAATACGTTGATGCCGCCTATGAAATCGCCTACCAAAGGATCGTTGGGCTGGCCGTAGCGTTCCGGATTGCCTCCTTTTCCCCCGCCACCGCTGTTGTTGTTGCCATAGGCCACCGCGGGGTCAACTGGGTTGCTGTGCTGCAGGCCGTAGAGGCTTCCTCCAGGTTGGACCGCAGAATACAGATTGGCGGTAGACAGCACCAAGCCATCCAGGCTGAAGGCATTGGCCGTGTTAGCCTTCTGTGCGGAGATCACCCGGCTTCCCGGCCATTGGGCTCCGCGGTTGGCCCCGGAGAAGGCGACGGCGCAGACTACCCCGTCGCGGTTGACGATCGTCGCCCACATATCGAGATCCAACCCGCTGGATTCCTCCCTTACCGCCGCGACGAGGGCCGCTTTCAGCTCGGCGTGGCTGGGAAGCCCTGGGCATTTGAATATCTCACCATCGGCAAAGGCTGAAGTCGCTCCCAGGCTCGCTACCAACCCGCCGGCAAGAATCAGTTTGTTTGTGATGTATGACATAGTGTTCCTCCTTCTTGTTTTTCACAATGTGTTTTCTATGCTATTTAAGCGCTTAAAGCCCAACAACTACCCAAAAAGGGTAAAGGCTCTGAAAGGAGGGGTTATGAGGTGGAGCTTTCGCCCGGCCAAGGTAGGGGATTTGCCCGCGTGCCAGCGGATGCTTGCGAATTGGGCGCCATTTGCTTTCGACGACGAAATTTTAGCTGCCTTACCGAACATTTGGCAGCAACTTTTAGCGCGCAAAGCTTTGGTGATGACGGTCTTTGAGGACCTGGACTTGCCACAGAATAAGCGCCTGGGTGGGTTAGGCTTAGGAGTATTTATCGACCATAGCGTGATCGCGCAAATCCTGGCTGACCCCAAGCCGTATCTGGTCAACCGCATCTACCAAAGTTGCCTAGAGGGCGATTCCTGGCCGCTTGAATTTTCCAAGGTCCGCCAGGCCAACTCCGCCTCCGGAGTCAATCTGGTGGTCGATGCGGCCTTTTTCACCCACGACTGGCTGCATCTTAAGCTTCTCCCGCTGTTTAGCATCGCCCAGGACGCCTTCCACTTCGAGTATTACGGCTACCGCTTCCGCTGCATCCTACAGGAAGTGTACGGGGAGAAGGCCCGCGACTTTCTCCTGGCCATTGGGTTTAAAACCTACCGGGCTTATCCCGAAGCGCGCGCTGGCCAATGCCCGTTCCTGATGGGGCTGACGCGGGAAGACGCCTTAAGCCGTGCTGGCTCGAGTCTGGCCTTCTATTTCGCCGCCCCTGCGCCGCGCTTCTACTTCCGTCCCTCCCAACAGGAACTGTTGCGCCTGGCCTTGCGCAACGTCTGCGACCAGGAGGCGAGCAAGGAGCTTGGCGTCTCGATCAACACTATCAAGAGACTTTGGAAGGACATCTTCGAGCACGTAGAAGACATCGATCCGGCCTGGTTTCCGGGCAAAATCCGCGACTTAAACCGGCGTGGGGCAGAAAAGCGCCGCCACCTTCTGGATTATCTGGCCCACCATCTGGAGGAGCTGCGCCCCTGGCTTAAGGCCGATTAGTGGCAGCGCGCTTGCCAAGACAAAACCGACAAGCCGTCCCGCCCCGCAGCATACACTCCGTCTGAATGACCTGCTCGCCTGCAAGTCCATCGAGCAAACCAAGGTCTAAAGCACACGCCTCAGGATGCTCTCTGGCCAAGTCGTGATAGATACAGTTTCGCGCCGCAATTTCCTCCCCTTCAAGTTCGGCTTCATAGCCTAGTTCTTGCATGAGCTGGACGATCTCTTTCAAACGTTCGCAAGAAGACCTACCCGCAAACCTCACCCGCACTGAGGCAGCCGTTTCTTGGCCTAAGCGATAAAGCAAGTTCTGCACTGGCACGCTGCCCAATTCATTGATGAGCTGCTTGAGCAGTAACTTGGAAAACCAGGCGTACTGCTTGGGGAACAGGTGCACCCCGCGCTCGGTTAAAGCATAGATTTGACTGGGCCTGCCGCCAGTCTTGCGCAGTCCTTTCATGGTCACGTAACCGCCCCGCTCCAAAACCGAAAGGTGTTGGTGGACAGCAGCTTTGGAGACCGCCAAAGCGCGCGCCAACTCCTCCATAGTCAGCCCTTGTTTATGTTCTAGCAAAAGCTTGAGCAAGCCTTGCTGGCGCAGGTTGAATTCGACAAGCATAGTTATTTGAGTAAGATTATAAATATAAATATTGACAAACTTTATAAATATTCGTTTTACTTAAGCCTGTTTTACAAAACTATATCAGGAGATGAGGTTATGCGTTGGAATTTACCCTTTTGGGCTTTGCTCAGCTTTGGTCTGGCGCTGCCGCTTGAGGCGGCGACCCACCACATTACCCTAAGGGCAGTTAGGATGCCATCAGGGCAGCTCGCCTATCAGATGGTTAACCACCAGGTCGAAGACGGAAGCCAAATCGAGGATTTAACCTCCCGCTACACCCAAGGCCCCACCATCCCCGGGCCGACTTTGGTCCTGACCGAAGGCGATACCGCCAAGGTCACCTTAGAGCACGGCATCGAAGGCTCAGATTCGCCGGTCAGCATCCACGTTCACGGCGTGCACTACAAGTTTGACAGCGACGGCACCACCCGGGCTTTGAGCCAAACCATCGACTCGGTCGCTTACCCTGGCAGACCCTATACCTACGAATGGATCGCCGCCCCAGGCACCGCAGGCACCTGGGCTTACCACGACCACGCCTTCGGCGATCCGATGATCGGGGCCGAAGATCAAGGGCTGTTTGGAACCTTAATCGTCAACCCCAAAGACGGCAAACTCGCGGCGCTGATCGACGGCAAAATTCAGCACGTAGACCTTAAAGACATCAAGCGCGAGTTCATCTTGTGGATGCACGAGACCACTTTCTGGGGCCAGGAGCTCAACCACCTCGTCAACAAACAAGTTCCGCTGTGGACTAACCCCATCGTCGGCGCGCGCTTAGGGGAATTAGTGCGCTTTCACGTCATCGGCATGGGCACCGCCTTCCATACTTTCCACATTCACGGCCACCGCTGGATCGAGCCGGGTACTACCCACGTGGTGGACACCGTCAACATCGGCCCGATCAGCCGCCAAGTGTTCGTGGTCAAAGCCGGCGAAGGGGTAGGACCGGGCGACTGGCACTACCACTGCCACGTGGTCCAGCACATGCAAAGCGGCATGATGGGCAAGTTTCGCGTTGTTCCGTAACAAACAAAATGAGGAAGGAAGCGATATGAAAAAAACCTTAAGCTTTGCTATCGGGTTGACCGCTTGGATGGCCGCAGCGCCTGCCTTGGCGGTCAAGCTCAAGATCCCAACGGCTACGCAAGCGCCGGCTGCGCCTGCACCGGCAGAACAAGCGATCCTCAGCGTTGCTGGAGCATTGCCTGCCGCCACCTTGCAAATGACCGACGAGCCTGGGACCTGGTTCAAAGACCCGACCGACGGCGACGCTTTGGTGGTGGTCAAGCCAGGCGATGCGGTGCTGATCAAGATGACCGAGGTCAACGCCGAGCACACCATCACTAGCCTGATCTGGCCGCCTGGAGCTAAAGATTTTCCGGTAGACCAGGAAAAGCCTTCCACTTCCAGCGTTACCGCCAAGTTCGAAAAACCAGGTCTATACGTCTTCACCTGCAAGGTTCATCCGTACATGTTCGGCGCGGTGGTGGTGGACGACCCCAACACCCCAGGGCTGGATATAGGCGGAGAGATTCAGCTCGTCACCGGGGCCAAAGTTCCCACCACCAGCGACCTCGCCAAACGGCTGCTGCGTACCTTCTTCGTCGTCACTACCCCCTCGCTTTGGCGCGACTACACAAAACCCACCTGGGAGGTAAAGCTGCCGGACATCCCTTTGAACCTGGGCGGCAAGGAGATCTCTTTAAGCGCTTTGAGCGTTTCGGTGCCAAACGAGCTGCGCACCCCGCAAATCCCAGGGGTGGGCGAGGTGTGGGTCAACACCCAGTTTGAGAAGATCGCCGGCAAGTCTAAATTCGGTTCGGCCACCCAGCTTGATGCGGCGAGCTGGAAAATCAAAAAGAAGGTCAAAGGCGTAGAAACCAATATGAACCACCCCCACAACATGTGGACCGATGTGGCGTATCGCTATATTTACCAGACCGAGTGGTTCGACAAGCGCCTGACCACTTTTGACCGCGAAAAAGGCACGATCTATAGCGTGGTGACCGTAGGTCAAGACCCCTCGCACGTCATCACTAGACCCGGCACCGACCTTTTGTACGTGGCGATCAACGGCGAGGAACGGGTGGCGAAACTCTCGCCCGGGGCCAACCACAACCTCATGGGCGCGATCAATCTAGGTCCCCACACTGGCCCTCATGGTCACTGGATCAGCGATGACGGAAGATACATGATCACGCCTAATGCCTTAGCCGGCAGCGTCTCGGTGGTGGAGCTTGACAGCGAACAGGTAACCACCTTCCCGACTGGGGCGGTGATCCCGATCGCGGTGGGGATGACTCCGGACGGCAGCCGCGCCTACGTCACCAACCTTTTGGGTACGCCGCCTCTGCTCTCCACCATGAGCGTGATCGACCTTAAGACCAAAAAGAAGCTCCAAGACATCGACCTGGCCGCCGACTACGACCCCATCTCCGGGGAAACCAAAGGACCGGCCTACGGGCTTTTGCCGATCCAGACCCCGGTCAGCCCCGATGGCAAATACGTGGTCACCGCCAACACTTTAAGCGCTACGATCTCCATCTTGGACACCCAAACCAACCGGGTGATCAAGCAGCTGCCAGCCGATCCCGGCGCCCACGGGGTGGAATACGGCTTCAAAAAAGGCGGCGGCTATTACGCTTATGTGGCGAGCAAGTTTTCCAATGCCCTGATCGTGGTAGACATGGATACTTTAGACATCGCCGGCAAGATTTTGCTTGCCGATCCGAACGACCCTGAGATCATCGGTCTCAACGGCTATGGCGGCCAGGGAGTGCTGCCGCTTCCTATCGCCATGCACGGCTGGCTAAAAGAAACCTTAAAGCTTTCTGGAACAGGCCAGCTCAGCCCAGAAGTCGAAGCTTGGCTTAAGGAGCTGACCCCGGCGCAAAATGGCATGTAACTTTTGCGTAAGCGGATCGTGGAAACGAAAAGGCTTCCTCATTTCGGCTCTACTGACGCTTTTGTCATTTCGAGCGAAGCGAGAAATCTTCTCGGTCATGGTTAAGATTTCTCCTCGCTGGCGCTCGTCGAAATGAGGATAAAGCATGATCTCATGCGCATTCTTTTTCTCCTTCGCCGCCTTCGGGCGGCGAAGTTTTTATCGAGCCCCGTCTTGTGGGACAATACTTTAAGTAATCGGGCTTTTCATGGGAGGTCGTCATGGCGGCGGGCTTTGAACTGGAAATCTCCCGCTTGGTCTGGGAGAACAAGTACCGGGTCGAAGGCGAGGTCCATATCCAGGATAGCTTTCGGCGCGTGGCGCAGGCTGTAGCCGGCGCCGAGGCTGAAGCTGAGGTTTGGAGCGAGCGGTTCTACCAACTGCTCGAGGACTTCAAGTTCCTCCCCGGCGGGAGGATTCTGGCCGGAGCCGGGACCCAAAAGCAGGTTACCTTGTTCAATTGCTTCGCCATGGGGGTGATCGAGGATTCTTTAGACGGCATCTTTCAGGCTCTGAAAGAAGGGGCTTTGACCATGCAGCAAGGAGGCGGGGTAGGCTACGACTTTTCTACCTTAAGGCCGCGCGGCAGCCGCGCCAAAACCGTAGGCGGAATCGCCTCAGGTCCTGTTTCGTTCATGCACATCTGGGATACCACCTGCGCCACTTTGCTTTCTACCGGAGCAAGGCGCGGGGCGATGATGGCAACCTTACGCTGCGATCATCCCGACGTCGAGGAATTCATCGACGCCAAACGCGACCCTAAAGCGCTGCGCAACTTCAACCTCTCGGTCGAGGTAAGCGATGCCTTTCTAGACGCCGTAAAGCGAGGCGCCGACTGGCCGCTGGTGTTTCCCGAGGCCACACTAGAAGAGGGATCAGGTGAAGTGGTAATGCGCGACTGGCCAGGTTACGAGCAGCCGGTGCCTTGCCGCGTGCTCAAAGTGATTCAAGCGCGCGAGCTGTGGCAGAAGATCATGCGCGCTACCTACGACGTGGCCGAACCGGGGGTGATCTTCATCGACCGCATCAATCAGCTGAACAACCTCTATTACTGCGAGCGCATTTACACCACCAACCCCTGCTCGGAGCTGCCCTTACCGCCTTATGGCGCCTGCGATTTAGGATCGTTTAACTTGACGGCGTTTGTGCAAAAGCCGTTCAGCGCAAAAGCCTGCTTCGACTTTGCCGCTTTAGCCGAGCTTGTGCCGCTGGCGGTGCGGTTTTTAGACGACGTGATCGAGGTGTCTCGCTTTCCGCTTCCGGCTCAGCGCCAGGAGGCTAAAGCCAAGCGCAGGATCGGCCTTGGCATCACCGGCCTGGCCGATACGCTAATCATGCTGGGTTTGCACTACGCCAGCGAGGAAGCGCGGGCGTTTGCCGCGCAGCTCATGCAGACTCTTTGCCACGCCGCTTATCGCGCCTCGGTCGCCTTGGCGCAGGAAAAAGGCGCATTCCCCAAGTTCGACCGCGAACGCTACCTGACCGGGAAGTTCATCGCCACCTTGCCCGAGGACATTCGCACCGCCATCGCCGCCTCCGGCATACGCAACGGCACCTTGCTCGCCATCGCCCCTACCGGTTCGATCAGCTTGCTCGCCGGCAACGTCTCAAGCGGCTTAGAACCGGTGTTCGCGTGGCGCTACCAGCGCCGCCTGCAAATGCCAGACGGAAGCTGTACCTTGCTCGAGGTCGAAGACGCCGCCTTCCGCTTGTGGCAGCGTCTCAAACCCGGTCAACCTTTACCTTCCTATTTTGTGACCGCCACCGAGCTTTCTCCCGCAGCGCACCTTGCCATGCAAGCTGCGCTTCAAGCCCACGTCGACAGCGCCATCTCCAAGACCATCAACGTGCCAGAAGAGTACCCGTTTGCCCAATTCGAGAACGTCTATTGGCGCGCCTTCGAGCTG
>JBKBMR010000010.1:12483-19808 GCA_046295755.1 Methylohalobius sp.
CCCATCCGGGGGGCGGTGCTGCTTCCCAAGGCCCCGCCCGAGACCCATTGCTGCGACATCACCCGTGAAGGCGATTGATTTTCATTCGGGAGTTGGATAATTGTGGCGCTTGACCTCGCCGCGCTGGATGCGGGCGTATTCCTCAAGCTGCCGAGCGGCGGCGTCGAAGGCGTCGCGGATCGCCACGTAGGCGTCCTCGTAAGCGTGGTTGTCGTGGTGCTCGCGGCTGATGACGATCTCCTTGCCGGGCACCGTCAGGTCGATGCGGACGTGATAAAGATCGCCCTTGTTGTGGTTGCGGTGGCTACGTTCCACCACTACCCGGCAACTGGTGATCCTATCGTAGTAGCGTTCCAGTTTCTGCACTTTTTCCCGGATCTTAGCTTCCATGGCATCGGAATGCGGCAGTTCCCGAAACGTGACCTGAAGTGGTATCTGCATGATGGCTCCTTGTTTTGTGGGAGTAAAGACAACAACGATCAATGGCACTCAGGAGACATCGCTCCCGACGACTTTATTTTAGAGTTTTTTTGCAAAACGGTGAACGCGCCGTAACGCTCGGGTTCCGTACAGCGCCACAGGATCAGCCCGCTTCTGGGCGGGGAAAACTCGATCGCCCAATGGCCGGGACGAAGGTCCAGGCCCACCCCGAACGAGGGAATCTCCAGGTGGCTTCGGCAAAAAGCGTCTTCTGTCACCTCGATCTCCCAGCGCACCATCTCCCCTTGGGTGAGGACAAAATGATCCGGCACAAACCCAGCTTGCGTGATTTGCATGCTGATCGTGTGAATGTCTGGGGTTATCCAGGCTATCCAGCGCTGTTCGGCTAAAGTGATCAGGCTGTCTAGGTCATAGCCGCTTTGGGTCAAGATTAAACCCCGGTTGAGCATCACCGCTCCCATGATCACGACTGCGATACTGGAGAGCTTGACCAGCACCGGAGCGGCCCCTTTGGCCAAGGTCGTGGCAAACACGCCGAAGCCGATGAGCATAGGCAAGGTGCCGATCCCGAACAAAAACAACAGCGCCGCCCCTTGCAGCGGATTACCGGTACCGGCTGCCAAAATATACATCGCCTGCAGGGGGCCGCAGACGAGCATCAGCCCGTTGGCCAGGCCGATGACGAACGGATGGCTGCGCTGTTTGTACCGGCGACCTATGAGGCGCATCAGGAAAGCCGGGGTAGGAAGTTGCACCCGAAAGCGCAAGAGCCCAAGCAAACTCAAGCCGAATAGGATCAGAAACACGCCTGCCCCAAGGGCGATGCCTCCCCGTAAATTGGGGGTAAAAGCGACTATTCCCCCCAGTGTGGCAAATGCCGCACCCAGGACCGTGTAAGACAAGGTTTTGCCAAGACCATACCATAGGTGGGACAGATATCGAGGATGCTCCAGAGCCGCATCCTGGGTGGTGTAACTGAGCACCAAGGCGCCGCACATACCTACGCAATGGAAACTGGTGAAAAACCCGGTCACAAGCGCCAGGGCGTAACTCATTTCCCCTAAGAGTTGGGGGTGGCCGTGGCCGCGCAGCTTCTGATCCAGATAGACAATCAGGACGATGCCCAAACCGCCGACGGCCAGATATATCCAACGCTTGCGTGCAGCAAACACGAAACGATTTCTCCACAAAAGCCCAATTGAGTCGCTGTAGCGAAGATCATGCCAATCTGCGAACCGGCCTGCGCGACATTACTGGCGCTCTATCATTTCGAGCAAATCCCTGTCATTTCGAGCAAGACCGTGTCATTTCGAGCGAAGCGAGAAATCTTCTTCTCGGTCATAAGATTTCTCCTCGCTGGCGCTCGTCGAAATGACAATAAAGGATGATCTTAAGCGTATCGTCAGACGGAACACGAATCAATTTTGCGAGCTTTGACGCACAGGTGTGTGAAATCCCATACCTCTATGAGGAATTTTGAGCCGAGGCTCAGATAAAAATTGTTATTCCTCAATGCATTATATTTATTGGCATAAATCCTGCTTCAAATTTAGTCACCAAAATTTCAACCGCTTGAGGGTGCTTGCTATGGCAGACAATGCATTGACTCACCTCTCCTCCCACTCGCAATACGACACCGGCGTACTCCTTGTGAGTACCGGCCTGACAGTAGCCGCCTTGATCCTAGCCCCGGCATTGGCGAGCCGGCTTGGCTTGGGTGCGGCTTTGACCGGAGCAGTGCGCATGGCGCTGATGCGCGCTTCAAGCCGCCTTGTCCACTCAGGTCGCAGCGAGGAATGCACCGACGGCAGCGCAGGTTTCAGCTGTCACTGATCGATGAAGTGCAGCCTTAACCAAAGGCGCCAAGGAAGGCGCTTTTTTTATGGTAATCTGATATATTAACTTGAATCTGGTTAAGCGCTGCGACAAAAATGAGCCAAGCCAAGCCAAGCTGTGACCTGTGCGCCCTGCCGGTGGAAATTTCAGATTTTATCCTCAACACCAAATCTGGCCTCAAGCGCTTTTGCTGCGAGGGATGCCTCGGAATCTATCGGCTACTGCACGAGGATGAACTGGCAGAAGAAGTGGAAGATCCTTCCCAAGAACCCAATCCAAATTAACTTTAAACGGGGAAAGCATTATGGCACACGAGAACCTAGCGAAGAACATGACTAAACCGGAATCGATGATGGGCATGGGCAGCATGATGGAAGGAATGGGCGAGATGATGGAAATGTGTCCGATGATGATGGGGGAGATGGGCAAAATGATGGAACCGATGGCAGGGATGGGGACTATGATGATGGGAAACCCTGCCAGCCCGATGAAGCCTGCCGCTGCGATTGCGGTCGTCACCGCCTCCACCAATCCGGGAAAATCCCTGGTAAAACGGCTCGCCCGCAATCCCTGGGTCTGGTTTGGGCTTGGGGTTGTTGCCGGGATTTTGATCCACCGCTATCGTAAAGAGATCATCGCCACTGCGGTCAAAGCCGGCGAGAAAGGCAAAGATTTTATCCTTCAGCAGAAGGAATCGCTGGAAGACATCGTCGCCGAGACGCAAGAAAAAAAATAAATGCTCACCCGCCAAGTCATCCTGCGCTACCGGACCCACGGGCACGTGCGCTTTGCTTTGCCTTGGGTTTTGTGTCAACCCGAGATCGCCTCGCGCCTGATTGCTGAAGTCCAAACGATAGACGGCGTCTATCGCGTAAGTCTCAGCGGCAACAAGCTCTCCATCCGCTATCAGGAAGCGTTCTGCTCGTTTGCCGAACTTGCCCGCGCCCTGCATGCTATCGTCACCCAGTTGGAGCAAAGCGGTAATCTCCCTCAGGTGGCGCTGCGCGAGTCGCCGCTTGCCAGGCTCAAACAAAGTACCCCGGTACGCTGGCTGCGCGCCAAGTTCCAGGAAGTGCGCGAGACCCTGGCTGCATTCGGGATTCTCCTGCGCCGGGGCGTTAAAAGCGGATCCAAGCTGGTCCACGATCCAAAAGCCTTGGCGTTCGAGTTCGCCAACGATGTGTTAGTCTTATACTTAATTCGCATTCACTGGCACCGCATCGTGAACGAGTGGATTCCGCATCCGATTAAGTATCGCTACGAGTGGGCGGCAGTGTTCTATTTGACTTACCTCTTGGTCCGCTCGCGCCTGCCCAAATGACGCCCTTTACCATCGCCCACCGGCTGCCGCGCCGGATCCGCATCGTCTCGCCAGCGCTTAAAGGCAATGCAGAGAAGGCTTACCTTTTTTCCATCCTGCTCACCAAGCGCGCCGGAGTCAGACAAACCAAGGCCACCCCAGGATTAGGGTCGGTGGTGATCTGGTTTGATCCTAAAGAGCTGCCTTTGCCAAGATTGCTCAAGATTTGCGAAGCGCTCTTGGAGAACTTAGCCAACGCTCAGACTTGGTGGTTGGCGCCCAAAGCCGGTCAAGCCACCCAAGCGCAAATTACCACCCAGTTTGCCATCGAGGGCATGAGCTGTACCTCCTGCGCCCTGTTGATCGAACTTCTGTTAAAACGCGATCCGCGCGTTGCGGAAGCCAGCGTCAGCTTCGCCAACCAAACCGCCTACGTGGTTGGCGCCTTATCCAAAGACGAGCTTTTCCAGCTGATTGGCAAGCTGGGCTATCGCGCCCATCCGCTTGATACCTTAACCCAACGCCGCGCGTGGCTGACCAGAGAACAAAGGCGAATTCAAAAGGAAAAAAGTAGGTTCCTGCGCGCAGCTTGGCTAACTGCGCCGGTGATGGCGATCGCCATGGCCGGGCCTAAAAATCGGTTTTGGTATTGGCTTAAGTTCTTATTCACGGCTTGGACGATTTTAGACAGCGGACGGCCGTTCTTCACCACGGCGATCCAGCTCGCCAAGGTCAAAGCGGCCAATATGGACACCTTAGTGGCCTTGGGGACCGGGGCCGCTTTTGGCTACAGCACGGTGGCCTTGTGGCTGGGCCGCTACCGCGATTTATACTTTGAGGCCGCCAGCGGTATCGTCACGTTCGTCCAGCTCGGCCGCTATTTGGAAGAAAAAGCCAAAAGCCAGGCGCACGAGGCGGTATTCAAGCTCATCGAGCTCCAACCGCAAACCGCTACCCGCCTAGAGGATGGGCGGGAAGTGCCAATTCCGGTGGAAGAACTTAAGGTCGGTGATCTGCTGTTAGTCCGTCCGGGCGAGCGCATCCCCACAGACGGCAAGGTGATCGAAGGAATCTCCGAGGTGGACGAAGCGCTGCTCACCGGAGAATCCCTGCCGGTGACCAAACGCCCGGGCGATAAGGTCGTCGGCGGCTGCATCAACGGCGCCGGAGCGTTTAAGATGCAAGTGACGGCGATTGGCGCCGATACGGTGCTCTCAGGCATCGTTCACCTCGTAGAGCAAGCGCAAGCGAGCAAGCTTCCCATCCAAAAAACGGTGGATAAGATCTCAAGCCTATTCGTCCCGGCTGTGATGGGGATTGCCGCTTTGAGCTTTGCTGGCTGGCTGGTTAAAGCGGGCTTTGCTGCAGCGCTTTCGCCGGCCATCGCGGTGCTTTTGATCGCTTGCCCCTGCGCCTTAGGGCTGGCGACGCCGGCGGCGATCATGGTTGGCACCGGCGAGGCGGCGCGGCGTGGCATCTATATTAAAAACGGTCCCAGCTTGGAGCTGGCCGCTCGTCTGGCTGCGCTGATCTTTGACAAGACTGGAACTTTAACCGAAGGCCGCCCCGCAGTGACCGACCTAGTCCTGCTGACAGATGATCTTGATCCGCTAAGGCTTTGGCAATGGGTGGGCGGCGCTGAAATCAATTCCGAGCACTTCTTGGCGCGGGCCTTGGTCGCTAGGGCCCAACAGGAAAACTTACCTTTGCCGCAGGCACAAGGATTCATCTCTTCCCCAGGCGAAGGAATTTTCGCTTGCGTCGACGGCCACCAGGTGCTGATCGGCAATGCTTCTTGGATGGCGCGCCACAAGGTGCCTGTGGAGCCGTTTGCGACCGCAAGCGCAAGGCTAGGCGAGGAAGGTAAGACCGCCGCCCTAGTCGCCGTGGACGGAAAACCCGCCGCGGTGATCGGTATCGCCGACCGCCCGCGGCCAAACGCTTCCCTGGCAATCGCGCGCCTCAAACAGATGGGAATCAAAACGCTCATGGTGACCGGCGACGCCGAGGCCCCGGCGCGTTTCATCGCCCATCGCGTCGGGATCGAGCATGTGGTAGCCGGCGCCAAGCCTCAAGACAAGCTCGCTATCCTCTCCCGTCTTAAAGCTCAAGGGGAAATCGTCGGCATGGTCGGCGACGGCATCAACGACGCCCCAGCCTTGGCCGCCGCCGACGTAAGCTTTGCCGTAGGTTCAGGCACTGCCATCGCCATCGATGCGGCCGACATTACCTTGGTTCAGCCCGACATCGTCAAAGTCGCTGATGCGATTGAGATTTCGGCCTTTACCTTGCGCGTGATTTACCAGAACCTGTTTTGGGCATTTTTGTACAACACCATCGCCATCCCGGTTGCCGCTTTCGGCAAGCTCAACCCCATGATCGCGGCCGGCGCGATGGCTTTGAGTTCGGTTTCAGTAGTAGCCAATTCCTTGCGTCTCAAACGTACATGATCCTGCGAACATCGGCTTTTTTGGGCTTGCTGCTGCCCAATTTGGTCTTTGCCCAACTGGACGAAGCGCTCAAAGAGCAGCTTGCCACCCAAAAGCAAGCCGCCGACATCCAGCGCCAGATCGACGCCTTAGACGACGACAGCCGCAGGCTCCTGGAAGAATATCGCGCCCAGGCGACAGCTTTAGATGAGCTTTCAGCTTACGCCGAGCAACTTAAAAAGCTTTTGGCTGACCAGGAGCAGGAGATCGCCGATCGGGAACGTCAACTGGCAGAACTTGAGACCTTAAAGCGCCGCCTGTTTCCATTTCTGCTTGAGATGTTCTCAGCCTTGGAGCAGATCGTGGACGCCGATACGCCTTTTCTGCTCGATGAGCGCAAGGCTCGCATCGCCTCCTTGCGCGAGACTTTAAACCGCGCCGATGTCAATCTGGCCGAAAAATATCGAAGACTCATGGAAGCCTTCCGCATCGAGGCCCAATACGGCCATAATCTGGAAACGTACGAAGGACTCTTACCCTTAGATGGCGACCACCGCACCGTGCGCTTTCTGCGCTTTGGCCGGGTGGGACTGTATTACCTGACTCTGGACGGCCACGAAGGCGGGGTGTTTGATCCCAAAACCAAAACCTGGCACAAACTGGAAGCCGAAGACCTTAAGCCCTTGGAGCAAGCAATGCGCATCGCCGCCAAGCAGGCCCCGCCCGACCTCATTATCTTGCCGGTGTCGGCCCCGGAGGCGCCATGAGGCGGCTTTGGTGGCTGGGTTTTTTACCCATCCTGGCTTTCGGCGCCGATTTTCAGGACTTAGTCGAGAAGATCCGCCGCGAAGGCGTCGCCGAGCGCGCCCACCAGGAGGAGCGCCTGCGCCGTTTTTTGGCCGAGCACGGCCAACGGCAGAAACTGGTCGATGCCCTCAAAGCCGAAGTCGCCCAAACCAAGTCCCGCGCCGACGCTCTGCGCGCTCGCCTAGAGGCAGGCGAGAAGCGCCTGGTAGAATTAGACACCAAGTGGAAAAACGAAGCCGGCGACCTAGAAGAATTATTCAGCCAGGCGCGCCAGGATGCCTTAGCGATCAAGACCATGCTTTCGGATTCTTTGGTCAACGCGGGGCAGCCGGACAGGCTCAAATTTTTAGACGAGCTTTCCCGCCCGCGCCATCACGCCAGTCTTGAGGACTTAAAACGACTGTGGGACGCGCTTCTTTCAGAGATCGCCGAGAGCGGGCGAGTGGTGCGCTTTGAGGCACCCGTGGTGGCGCCCGACGGCAGCGAGCAAAAGCGCAGGGTGGTGCGAGTTG
>JBKBMR010000010.1:19818-29047 GCA_046295755.1 Methylohalobius sp.
AGTTGGGGTGTTCAACGCCTTCTCGGAAGGTCGCTACCTGCGTTATCTTACAGGCTCTGACCGTTTGCTCGAACCGGCTCAGCAGCCGCCGCTCAGGTTCAGGAACTTGGCGGCCTCTTTGGAGCAAGCGCAGATTGGCTGGCACAGGGTGGCGCTCGACCCGTCCCGCGGCACCCTGCTTACCCTGGTCGCGCAGACTCCAGGTTGGTTGGAGCGTTGGCTCCATCAAGGCGGGGTGGTCGGCTACTGCATCATCGCCTTAGGGACAGTTGGCCTAATGATCACGCTTTGGCGCTACGGCGAGCTGATCTTGACCGAGCGGCGGATCGGGCAGCAAAAACCTAAATCTGAACCTAAGCCGGATAATCCCATCGGCCGTATGCGCCTGGCTCTGGCCGAACGCAAAGGCAGCCAAACCGGAAGCGATGAAACCTTGGCGGTGTATCTGGATGAGTTGGTGCAGCACGAGCTTGGGCGCCTCTACCGCGGGCTGCAAACTTTGAGCACCTTTGCCACCATCGCACCGCTATTGGGATTGCTCGGCACGGTGCTCGGAATGATCGAGACCTTCGACGCTATCGCCCTATTTGGCACCGGCGACCCCAAGCTGATGTCGAGCGGCATCTCGCTGGCCTTAGTCACCACCGAACAGGGCTTGACCGTCGCCATCCCGCTGCTCATCGCCCATAGTTTCCTGCGCGGGCGGGCCGAACGGATCGCGGCGCAAATCACCGAAGAAGGCGCGGAATTGTTCGAACGCTACAGCAACTATGGTTGATGCGCTTTGGGCCTTGTTTTACCGCGGTGGCCCTTGGCTATGGGCGATTTTGCTGGCTTCGGTCTGGATGTGGTACCTGCTTTTGTGCGGCTTTGACCGCCTGGTGCGTAAGTCGCCCAAAATTCAGGCTGAACTGATCGAGCGCTGGCACAGGCGCAAACGCTCGCGCGTCGGCACAGAAGTATGCCGCAGAGCCTGGCTTGACTTAGCCGAAAGCCGCCTGAAAGCGAGTTTTAGCGTGCTCGAGGCGCTCGTCCAGATCCTGCCGCTTCTGGGGTTGCTCGGTACCGTCAGCGGCATGATCAAGGTTTTCACCGTGCTGACGGTGTTCGGCACCGGCAATGCGCGGGCGATGGCAGCCGGCATTTCGGAAGCTTTGATCACGACCTTGGCCGGGCTGGTCACCGCTTTGTCCGGTTTGTACCCGATCGGCTATTTAAAAAGCAGGATCCAGGCGGCTCTGGCTCGTTTGGGATTGCTGTTGAGTTGAACCATGTACCCGCGTAAATTTTCCCCGCCCGAACCGCCGCAGCTCAACATCGCCCCGCTGATCGACATGGTGTTTCTGCTGCTGATCTTTTTCGCCGTCAACGCTTCTTTCGTCAAAGAGGCGGGCGTTGAGGTTGAGCGGCCGGCAGCCAAAACTGCCGCAGTTCAAGAGCATGCGACTTTGTTCCTCGCCGTAGATGCGCAAGGGCAGGTGTGGCTGGAGAAAAAGCCCATCGATCCGCGTTCGGTCCAGGCCAACGTCGCGCGCCTGCACGCCGAAAACCCCAAAGCCGGGGTCGTTATCCTGGCCGATAAAAAATCCCCGACCGGCGTGGTGCTCGAAGTCCTAGACAGCGTGCGCTTGGCCGGAGTCGAGCACGTGGCGGTGGCGGCGACGGTCAAACCGTGAGGAAACTGGCTTATTTCGGTCTCGCCTTAGCCTTGAACTTGGCGCTGTTTCAGTTTATGGCTGGCCTGATCGCGCGCCACCGCTTAGTGCTCAAGCCCATGCTCCACGCCCACCCTATCGACTTCGTCCGCCTTCCCGAGCAAGAAAATTCCCCCCCCGAGCGCCAGGCGCGGACTCCTCCCCCTTCCCCTGCTCCGCCTAAGACGCCGCCGCTGCCGGTTCCACCTCAACCGGTCAGCGCCAACGTGCGGGAACTGCCCACACCGGATCTGGCGATCAAGGTAGAAACCCCACTGGCTCCCCAAGTCAAGCTCGCTGCCCCTAGCCTTCCCTCGCTGTTGGTGGAAGGCGAACCTTCCATAAGTGCCGGTCCGGTGCGCGTGCCGCCCCAGCTTCCCGGCTACATCTCAGCATCGGAGCTGGTTGCGGTAGTGCGCACTCCCCCTTTGTATCCCCCTGAAGCTAGAAGCCGCGGGATCGAAGGCAAAGTAGTGGTGGAGTTCACCGTCACCGAGCGCGGCGAGGTTCAAGACCCGGCTATCGTCGAGGCGAGCCCCCCCGGGGTGTTCGAGCAGGCAGTACTGCAAAGCGTGCGCCGGTGGCGCTTTCGCCCTAAAGAAAAAGACGGAAAACCCATCGCCGTGCGCGCCAGACAGCCGTTGGAATTTAAGCTTCGCCGATGAGACTGTGGCTTTTGACCTGGCTTGCGGTGTCTTTGGGCGCAACCGGGGCAGAAAAAGTCTCCCCCGAGGTTTTTCGCACCCTCAAGACCGTCCAAGAGCAGCTCAACTCCGGCCGCCCTGCCGAATCCTTATCCCTAATCGAGCGCATCCAAGCTAAATCGCCCACAGAAAAAGCCTTGCTGAGCGCCTATGCCAGCTACGCCTACCTAGCTTTGAGCCGCTATCAAGAGGCTGCCGAAGCCGCCCAAGAGGCCCTGGTCAGCCCCGAGCTGCCCAAGGAGCTCAGGCCCAAGCTGCAAGGCGTGCTGGGCCAGGCGCAGTTGCAACGCGAGCGCTTTCAAGAAGCGGCCCAAGCCCTAGAAGCAGCGGACAGTGAGCCACAGCTGCGCTACTTGGCCGCTTATGCGTACTACCGCCTGCGGCAATACGAGCAAGCCGCCAAAATCTTAGAATCCCTCCTCGCTTCTTCCCCTACCCCCCCTAAGGATTGGCAGCAACTGCTTCTGGCGTGCTACATAGAAGGAGGCCGCTACGACCAAGCCTCGAACATGCTGGCCAAACAGCTTGTAAGCCAGCCGCACAACGCCGATTTGTGGCAACAGTGGCTGGCACTCAAGCTGCGCTCCCGCCAGCCGCACGAGGCGCTGGCGGCGATGGTGCTCGCCTGGCACGCCGGCCAGCTGGACAGCAAGCGGTTTTTGGACCTGGCGCGCTTGTACGCTGCCTCTGGCATACCGGAAAAGGCCGCGCGCCTGCTTGCAAGCTGGCGCCAAGAAAAGCGCCTGCCAGAGGCGCAAGACGCCCTGCCTCTGGAGGCAGCGCTGTGGCTTGCGGCGCGCGAGCGCCAAAAAGCCCTTTCCGTCTTAGAGCACATCGCTTCTTTAACCGGCAAGGGCAGCGACTGGCTCGCCGCCGCGCGTATCGCCGCCGAGATCCAGTCTTGGCAGAAAACCGCCCAGCTTGCCCAAAAAGCGCTTCAAGCGGGGCTTTCCGATCCGGCAGAAGCCGAGCTGTGGTTGGGAATCGCCGCCTATCACCTGGGCGATCTGACCACGGCCAAAAACGCTTTGACCCGCATCCAGCATTCCCACCGCTTGGCTCCACACGCCCGCTATTGGCTAGCTTGCCTCGATAAGATGCGCCGTTGCCGGTAAAGTACCTGCATCCAAAATCGCCCCTGCCGCGCATGTCTTCCAAAATGCGGCAAAAGCCGCACAGTGTGCTATAGTCATCGGGTATCTCGATGGGGCGCTCAAGTCTTTAAGCAGCATGGAGAAAAAACTGGTTCTGGGCCAGGGATTGGCCTTTTTTCTAAGCCTGGCCTGCGCCGACGAGGTACTCTTAAAGCCAATGGAAGTCATCAGCCGCGGCAATAACCTCTTGGGGCTTACGCAATCGGCCTCCCAAGGCTTGGTGGGACGGCCGGAATTTGAGTTTCGCCCATGGCTGCGCATCGGTGAACTGATCGAAGTCGTGCCTGGAATGCTCGCCACCCAGCACAGCGGCGATGGTAAGGCCAATCAGTACTTTCTGCGCGGCTTCAACCTCGATCACGGCACCGACTTTGCCGCCTTTCTCGATGGGGTGCCTTTGAACCTGCCGACTCATGGCCATGGTCAAGGCTACTTGGATTTGAACCCTTTGATCCCTGAGCTGATCGACTACGTCGAGTTCGGCAAAGGCCCTTATTATGCCGACGTAGGCGATTTTTCTTCCGCAGGTTATGCTCGTTTCCACACCGCCAAGCGCCTTCCCAAAGGCTTCTTCCGCCAGACCTTTGGCAGCGATAAGTATTTTCGCTCGGTGGCCGCCGATTCTTTCGACTTCGGACAATCCAGCTTGCTGGTCGGAGGCGAAGCGGCGGTATTCGACGGGCCGTGGGACGAGCCGATGGATCAAAAAAGCTTCAAAAGCTTGGTCAAATACACTTTCGAAGGGGTAGGACGTGGATTTACCCTAGGCGTCAACGCGTATTACGGCGACTGGACGGCCACCGACCAGATTCCTGAACGCGCGCTCAAGCAAGGTCTGATCTCGCGCCTTGGAACGATAGACCCGACCGACGGTGGGCAATCCCACCGCTTCGGTCTGGCTTTCAACGGCTGGAACGACTCCCGTTTCGGCCAAACGCGCCTTACGCTGTATAGCTATTACAGCGATCTTAGGCTGTATTCCAACTTCACCTTTTTCCTAGACAATCCGGAAAACGGCGATCAGCTTTTCCAAAAAGATCGGCGAGTGGTGAGCGGGGCGAACATAGACCACCACTGGCACCTCAATACCTTTGGCATAGACCACGGCCTTCGCTTAGGGACTCAACTGCGCCACGATTTTATCCCCAAAGTCGCTTTGTATAACACCCAGCGCCGCAGAGTCGTAGCTTCCACTCGCCTCGACGAAGTCGAAGAAACAGCTATTGCTGCCTATCTTGAGGCGACCAGCCGCTGGCACGAGAAAGTGCGCACCACCCTGGGACTGAGGGGGGATGGGTTTCTGTTCAACGTGCAAAGCCGCAAGCTCAAAGCCAATTCGAGCAAAACCTCCGACGCCAAGATCAGCCCCAAATTTGCCGTAGTGCTCGGCCCTTGGCACGCCACCGAGCTGTATTTCAACTACGGTTTCGGCTACCACAGCAACGACGCCCGCGGCACGGTCACGCGCTTAGATCCCAAGACGGGCGAGCCGGTACGCCCAGTCGATCCTTTGGTGCGCTCGCGCGGCTTTGAGGCCGGCATCCGTACCTATCTCATCCCGGGATTAAGCTCTACCCTCGCCTTGTGGCAGCTTAGGCTGGATTCGGAACTGGTGTTCGTAGGCGATGCTGGTACCACCGAACCGAGCAATGAGAGCAAACGTTATGGAATCGAATTCAGCAACTATTACCGAGCTTTGGACTGGCTCACGCTGGAGTTCGACTTGGCGCTCACCCGCGCCAGGTTCTTAAACGTCGGCACCGAGGCCAACCGCATACCCAATTCCGTAGGTCGGGTGATCACCGGCGGGATGATCCTTGACCACCCAAGCGGCGGATTTGGCGCTGTGCGGGTGCGCCACTTTGGCGCCGTACCCTTGAATGAAGCCGGTACCCGCAAAGCAGGCAGCACCACCCTGGTCAATCTTGGCCTAGGCTGGCGGTTTTGGCAGGACAGGCTGGGGGTTTCGTTCGATATTCTCAACCTCACCGACAGCCGCGATTTCGACATCGCCTATTTTTACGCCTCGCGCCTCCCCGGCGAGCCAGAAGGCGGGATAGAGGACGTCCATTTCCACCCGGTCATGCCGCGCCAGTTCCGCGGAACCGTTCAGGTATTTTTCTAGTGCGATTCAGGTCTCAACGCAGGCCTGGTCGATGCGCTGCGAGCAGAAGGTGCACTTCAGAGGCTTCCAGTCTATTTTTAACTTGTGCCCGTGCTTACCAATGCGGAAAATGAAAACAGCAAGGCTTTTAAGCTTTCTGGACGAGTTTAATGACCAAATTCAAAGTGCTGGGATTGTTGTTTTTGATATCTGTTTTCGACATCTTGATTCCCCTGCCTATTTTAAGCTTTATCTTGGTTTACGTCATCTTTAAGCGGCCAGCCTGGTTTTGGAACATGGTTCGGGAAATCTACCAGCCGTGACGCCGCGCAAAAATGCCACCTGTGCTTTGCACGCTTTCAGCAAAGTTGGCAAACAGCACCGCAAGCCCCAGGCATCGGGTTTTAGTCGTTTTGGTCGATTATCTTCCCCCCGATCGGCGCTGGCGCTTCCCGGCTGACTAAGACACCTGCGGTCAAAATCAGGAACATGCCGGCCAGTCCTAAGGGATCCGGCAGTTCGTCCCAGAACAGGTAGCCGATCAGTCCGGCAAAGAAAATGCTGGTGTACGATAGAGGAGAAACCTGACAAGCCGGTGCCCGCGTGTAAGCGAAGGTGATCCCCAGCTGGCCTAGGCTGCCGGTAAAGCCCAGCGCCAGCAGCCAAAGCCACTCCTCGCTGCGCGGGACTACCCCAGGGCCTGTCAGTAAAGGCAGCGCAGAAATCCCCGTGGAAAGCAGGGCAAACCAGGTCACGATGCGCGTAGTAGGTTCGGTCGCCGCCAGGCGCTTGACGGTGGTCGATGCAAGACTGGCTAAAGCACCCGAAGCCAGTCCTACCAGGCCCGGTGGGGAAAACACCGCTGCCGAAGGGTGAAACAACAACCCCAAGCCTACAATTCCAAGCAGCCAGGCAGTTATTCTGATTTTGGTCCAGCGCTCGCGCAGCCAAAGCGTGGCAAAAAGTGCCAAAAACAAAGGCGAGGTGTAGTTCAAAAGCAATGCGTCGGCGAGCGGCAGGCGAGCCAAAGCATAAAAATAAAGATACATCGCCAAAAGTCCTGAAGCGGCGCGTACCAGGTGCAGACCGAAGCGCGGCGTGCGCAGCGACACCTTCTGTCTTACCAGAAGGGGAAGGAGGAACAAAAGCGCCATCGCGTTGCGCAAAAACACCAACTCGGCATGGGGAAGTGCAGCGCTTAAATGACGCACGATCGCCGCCATGCCAGCAAAGCCCGCCGCCGAAACCAGCGCCCACAGAACCCAATTCATTCGTAGCGTAACGCTTCGATGGGATCCAAACGGGCTGCTTTGCGCGCCGGGAAGTAGCCGAACACTACCCCTACCGCGACCGCCACCAGGAAAGCGAGGACGACGATGCCGGCGTCAAAGACAAACGGGACCTCAAGCAGCTGGGTAAGCCCCAAAGAGGCAACAAGCGCCAGCAGAATGCCAATGAGTCCGCCACAGGCCGAAAGCGCCACGGCTTCGACCAAAAACTGCATCAAGACTTCGTGTTCGAAAGCCCCTATGGCCAAGCGGATGCCAATCTCGCGGGTGCGCTCGGTGACCGACACCAGCATGATATTCATGATCCCTATGCCCCCAACCAGTAAGCTCACCGCCGCCACCGTCCCGAGCAGGGAGGTCAGGATGCGGGTGGTGCCGGTTAAGGTATAGGCGATCTCCTTCATGTCCATCACGTAGAAATCGTCCTCGCGTCCTGGCCCGATCCGACGGCGCTCGCGCAGCAGGCGCGTGAGGTCGCGCTGTACCTTTGCAGTGCTGGCCCCGGCGCGGACCGAGACTTGAATCAAAGTCACGTCGCGGTTGCCAGCGATCCTGCGCCAGAAAGTTTTGAGGGGGATGAGCACCACGTCGTCCTGATCGGTTCCCATCACGCTTTGACCCTTGACCGCAAGCAGGCCGATCACCTCGCAGGCGAGCTTGCCCAAGCGGATCTTCGCCCCTAGCGGGTCCTGATGGCCGAACAGTTGCCTGCGAACGCTAGCGCCTAAGATACAAACCGCCTTACCGGCGCGCAGTTCCCCACTGCTGAACAGACGCCCGGCTTGCAGCGGCCAGTTCTTGACGAGGAAGAACCGATTGTCTATCCCATAGACCGTGGTAGACCAATTGGAGTTACCGGAAATGGCGATCATCGGCTCCATAGCGCTGGGCGCGACCGCGGCCACTTCTGGCAATTGGCGGACTATGGCCTGGGCGTCTTCTTGCGCAAAAGGCTTAGCCGTGGAGCGTTGGCCATAGGCCAGCCGCTGTCCAGGCCGGACGACGAGCAGGTTGCTGCCGAGGCTAGCGATCTGCCGTTTGACCTGAAGCGTTGCGCCGTTGCCTACGGTGACCATGGTGATCACCGCTGCCACCCCGATTACTACCCCCAGGATGGTCAGCGCCGATCTGAGCAGGTTGCGATGAATCGCTCGCCAGGCCAGAATCAAGGCGTTCCAAAACATCAAGCAAGTCCTGTGTCGCTTTCGACTAGGCCGTCGTGAAAGCGCACGATGCGGTGGGCGAATTGGGCCATCTCGGCTTCGTGAGTGACCATGACGATGGTGACGTGCAAATTGTGGTTAAAAGCGCCCAGAAGCTCCATGATTTCCAAGCTGCGCGCGCTGTCTAAGTTGCCGGTGGGTTCATCGGCTAGGATCACTTTGGGTTCGGTGACGATCGCCCGGGCGATCGCGACTCGCTGTTGCTGACCGCCGGAAAGCTCAGCCGGGGTGTGCTCCTCCCAGCCGCCAAGCCCTACTTTCGCCAAAGCCTGCTTGGCCAAGGCACGCCGCCTGGCGGCTGGCACGCCGCGATAAACGAGCGGCAGTTCGACGTTTTCCAAGGCGGTGGTGCGCGGCAAGAGGTTAAAGCCTTGAAACACGAAACCCAGATGTTGCCGCCGTAATCTGGCGCGGAGGTGGCGGCTCAAACAGCCGACTTCGACGCCAGAGAAAAAATATCGGCCACTGGTGGGAACGTCCAGACAACCTAAGATATTCAGACAGGTGGATTTGCCCGAACCGCTCGGCCCCATCAGCGCCACGAATTCTCCAGGATAAATCTGCAAACTTACCCCGCGCAGGGCAGCCATGGCCGCTTGTCCCTTGCCGTATACCTTGGTCACCTGGACCAATTCGATCAGCGGACGGTTCATTTAGCTTTTGCCGCGATGTCCACCACTAACAGTGTGCCGGGCAGGATGTCCCCAGCTGTGATCTGGGTGAACGTGCCGTCGCTTGCGCCTATGACTACCTTAACCGGCGTGAGTTTGCCGTCCTGCAACGTCCAGACTCGCTTGTAGCGATCGGATGGGTTGGCGTCGGCAGTTTTGCGGACGGTCCTAGGCCGCGGGAACAGCCGGGCAAAGAGGCTTCCGACAGGCTTAGGGCTGGCTTCCTCGGCCAGAGGTGGGGTAAAGCGCAACGCCGCATTTGGGACTAACAAAGCGTCTTGAATCCGCTTGACTACGATCTCGGCAGTGGCGGTCATGCCGGGGCGCAGGGCCAAATCGCTATTGTCCACCGCCAGCACGGCCTCGTAAGTGACCACCCCGTCCACTACC
>JBKBMR010000011.1:0-28955 GCA_046295755.1 Methylohalobius sp.
GAACACCTTGCCCGGCGTCAGATGGGAAATCACTTTAAGACCGTTTCGGAAATCTTCAATCCTTTCGGCCAATACCACCGTCGGATCGGCTGCCAAAGGATTGGTATCGATTGCCGTCACAAAAATAGCACGCGGCTGCGAATCCGGCATGGGCACCTTGCTGTAAGGGCGGGTTCGCAGCCGCGTCCAAAGTCCAGAATCCAGAAGGTTTTGTTTGACCTGGGCCGGGGTTAAATCTTCCAAATCGGACGCAGGATAACTGGCAAAGCTTTCCTCCTCGTCTCCTTCCAGTTCGATCACCACCGACAACAGCGCCCTGCGCGCCCCACGGTTGATCGCTTTGACCGTTCCACAGCCTGGAGAGGTGTACTTGATCTCGGGATGCTTCTTGTCGACAAATAGCGCCTGTCCCAGCTTGACGCGGTCACCCTCTTGAACCTGAAGCGAAGGCCGAAGACCATGAAAATCCTGACCGATGACGGCCACCGATTTCACTTTGCCCCCATCCTCGAAAATCTTCTGCTCGGGTTTGCCCGCAATGGGCAGGTCCAATCCTTTTTTGATTGTTATCACCATAAGTTTCAGATTCCACGTCCACAAAAACCGGATGGATCGATAGCAAAAGCGAGAGTCTGCCCCGCTCTAAGACGCCTGGGGCAAAACATTTAGCATTAAAGCATAAAACGCCTGGCCGGACAAGGCATTAAGGGATAAAAAAAGAGCGGGGGCCACCCGCTCAAACACCCTTCTTAAGAGGATAAATGGCTGAGATCGGTGAGAATATACCGCATCTTTACCCTTGATCGTTTTGATCCCGATCAAACCCGATTTGAATTGATCGCTTTATCGAGAAACGATCAATTTCACCGTCTTGGCTATAATCACAGCAAAAGCTTAAATCCAAGGACGCATAGCCAATGCCTACTATCTCTGTCATCCTTCCGGCCAAAAACGAGGCAGCTTCTTTACCTGCTCTCATCCTCCCCCTCCGGCAGCTGCTGCCAGAAGCCGAGATCTTGGTCGTCGACGACGGCTCCAGCGACGGTACGGGCGATTTAGCGGAAACTTTAGGCGCGCGCGTGATCCGCCACCCATACACCATGGGCAACGGTGCGGCGGTCAAAAACGGAGCGCGCGCCGCGCGAGGCGAAATTTTGGTCTTTATGGATGCCGACGGCCAACACGACCCCAAAGACATCCCTCGCTTACTTGAAGCCTTTTCTCAAGGCTATAAGATGGTGGTCGGAGCCAGGCAGGCCGATACCCACTCCTCCCTGGGGAGGCGGTTTGCCAACCAGATCTACAATCGCCTAGCTTCGGCGATGACTGGCTATCGGATCGAGGACCTGACTTCTGGATTTCGCGCCGCCGATGCCGAATGTTTCCGCAAATTCCTTTACCTGCTTCCCAACGGTTTTTCCTATCCCACCACCAGCACGATGGCTTTTTTCCGCGCCGGCTTCCCGGTCGCTTATGTCCCTATCCGGGCGCGCCGGCGCCATCAGGATAGCCGCAGCCACGTCCGGCTACTGCGCGATGGCATTCGTTTTTTCGTCATCATCTTTAAGATCGGCGCCTTGTTCTCCCCCATGCGTCTGTTCCTGCCGGTTTCAGCTTTCACCTTCGCCATCGGCTTGATCTACTATGCCTATACCTTTTTCATGTGGGGGCGCTTGACCAATATGTCGGTGATCTTGTTTTTAGGGTCGCTGTTCATCTTCCTGATGGGGATCATTTCCGAACAGATATCTTCTTTGCATTATCGGCTTCACGAGTAAAACAACCGCCTAAGGCATTCTCCTGGATCTTCCGCCCGCATGAACGCTTCGCCCACTAAAAAGGCGTGTACCCCCAAGGCACGCATTTTAACTACATCCTCAGGCGTGTGGATGCCGCTTTCGGTGACCACTAACCGACCCTCTGGAATCAAAGGTAAAAGGTTCAAAGTGTTTTCCAAGGAAACTTGGAAAGTCCTTAAGTTACGGTTGTTGATGCCCAAAATAGCGTCTTCTAAAAGCAAGGCTTGTTCCAGTTCATCGGCATCGTGCACCTCCACCAACACGGCCAGCGAGAGCTCGGCCGCCAGTTGACTGAGGTCCAAAAGCCTTTGACTATCCAAAGCCGCTGCGATCAACAGGATCGCGTCGGCTTGGATGGCTCGCGCCTCATAGACTTGGTAAGGGTCGATGAGAAAATCCTTGCGCAGGGTGGGAAGCCCTGCCGTTTGTTTAGCCAGTTCGAGGTAAGCCTCGCAGCCCTGGAAATAATGTTTGTCGGTCAACACTGAAAGGCACGCTGCCCCCCCCTTGGCATAGCTTGCGGCGATCTCGCGCGGATCGAAAGCCTCCCGGATCACCCCCTGGCTCGGCGAGGCTTTTTTGATCTCGGCGATCACCGCCGGCTGGCCATTCGCCACCCGCCTTTGCAAAGCTTCCTGAAAATCCAAAGGGGGAGGCTGGGAGTCGGCCAACCGGCGCATCTCAGCCAGGGGAATGCGCTGTTTACGCTGGCTGAGCTCTTCGCGCTTAGTGGCCAAGATTCGTTGCAGGATGTTGGAATTATTCATTGGCTTGGGTCCATTCAATCAGGGCATTCAACTTCTCCACGGCCGCTCCGCAGGCCAACACGGCACGGGCTTTCTCCACGCCACTAGCCAACGAATCGGTCAAATCGGCAGCGTAGATCGCCGCTCCGGCGTTGAGCGCGACGATGTCGCTGGCTGGCCCCGGTTCCCCCGCCAAGACGCTGCGCATGATCTTAAGGCTTTCAGCGACAGAATCGACCTGGATCGCACTCAGCGGAGCGCGGGAAAGGCCAAACTGCTCTGGCGCGATGGTAAAGGTTTTGACTTCTCCCGCCTTAAGCTCAGCTACCTGAGTAGGGGCAGCAAGGCTGATCTCATCCAAACCGTCCTCAGCGTGAACCACCAGGGCATGGCGGCTGCCCAGCCGCTTAAGTACTCGCGCCAGGGGTATCAGATAGCGGGCGTCGAACACCCCTAAAAGCTGATGCCTGGCCCCTAATGGATTGAGCAAAGGACCAAGCAGATTGAACAAAGTCCTGACCCCAAGCTCTCGCCGCACTGCGGCCAGGTGTCCGAGCGCGCTATAGTGGTAAGGGGCATAGAGAAATCCGATACCGACTTGAGCGATACAGTGCTTGACCTGGGCTGGAGTCAAATCCAGCCTGACCCCGGCCGCTTCGAGCACGTCAGCCGAGCCGCTGCGGCTGGAGACCGACCGATTGCCGTGCTTGGCCACTCTGCCGCCAGCCGCGGCTACTACGAAAGCCGCCGTGGTAGAGATGTTGAAGGTATTTGCGGCATCTCCCCCGGTACCGCAAGTGTCGATCAGGGAATCGCCGCTGGCTTCGAGATCGACTGCATGTTTGCGCAGCACCTCAGCTGCGGCGACGATTTCCTCAACGCTCTCACCTTTGGCCCTAAGCGCGACTAAGAAACCTGCAGCCTGGGCTGGAGTGGTCTTGCCGGCCAGGATTTGCGCCATGACCTCCTGCATCTGTTCAGCGCTTAAGTCGGCCGGCTCGAGCAACTTGGCGATAGCCGCGCGGATGTTCATCTGTCTTGCAAAAAATTGCCGAGCAACGCGTGGCCATACTGAGTCAAAATCGACTCGGGATGAAACTGTACTCCTTGGATCGGGTAGTCCTTGTGGCGCACTCCCATGATCTCTTCGAAATCTCCAGCTTTATCTAAAGTCCAGGCGGTAATCTCGAGACACTCAGGAAGGCTCTCGCGTTCGATCACCAAGGAGTGGTAACGAGTAGCTTCGAAGGGACTGGGAAGCCCCCGGAACACACCTTGTCCCTGATGATAAACTAATGAGGTTTTACCGTGCATGATCGTCTTAGCGTGGACGATGCGGCCACCGAAAGCCACGCCGATGCTTTGATGACCTAGACATACCCCCAAAATCGGCAGCTTGCCTTTGAAGTGTTCGATCACAGGCACCGAAATACCTGCTTCCTTGGGAGTGCAAGGGCCGGGAGAAATGACGATCCGATCAGGCATAAGGCGTTCGATATCTTCTAGACTCACCTGATCGTTGCGCACCACCTTAACCTCTGCCCCCAACTCTCCCAGGTATTGGACCAGGTTATAAGTGAAGGAGTCGTAGTTGTCGATCATCACCACCCGACTCATGCCGAAAGCCCCTCCAATGCACGCGCCACGGCGCGGAACAAAGCGCGCCCCTTGTTCATGGTCTCTTCCCACTCCTTGGCCGGGACCGAATCGTAGACAATCCCTGCTCCCGCCTGAACGTGGAGTTGGCCGTCCTTGATCACCGCGGTGCGGATAGCGATAGCGGTGTCTAGATTGCCTGCCCAGCCGATGTAACCTACCGCCCCGGAATAAATGCCCCGCTTGACCGGCTCCAGTTCGGCGATGATCTCCATCGCCCGGATTTTAGGCGCCCCCGAGACGGTACCGGCCGGAAAAGTGGCCGCAAGCGCGTCGAAGGCATCGAGCCCAGCCTTGAGCCTTCCGGTCACGTTAGAAACGATGTGCATGACGTGAGAATAACGCTCGATGATCATCTTCTCGGTCACCTCGACGCTGCCGATCTCAGCTACCCGTCCGATGTCATTGCGCCCAAGATCAATGAGCATCAGGTGTTCAGCTAACTCTTTGGGATCGGCCAGAAGCTCTTTTTCCAGCGCTAGATCCTCCTCTGGAGTTTGCCCTCGAGGGCGAGTTCCGGCAATAGGGCGGACGGTGACGGCAGCATCCTCGAGCCGCACCAGGATTTCGGGCGAAGAGCCGACGATGTGGAAGTCTTTAAGATTCAAATAATACAAATAGGGAGATGGGTTAAGCCAACGCAGCGCTCGATAGACACTCAAAGGGTCTCCACGGTAAGGGATCGACAGACGCTGGGATAGAACTACCTGCATGACGTCCCCGGCGACGATGTAGTCTTTAACCCGCTCCACCGCCTGTTCGAAGCCTTTGCGGGTAAAACCGGAGACGAAATCCGCTTCGCTGATACGGTACTTTGCGCTTTCAGACGGATACGGACAGCTGCTGTGCAAGCGTGCAATCCATTCCTCCAAGCGCGCAGTCGCCTGCTCGAACGCCTCAGGCTGGCTGGGATCGGCGTGAGTGATCAACTTGAGACTGCCTGCCAGGTTGTCAAACACCAAAAGGTCTTCTGAAACCATCAGCAGAATGTCGGGAGTCTGAAGGGGATCTGGTTTGGCCGCAGCCGATTTCAACCTAGATTCTAAATAGGCGACGGTCTCGTAACCGAAATAGCCTACCAGGCCGCCGCTGAATCTGGGCATGCCGGGTAAAGTCGGAACGGCAAAACGTTGGGCAAACCCTCGGATCCAGCCCCACGGATCCGCTGTCGTTTGCTCTTCGAGCAATTCTTCCCCGCGCCAAACTTCGACCTTGTTTCCCCGAACACGGATCACCTGCCGCGCCGGCAGGCCGATGATGGAATAACGCCCGAAGCGCTCGCCACCCTGCACCGATTCGAACAAATAGGTATAAGACTGACCTGCCAGCTTAAGATAGGCGCTCAGCGGAGTATCCAGATCCGCCAGGACCTCCCGGCTGACGGGAATACGGTTGAACCCGAGAGCGGCGAGCTCCCGAAAACGCTCAGGTGTCATAGGAATGGTGTCATCTCACCTTAGCCAAGCCCTTGGCGATCTCTGCCCGCATGGCCGCAATCACTGCTTGATAGTCCGGCTGGCCGAAAATCGCCGATCCGGCGACGAAGGTATCGGCCCCGGCAGCGGCTACCTGGGCGATGTTATCCACCTTGATACCGCCGTCCACCTCTAGTCGGATTGGCCGACCTACAGAATCGATCAGGCTACGCACCCGTTCGATCTTGCGCAGCACATAAGGAATGAACGACTGGCCACCAAAGCCGGGGTTGACCGACATTAACAACACCATGTCTACCCGCTCGATGGCCCAGTCTAGGTAATCCAGAGGGGTTGCCGGATTGAATACCAGGCCTGCCTTGAGGCCCAAGTCCTGGATCAATTGCAGAGTGCGGTCTACGTGGTCGGAGGCCTCTGGATGAAAGGTGATGTAAGTCGCCCCCGCTTTGGCAAAATCCGGGATGATCCGATCCACCGGCTTGATCATCAGATGGACGTCAATTGGCGCGGTAATGCCATACTTGCGCAGCGCTTCGCAGACCATTGGGCCGAAAGTCAGATTGGGGACGTAGTGGTTATCCATGACGTCGAAGTGGATGAGGTCGCCGCCGGCTTTGAGTACGTTTTCCACTTCCTCGCCGAGACGGGCAAAGTCGGCCGATAAGATCGAAGGAGCAATCCAGGGTGTCTGCATGGCTAGTTCCTCAGTTCTAAAAAGCGGTTAAGTTTAACCGATTTCACTCCCTGGCCGAAACGCTCAAGGTTGAATTACAATGTAGCTGATGAAACCTGTCGTCATGTATACAACCGCCCGTTGTCCTTACTGCCTATTGGCTGAGAAGCTGCTCTTGAGTAAAGGGGTTACGTCCATCCATAAACTTAGGATCGATCTGGAGCCGGATAGGTTCCAGGAAATGCTTCGTAAAACTGGCCGCCGAACAGTACCCCAAATCTTTATCGGTGATTTTTACGTTGGCGGGTTTCAGGAATTAGCCACTTTGAACCAGGAAGGCCGGCTGGATCAGCTTCTAAGCTATTCCTCCAGCAATTCAAAATCCTCCTTGGAAGCCCCGCACTCAGCGCAGACCCAGTCATCGGGAATATCCTCAAACCGTGTCCCGGGCGGAAGCCCCCCCTCCGGGTCGCCTTCAGCCTCGTCATAGATATAGCCGCAGACCACGCAAACGTATTTGCGATAATCTCCAATCGTCATGCTTGTTCTCCTTACACTGATAAAAAAACCGTCAATCACCGCAGAACTACCAAAGCGCTGGGATGACGCACTAACATCGAAACGCTTTGCCCACGCCGCTTAGGCCAAGCACGCACCTCGAGCTTAGCCTCAAGATAAGTAGAAAGGGGAGGAAACCACTTAAGATTCGCCTTGGGGATGGTCACGTACAGGTCGCGGTCGAACTCAAGCCGGATGAACTTGCGTAAGGGTTTAATCCGCCTCACCCTACCCTGCACCCTTTGCCAACCATAAACCTTTGTGCGGCGCAAGACTTCGATCGGTTTCGGGGCATAAGCAGCCATACCCCAGACCCCGCGTTTTGCCGCTTCCGCCTCGCGCTCGGCGGCGAGGATCGCCTCGGCATACTTGAGGTTAGGGGGGTGGAGATTGGCGACTGCAAAGCCCTGTTTGACCAAGGTCAGGTTGACGTGGAGGCCGTCCTCGGTAAACAGGTAGGCCAGCGTGCGCCCATAGTGATCCTGAGTTTGAGCGTCGTATTCCAGCCGCACGCGCTTTCCCCGGGTCAGCCTCTCAAGCGCGCGCTTGGCCGGCTCTCCACTTGGCTCGCCGCGCTTTGAATGGGTCTTGATCTCAGGAGCATTGATGTTGAGAAGCCGCACCCGCCTCCCATCCGCAAGCTGCACCGTATCTCCGTCATAAACATATACCACCCGCTGGTAGGTGGCGGGCGGAGGAAACGCCGCGGCTCTGGCACCAGCTACTGCCCCCTCCAGCTCCCATGGATGGACGGCCACAAAAGTGGCGGCCAAAGCCAAGGCCAAGGCGCCAAAAACCAGCTTCCGGATCATCGCGCCGTGCAGGTCCAGCAGAGACGCTCTTTAAGGCCAGCTGAAATTCAAGCGTTACCTGAAGCAGAGTTAGCCGAGGCAGGCCCACTGCCGAGTTTCTGGACAATACTCTCCAGATGTTGAATCTGAATATAACCGGCGTTGGTCAGCTCTATTCCTCCATTGAGGAGGATCTGATATACCCCAGGCATCTTGTAAACTAGGTAACAAAAATACCCGCTTACTGCTGTAGCTAGCGGAACGGAAACGACGGTCGGTAAACCGATCATCCCCATCCCATTGACCAATAGCGACAAGAGGTCAAGCGGCAACAGCAGAAAAGCACCGAAGTACACCAACACGAAGAAGGAATATATCAGCAAGGTGAGAAACTCAAATAAGCGGATCAAGCTGAGATTAAGCCACTTCATAATAAATTACATCCCTCAATTTCAGGCTCAGACTATGACCGGGCAACTCCGGTTTCACCAAAACACATTCTAAGTATAACAGCCGCTCCTAGGTCCGCAAAAACCCAAAAGCTTGCCGGCACCGATACGGCCAGATAATAATCGCATTTAATACGGAAATCGCCCTGATCTTTTATGCTTTACCGGTGTTTAACCCTCCTAAGCGCCGCTTTGGATCTCCTGATCCTGGCCCTGACGATCTTTCTGATTACAAGCAACCTGCAGCCTAGGGCTTACTCGGTCCTAGTCCCAGCGCTTATCCTCCTCTTCGGCACTGCCCTGCGCACCGTCCTGAATTTTCTGCTCATGCGCGCTTTGACTTGGCAGGCCGGTCACGATGAAGCCACTGGGCTTCCCAATCGCCACGCGTTTCACGCAGATCTGCATAAACATTTGCAACGCTTTCCAGAGGTTGCGGTGTTCTTGCTCAATATTGACCGCTTCAAGCTGTTCATCGGCAGCTTAGGATACCTGCTTTGCGACCAGTTGCTCGGCGCTGTCGCAGGGCGACTCCGCGAGGAATTGGGCCGCAGTGGACTCAACGCCAAGCTGTATCGCTTTGAGGCCGATACCTTCGCTTTGCTCGCTCCTGACGGCAGCGCCGAACTTCTGGCCAAGGTTCTAATCAGCGCCCTGCACCGCCCCCTCTATGTCGATCACCGGGAGTTCTGCGTTTCGCTCAGCGTGGGGTATAGTCTTTATCCAGATGATGGCACAGATCCAGAGGCTCTTCTCCATGCCGCCGATCTGGCCTTGCAGCAGGCCAAAAAACGCGGCGGCAACACCTTCTGCCGGTATCAGGCCAAATTCGAACCCCGCCACCACCCCTTAGCCCTGGAAGGGTACCTGCGCCACGCCCTCGAGTATCAGGAGTTAGAACCGTATTACCAGCCCCAGGTCCGGCTTAAAGATGGGACGCTGTGCGGCGCCGAGGTCACCTTGCGCTGGCATCACCCCCATTACTCCCTGTTGCCACCTCAGGAATTCATCCCCCTCGCCGAAGAAACCGGGATCATCGGCCCCATTAGCGCCTGGCTGATGCGCCAGGCCATGCACCAGTTACAGGCTTGGCATCAGGCTGGCTTCCCGTTAAGGCTGGCGATCAATGTTTCGGCCTATCAATTTCACCAGCAAAACTTACCAGTCCTGATCGAGCAGCTGCTCCAAGAATATCCGATCTTACCCGAGCAGCTGGAACTGGAAATCACCGAATCTTCCGCCATGCTCGATGTCGAGCACACAGTGTATGTGCTTCAGCAGCTGAAAGACCTAAGGGTCAAACTCGCCCTGGACGATTTCGGCACCGGCTTTGCCTCACTGAGCCATCTCAAGCGTTTTCCCCTCGATACCCTTAAAATCGATCAGTCCTTTATCCAGCCGCTAGAACACGATCCAGGCAGCGCCGCCATCGTCGAAGGGATTATCGGCCTGGGCCACAGCCTCAGGCTCAAAATTCTGGCCGAGGGGATCGAAACCCAAGGCCAACTGACATTGCTGCGCCGCTTTGGCTGCGACGAAGGGCAGGGTTATCTGTTTGGCAAACCCATGCCCGCCTCCGAATTCGAACAGCTCCTCGTCCGCAAGTCGGGTCGCGCTGAAAACCTAAATCTCGAAAGCTAGGCCGATGATGTGATAGCCGGCGTCCACATAGAGCACCTCGCCGGTGATCCCTGAGGCCAGATCCGAGCACAAAAACGCCGCGGCGTTCCCCACCTCCTCGATGGTAACGTTTCGGCGCAAGGGAGAGGCCTTTTCGGCTTTGCTTAACATCTCCCGAAAATTGCTGATGCCGGAAGCCGCCAGGGTCCGAATGGGGCCAGCCGAGATCGCGTTGACCCGAACGCCGAAAGGTCCCAAGGAAGCGGCTAAATATCGCACATTGGCTTCCAGGCTGGCCTTGGCTAACCCCATCACGTTGTAATTGGGAATCACCCGCTCGGCCCCTAAGTAGCTCAAAGTCAACAGCGCACCACCCGGCTTGAGCATCGCCCGGCCGGCCTTGGCGAGGGCGGCAAAGCTATAGGAACTGATGTCGTGGGCGATGCGGAACGACTCTCGGTCGACCGCGCTAAGATAATCCCCATCCAATGCCTGACGCGGGGCATAGGCAACCGAGTGGACGATGCCGTCCAGGCCATCCCAGTGCTGGCTCAAGTAGTCGAAAACCCTTTGGATTTCTTCATCGCGGCTGACATCGCAGGCGCAAGTTAGATGGCTCCCGCACTCGGCGGCCAGCGTTTCCACCCGTTCTTTGAGTTTGTCGTTCTGATAGGTAAACGCCAACTCCGCCCCCTCCCGATGCATGGCCTGGGCGATACCCCAGGCAATGGAACGGTTGCTGGCAAGGCCGACGATCAAAACCCTCCTACCTTGCATGAATCCCATCGCATTCTCCTCTTTTTTAAAAAACTAAATTATACCCGCCTTCGAGCAGTTCATACCAAAGCGGCAGGCTGGCCAGAGACAAGAGCGTGCTTGCGGTCACCAACAAAGCATACAGACGGCTGTCCAGGCCGAATCGATCGCACAATACGATCCCGAACAACATGCTGGGCATGCCCGCCTCCAGTACCAACGCAGTGAGCTCGTCGCCGGAGAACTTAAGCTGCATGCCCAACCACCAACCGAACAGAGGCATCAGCGCCAATTTGATCGTCACCACCGCCCCCACCAGCGGCCAATTGCACCAACGCAAGCTCTTCAAGTCCAAGGCCAACCCCAACGCGAGCAACATCAGCGGCGTGACCGCCTGAGCCAGTAGATCAAGGAAATCCAAGGCCCAGGGTGGCAACGGCCAGCCAGCTAGGTTCAACCCGACTGCCAATGCCGCTGCCCACAGCGGCGGTACCCGCAACAAAGCCAGCCAGTGGCTATCCTCTCGGTGCTGACCGCCGAACGCTCTTGCAACCCCGATTCCCAGCGTCAATACCAAGGGAGTGCAGGCAAACAGATCGAGCTGGATGACCAAAAGCGCTGCCCAATCGCCGAAAGTCTGCTGCAGTACTGGCAGCCCCAAAAAAGTGACATTAGGAAAAGTCACCGCCAACCAGGCTGCCCCCGCCTGAGCCGACGGCAGCCGTCGCCAACGCCCATAAAGCGCTGCCAATGCCCCTCCACACCCTACTATTCCGATCCCGTATCCGGCAATCAGCAGGGTTTCTACTCCCAAGTGCGAGCGGCTCATCAATTTCAAGATCAATCCCGGCAGGAACAAGTAGTAAACGAGGTTGGTCAGCACTAGACGAGTCTGATCTCCCTCTAAGCCAGCCGGACGCAGAACGCGCCAAGAAATGCCGCACAGGATGAGCAAAAACATTTTGAGTAGAACCGCAGCCATGGATTCCCACCAGCCCGGCTATAGATTTTGTATCATTGACTTCCTCAACTAACGCTAGGAACACACCATGCCCTTATCCACCAAACCCATCCCTCCGCGCGAGCGGCTGATCGTCGCTTTGGACCTCCCCACTCATAATCAGGCCAAGCAGCTGGTCGAAATCCTAGGGGAAGAGGTGTCATTCTATAAAATTGGTCTTGAGCTGTTTATGGCCGGCGACTGTTTCTCTCTGATCGACTGGCTCAGAAGACAGGGAAAGAAAGTATTTGTCGATCTTAAGTTTTATGATATTCCTGCTACGGTAGAACGGGCAGTGCGGGCTTTGAGTCGCACTGAGGTGCAATTTGCCACAGTTCACGGAGACCAGGCGATCATGCAAGCTGCCGCCCGCGGCAAAGAAAAAACGTTGAAAATTCTAGCGGTCACGCTTCTGACCAGCCTCGACGCGCAGGCTGTGAGAGACATGGGGTATGCTGAAGACCCAAGCTCCCTGGTGCTCAAGCGCGCCCGCCAAGCCTGGCAGGCAGGACTTGACGGCGTGATCGCTTCGGGGCAAGAGGCCGCCGTCATCCGCAAAACGCTCGCAGGCGACTTTTTGATCGTCACTCCTGGCATCCGTTCTGATTTAGACCAGCGTGACGACCAAAGGCGCACGACAACCTTAGCCCAGGCTTTCGCCGATGGAGCGGACTACGTGGTGATCGGCCGCCCGATCCGCGACGCCGCAGACCCAAAATCTGCCGCTTTAGCCTTCCAGGACCAGATCCGGAAGATTTTCGAGCGACATCGCTGAGCATTCCCATGCCTGCCCAGGCATTCGAGCCGGTTTACTTAGTCGCCGTCATCATGGGGCTGTTTTCGAGCTTCCACTGCATCGGTATGTGCGGCTCCATCATCGGCACCCTCACCTTAAGCCTAAGCCGGCAAATCCGCGCCCACAAACAACTCCTTACCCCTTTCGTTCTCAGCTACAATCTGGGTCGGATCGCAAGCTACTCCATGGCGGGGCTGATCGCCGGCAGCTTAAGATACGCTTTAGAATTGCCATTCGGCGTCCAGGGTTACCGGATGCTCCAGATCACCGCCAGCCTGATCATGGCCGCGTGCGGTTTCTACATCGCCGGCTGGTTCCCTAGATTTGCGTATTTAGAGAGACTCGGTGGACACCTTTGGCGCTTGCTCGAACCCTTAGGCCGAAGGATCTTGCCGGTGGCCAATCTTTCCCAGGCGTTTTTATTCGGCATGATCTGGGGCTGGTTGCCCTGCGGGCTGGTTTATACCGCCCTGGCGCTCGCCGCCACAGCCGGCAGTCCAAGCCGCGGTGCCTTAGCCATGGCGGCTTTCGGCTTGGGAACTTTACCTGCGGTCATGGGAGTCGGTATAATGACCAATTGGATGGTACGCCTGGCCAAGATGCGCAGGTTCCGGGTCGGCGCCGGGGTTTTCGTGATCTTGTTAGCCTCGCTGGCAGCCTTCCCAAATTTAAATCCGTGGGTTATGCAGCAAATAAGAAAAAATGGGGTGAATCTGATGGAAAAGTTCCAATCGCTCATCGGTCAAGCGCCGAACTTCGAGGCGCTGCTGCGTTCTGCCAAGATGGTGGCAGCCACCGACGTCACTGTCTTGATTATCGGAGAGACCGGTACCGGCAAGGAAATGCTCGCCCAGGCATTGCAGCGATCTAGCCCACGCGCCGATCGTCCGTTCATCACCATCAATTGCGCCGCCCTCCCCGAATCGCTGGCTGAATCGGAACTGTTCGGTCACCGCAAGGGGGCTTTCACCGGCGCGATCTGCAACCAACCAGGCAAGCTTCAGGCTGCCGATGGCGGGACGGTCCTTTTGGACGAAATCGATTCCATGCCTTATTCCCTCCAGGGAAAGCTGCTTAGGTTTTTGGAGACCGGCGAGTGCCAGCCGGTGGGCGCAACTGCCATCGAAAAGGTGGACGTGCGCATCATCGCTGCCACCAACGCCGACTTGGGGGAAAAAATCCAGCGCGGTGAATTCCGCCAAGACCTTTATTACCGGTTGAACGTCGTCCCCTTGGAAATCCCTCCCTTGCGCGAGCGGCGCGAAGACATCCCGCTTTTAGCCGAGCACTTCCTTAAGCAGGCCGCTTGCGAATACGGGCTGGAACCGGCCCGCTTCGCCAAGCCTGCCCTACAAGCCTTGATCCACTATGATTGGCCAGGCAACGTGCGCGAACTGCGCAACGTCTGCGAGCGGCTGGCGATCCTCCTAGCCGGGAAAACGATCGAGGCGAGCAATCTGCCGCCGCAAATCTTTTCAACCTCGCGTCCTCGCCACGGCATCGCTTTACCGCCTACCGGTCTGTCGCTGGAAGAGGTGGAGATCGAACTGATCCGCCAGGCTCTGGCTCGTACCGGCGGTAACCGCAGCCGCTCGGCCAGGCTGTTGGGAATCAGCCGAGATACCCTGCTTTATCGGATGCAGAAGTACGGAATTACCTAGAAAAATTTCATCCCCTTTTGGGCCAAGATTTTGAGTCTAAGGCCGTTGAGCTTGATAAAACCTTCGGCGTCCTTCTGATTGTAAGCCCCTTTGTCGTCCTCGAAGGTAGCGCTGGCGGCATCGAATAGGCTGTTTTCGGAGCGGCGTCCGACTACATAGACGTTACCTTTGTATAGCTTAAGCCTGACTGTACCGTTGACCGTCTCTTGGGAGGCATCAATCAGCGCCTGCAGCGCCTTGCGCTCCGGGCTCCACCAATAGCCGTTGTAGATCAAGCTGGCATAGCGCGGCATCAGCTCGTCTTTGAGGTGGGCCACTTCACGGTCTAGAGTGATAGACTCGATCGCGCGGTGTGCCTTGAGCAAGATAGTCCCACCCGGAGTCTCGTAGCAGCCGCGCGACTTCATCCCTACGTAGCGGTTTTCGACTAGGTCCAATCTACCGATACCGTGCGCGCTGCCGAGCCGATTTAAGGTCTGGAGCGCCTGGGCTGGAGTCTTGGATTCCCCATCAATGGCCACCAGGTCACCGCGTTCGAAGCTCAATTCCAAATACCGCGGTTGGTCTGGGGCCTGCTCTGGGGCTACGGTCCAGCGCCACATCTCTTCCTCTGGCTCGGCCCAAGGGTCTTCCAGCCTCCCCCCCTCGTAGGAGATGTGCAGCAGGTTGGCATCCATGGAATAAGGCGAACCCTTTCCCTGCTTTCTTTCGATGGGAATGCCATGAGCTTCGGCGTAGGCCAAAAGCTTCTCCCGCGAATTTAACTCCCATTCCCGCCACGGCGCAATGATCTTGATTTTTGGATCCAAAGCATAGGCACCTAGTTCGAAGCGGACCTGATCGTTGCCTTTGCCGGTCGCGCCATGGGCGATGGCGTCGGCGCCGACCTCGTGAGCGATCTCGACCAAGCGCTTTACGATCAACGGCCGGGCGATGGATGTCCCAAGCAAATACTCGCCTTCATAGACGGCGTTGGCGCGGAACATTGGAAAGACGAAATCGCGCGCAAATTCCTCCTTAAGATCGTCGATGTAGATTTGTCGAACCCCTAAGGCCCTGGCCTTTTCGCGCGCAGGTTCCAGCTCCTCTTCTTGGCCGATGTCAGCGGTAAAAGTAATTACCTCGCAGCCATAAGTCTCTTGTAGCCATTTTAGGATCACCGAGGTATCTAGCCCCCCCGAATAGGCCAGCACAACTTTCATGATTTGATTTGTCGTTTAGATTTCAAACATTAAAAATGGCCGCCTTGGGGCGGCCATTCCAAACCATGCGAGATCAAGTCAGGCGCTCGCGGATCCGCAAATAAACATTTTTGAGCTCTTCGCCGATCGCTTTGGCCGATTCGGCGAGATCTGCAGCCACTTCCTTGGTGTCCTCCAAGACTTCCCCAGCTTTGGCTTTAAAGCTCTCCCACTGTTTCTCCGCTTTTTCCCACTCCTGCTGCACCTCCAATTTGGCCAGGTGCATCCTTACTCGAAGCTCATCCCGTTCTTGCCGCAAAGTCTCAAGCAGGCGTTTGACGTCATCTTTCAATTCCATCTTCGCTTCCTCTTATGACTTAAACTGCGGACAAATATGCGGGCGCGCCCTAAAGATGTCAAGCTGTCAAATATCATTCAGATCGAAGACATCACCGATCTGCTCACGCAGCCGCTTGAGCTCAAGATAACGCTCTACCCGTCGGCGAGCTGCAAGCTTATCCTGATCCTTACGCCAAACGGAAAATAACTCATCTACTTCTCTCTCGACTCCATCTTCACTTACAAGGTCGTGGCTGTCTTGAAACCCATGTTCCAGGTCTACCATATCACACCCTCTTTAAGTTAAGAAAATGGATTTCCCTTTTGACTTTTACTTACTTCGGCCTTAAATAAGCCTCTAGGGCTACATCTATTTCAGTCAGTATTAGACAAATCCAACCAGGCGAGTTTCACTTGTCATTAAGGTCAACATTATGGAAGATTTTTTGCTGAAAATTGTGCATTATTATTGATAGATTAAACATCAGCAATCAATCATGTGGCGCTATGTGATCTTCACCGCTGTCCTGTGCTCAGGGACGCCGGCACTTGCCGCCAACTTACAGCCTGTGAGGTCTGTTATGGCTCTGACGCTTGCTTCTTCAGCTTTCTCCCAGAACGGAAAGATTCCGAAACAATACACCTGCGATGGCGAAGACATCTCTCCCCCACTTGCCTGGTCCAATCTGCCAAAAGGCACCCAGAGCCTTGCGTTGATCGTGGACGATCCGGATGCGCCAGATCCGCGCGCACCTAAGATGGTCTGGGTGCACTGGGTGCTCTACAATATTCCCCCGGACGCTGAGGGATTGCCCGAGGGCGTTTCCCACCTCCCCCCTGGAACCAAAGAAGGCCTAAACGACTGGAAACGCACCGGCTACGGCGGACCCTGCCCGCCCATAGGCGAGCACCGCTACTTCTTCAAGCTTTATGCGCTAGATACCGTGCTGCCGGACCTTGGCTACCCGACAAAACGGCAGCTAGAGCAAGCCATGCAAGGGCATATCTTGGAAGAAACCGCGCTGATCGGAACTTATCGGCGCCGTTAGGTTAACCTTTGATGCAACTAAGATCTTCTATTGCTGCCGGCAGGTGGCAGGCTGTGCTTTTGGTTTATGCTTTGGCCTTGAGCGCCTGCTTTAAGATACTCCTACCAGAGGTCAAAATTACCTGGCTTTTTTACGCCAATCTGATCCTGCTGTATTTTTGGCCCTATTTGACCAGGCTCTGGCAGACCAATCTAGTCCAAGCGCCGATCCCTAAACTTAATATCGACGGTTGCCTGGCGCTGCTTTTGGCCTATGCCGTATTTCTAGGAGCCTGTTTGCTAGTCGTCGTCCACGGCAAAAAGCTGTGGACCCTCTACACCAGCTTGATCATTCCCTGGTCGTGGCGGTATCTGCCGGAGTTTTGGAAGCTCGCTAAAGCAAGCCGGCTGTACCAACTTATCTTGGTGTATCTGGGATTTCTTCTAGCCAGCATGTTTTGGTCGCCGCAAATTGAGGCCAAAGCTGTCCTTTCCACCTTAGCCAGCGGAATTACAATTGCCCATTTTGTGCTTCTCACCGCAGGGCTTAGGGGCTGCCATCAAGAAGCTTTCGACCGCCAGCTCAGCTGGTTGTGTTTTCTAGCTGCTGCCTCGGCGAGTTTGGTCATCGCCGCATGGTACAGCCGACATCCTTTTCCACAATCGCGCATGGAAGGCTTTGGCTACCTGGACAATCCTATCCAAGGCGCTGCTGTTTTCGGCGTATTTGCGCTGATCGCTTGGCATCGGATAATGGTTTGCTCACATCTTATCAATCGCCTCAGTTATGGCCTGGCGTTTGCGGCGATTTTGGCCTATGCCTGTGTGAGCTGGACCCGAAGCGTGCTGATGGCGATGGGGGTGAGCCTCATTTTGCTTATCGCCCTGCAACCCAACCGCAAGCTCCTTATCCCATTGGGTGTTTTGGGATCGGGAGGACTGGTTCTAGCCGCCCTCACCCCAGAACTGGCCGCCACGCTGACGCGCCCGGAACCTTATCGTCCTTACATCTGGATGGAGGCATTGACTCAGGCGATCCGGCACCCCTGGCTTGGGCAGGGGTACTTTGCCAATCCCGGTGGGATAACCAAACTGGCTGACGGTAGCCTGTACCACTATGCTCACTCCCACAGCTTTTTTATCGAAAACTTAAGAGTCGGAGGGGTAGCCGGATTGGGACTGGCAGCCTGGCTATTGGGATGCAGCTTGTATCGCGCCTTTAAAGGCGGCGCGGCCGCCGGCAATTTTCTCTCGCTGGCGCTTTTGGTGTACGGCTTTGTGTGCATCGCGCCGAACGGCTGGGAGCTTTTGCCGGGAGTTAGGATAAAAGAAGTCTTTATGATGTTTTGGCTTCCCTTAGGCCTTGCCGTAGCTGAAGAGCTTAGGCTTTCATCCGCTCCTGGGGAACAGCCCACATCACCAAGGTCTTGCGCAGCATCGGATAGCGGTCCTGTAGCCAAAAAGCGATGAGCTTTTCGGCCTTGCGCCTGCGATAAAACGATTTCCAGATCGGCGGACGGATAAACGGATTCAGGCTCATGAAATGAAACGCCTTGGGAACAAATCCTGCCCGAACCAATACCTTTGCCAAGGTGTAAGGAGTAAACCAATAGCGGTGATCCGTATTGATGCGCTCCTCCCCCTTAAGCGCGTGGCGCAAGTTGTTGAAGGCAAACGCATTGGGCACAGTAGCAAGCAGACTGCCAATACAGCTGCCGTAGCGCCGATGGACACCGGTCAAGAATGCCACTGGGTCGTCTAGATGCTCGATTATCTCGCCGAGCAACAAAACGTCCCATTGCCGGCTCTGTAAAGCCGGCACATCTTCCGTGGCTAGATTCGCACAATAGACTTCGCCTAGTCCCAAAGTTTGAGTGAGATATTTGACTCCTTCCGCATCGATGTCTACTCCCGCGCATGGGGAGGCGATGGTCACCAGCTTCTGGTGCAACCAAGTACCCTTAGCCATGCGCGCGGCGGCATTTTCAGGCCCGTGGTCCACACAGCCTAAGTGAATCACCGAGCGCCCTTTCAGCATTTGTTCTAGATACGCGCTTCGGCCTTGCCACCAAGGCAGCGGTTCTTTTTCCTCAAGGAAAGAAATCCGAAGGCTGTCTGAAAACGACTCGCCGCGAAGGTAAGGTAAGACTTCAAGGGAAAATCGCATCTTATAAACCCATCCGGGAAGACCCTAGCAATATGTTTTGATAGGACTTGATTGCGCGAGTCTCGTCGAAGGCGCTAGCCCGTTCTCGCAGCTTTTCGCGATCAGGAGGATAGTCGAGTGTCTGTGCCATCGCTTTGGCTAAGGCACAGGCATCCCCCACCGGGACTAAGCGTCCATAACGTCCCTCTTGCAGGATTTCCGCTGGACCGCTGGGACAATCGGTGCTGACTACCGGAGTACCGCAGGCCAAAGCTTCGATGAGTACGTTCGGCAAACCTTCCCAGCGGGAAGAAAGGACAAGAAGATCAGCCCTGGCTATATAAGGCAAGGGATTGGGTTTAAACCCCAAAAATGCCACATCCGAGGCTACCCCAAGATCTTTGGCCAAAGCCTTCAGTCGGCCGACCACTCGATCTTCACCACTGCCCAAGATCGCAAGCCGAACCAGGCGCTCTTTACGCAACTCGGCAAAAGCACGCAGCAGAGTAGGATAATCCTTTTGTCGCGCCAGCCTGCCGACGGCCACCAGGACTGGGATGTTTTGGTCTTGAAACCACGGGTGATCTACAGGTTCGGCTATGCGCCGGAAGAAATCCGCGCCTACAACCGGGTTGTACACAACTTCAACCTGCTCGTTCGGTATTCCCAGGGTACGCATCAGGTCGTCGGCAACGCCATGCGAGACTGCGATAATTCCATCCGCCTCTAAGTAAGCGCGTCGCATCGCTGGCACCAGCGCTTTGGCACGGCGCCTCAGTTTAGGCACGTCGACCGAGAAGTGGCTACGCTCGCTGATCACCACCCGTACCGGAACTTTGGCGAGCCGCCGGGCCAAGACCGCTTCGATGTTGAGAAACGGCGTCGCTGCAAACAAGACTAAAGGGCGGCGATTGACCAAATATTCGGCTAGCGCCGGCAAGCAAGGCAGGGTTTTTGAGCGGTAGCGACCGAAGAAAAGGCGCGGGGCAAGCCAGGCCATCTCAGGATCGGCGCGCCAAGCCGCAAGCAAAGAGACCAGGTAAGTGGAAGCTTTCAGGACGTGAAGGCTAAGCCCTCTGCCGAGCAGAAAACCGAGCTCTCCCTCAGGCCGACATACGAGGAGATCCACCGCGTATCCCCGATCAGCGAAGGCCTGGGCGATTCTTAACACGATGCGCTGAACACCTCCACCGTGGAGATCAGGAAGATAAAAAGCGATCGGTCCTGTCGTAGGCTGAAGTCGGAAAGTTGCCTGGTTTTCGTTAAACTCATCTGCAACCTGAAGATTGATCATCGCCGTATCTCATCAAAAATTAACTTAACGTTCATTTGCCCACTAACGTCGTGATCCGTCGCACAACCTCAGTGAGTTCATCGGGTATCTCAAGCCGGGGTGGTGGATAAGGAAACTCCCCCTGACCCAATGGCACCGCCCATCCCCGCTCAAACATCAAACTATGCATTGCGCTCAGGTCACGTCCCCCGATCAGCTTGAGCATCCACCGTTTCACAAGCATGCGCTTGGCATTCTGGATAGGGAGCGAAAAAATGGCCAAGGGTTTGCGAAGGCGCAGAGCCTCCACCATCATCGAAACGCTATCGGCAGTGACGATGCATCCATCTGCCAGCCCTAACAGGGCAAGATAAGGGTTGTCTTCGGGCTTGTCCAGGCCGTAGCGGTAAAGTAGCGCATTGGCCGGCTTTAAGGCATCCAATGCCTGGATGATCTCGATTGGCGTGCGGCGGCTAGTTGAGATGTACAAAGTTCCTCGGCCAGCGACGGCTTTCTGGGCCTCATCCAAAAGCCGGCGCGCCACTGCCTCATCCAGCCGATACGGTTTGGTCGCCCCTCCTACTAGCACCGCCACTAGAGGTTTCGGCAGGCACTCTAAGCGCTCGCGCCAGGCTTTGGCCGCAGCTTCAACCGCTTGCCTGTCGACCCGCAGCAGAGGCAAGGTCAATTTCAAAACATTGGGGCGATCGGGAACAAAATATTGCCTTGGGACCACGACCAGGTCGAACGCCGAAAAATACCCTTTTGGCCTGCCGAGCAGTACGATCTTAGTCCGTCCCCCGGATTGCTGCTTGACCCATAAAGCGGCCATCGCCGGCCGCCGGCCGATGGTAATCACCAAATCCGGCCACGGGGGAAGCAAGGGATCGGATAAATCTTGATCGATGTGATATAAAGACGGTTTAAACTTTGGCTTACCGACCCGATACGGGGCTTGAAACGCTAAACGCCGAACTTCCACTGGCCAGCCGAGCGCTTCGGCAACAGCGGTCGCCTGGGCATTGTCGCCGGCTTTGTCGCCGACGAGCAGCCAGACGCGGGGTAAAAAAGTTTGCATCCAAATCAAAAAAGCTTCCTTGAAGTTGCTGTAATGTTACAATTTGTCGGGTAAAAACCAAAGAGGTAAACCAAGATGACTCTAGCTCAGCTCAGACGCCGCGCGATCATCAAGACTGGAAAATTCTTGACCCGCCTGGTGGACAAATTTCTGGCCAGCCAATCGCTGATTGGCGATCCACCGGCATTCGACCCTGAGCAATTTGCCTGGATCAAAACCTTAGAACAAAACTACCCAGCTATCCGCAAGGAAGCTGAAAGGCTGCTTAAGGAACGCGAGCTGATCCCAGCCTTTCATGAAATCTCGCCTGACCAAAAGCGGATTTCCCAAGGCGATCACTGGAAGACTTTCTTTTTATACGGCTTTAACCGTAGGATCGAGACCAACTGTCGGCGCTGCCCAGAGACGGCCAAAGTGTTAGAACAGATTCCAGGAATGATGACCGCCTGGTTTTCCTTCATCGATCCGGGCTGCCACATTCCACCCCACCGCGGGCCAACCAAGAGCTTTATCGTCTGCCACCTAGGCTTGATCGTCCCCAAAGAAAGGGAAAAATGCTATCTTCGGGTGGCCGATCGCAAGCTTACCTGGGAAGAGGGAAAGTGCTTTGTGTTTGACGATACTTACGACCACGAGGTACGCAACGACACCGACGAACACCGGGCCGTGCTTTTGGTCCACGTCGAGCGCCCGCTCAATTGGCCTGGGAAAATTGTCAGCCGGCTGTGGCTGGCTCTGATCAAGGCTTCCCCTTACGTGCAGGACGGAATCAAGAACATGAAAAGCTGGGAAGACCGCTACGCCGCTGCCCTGCGCCGGATGGAGAATCAACCTGTCCATGGCAACTAATCCAACTTACCAACAACTCAATTCCAAGCCACAACCGGCGCTGCCGTTCTTTCCCGACTTTTTCCTGATCGGCGCGCCGCGCTGCGGCACCACAGCGATGAGCCATTATCTTGGCCATCATCCCAAGATCTGCTTTTCTCGGCCTAAAGAACCGCATTTTTTCAGTTTATTACGCGAGCGTTATCCAACGCTGGATGAACACTACTACCTCAAGCGCTGTTTTGCTCACTACGATCCGGATCAGCATCAGGTCATAGGCGAAGGTTCAGTCTCTTACCTCTACGATCCAGAGGCTATCGACCGGATTCTGTGCTTGAACCCCAACGCTCGCTTTTTGGTCATGATACGTAACCCGGTTGACCTGGTTTATTCCTATCACGCTCGGCTTATAGCGCTGCTTGAGGAAGATCAAGAGGATTTTGCCACCGCCTGGCGCCTTCAAGAGGCTAGAAAGCAGGGCAAATGCCTACCTAAAACCTGCCTTCATCCCTCACTGCTCCAATATGCCGAGATCGGGCGTTTGGGCAAACACTTGGCACGCTTGTTCCAGCAAGCAAGGCGCGAGCGCTGCCTGGTAGTAGTATTCGACGACTTCATTGCCGATCCTCTGGTGACCTACCGCAGGGTGCTTGAATTTTTGGGCGTAGAGTACGACGGCAGGACGGCTTTTCCGCCCAAAGAAGGCAACAAGTATCCGCGCTTTAAGTGGCTACAGCGCTGGCTGAAACGCCCGCCAAGGCAGGTGAAAAATTTCCTGGCTACCTTGGAACAGCAACGCGTGTGCAAACGCCCCAAACGCCATCCGCTCAAGCGCCTGCGCAAGCTTTTGTTGAAAAAAAACCTGGTGCATCGCCCACGACCGCCTTTGCCTTGGGCATTCCGGCAAGAGCTTTTGGCCTGCTTTAGGCAAGACGTCGAGCTCCTCGAAGAGCTCTTAGGGCGCAGCCTAACCTCCTGGAAAGAACTTTAAACCTGCTGTTTTTTCTTGCCCGCTCCTGGCTCAACTTCAAGCAGCGCGTAAACCCGGGCGACCGTCGCAGGCCGCTCGTCTAAAGGGGGTGGCGGCTCGCGCGCAAACTCCTGGCCGAGCCAAACCGCGCGCCCGCTGGCCAAAAGAAACCGATGGACCACCCGGATGTCGCGGGTAATCCGCCTGGGAGCTAACCCCCACATGAGCTTGCGATAGAGGAAAGCCCGGACCCGGTCTAGCTGCAAAAGCCGCCGGCAAGCACCTGCAAAGGACGCAGCAGGAGAATTTAGGTCGAACAGATACACGCGCTTGCCGGTGGCTGTGGCTTCGGCAATCATGGTGGCGCTGTCGCAGGTGACGATGAAGCGCTCGGCGAGCGCCAGAAAAGCAAAATAAGGATTGGCCTCATCTTCAGGCAGCCAGCGGTAGAAAAAGCACGGCGCCTCGATCGCAGCGCAAAGAGCCTCGGCTGCTCGCTTCGAAGTGCGCGCGCTGGTGGTCACCAAAAGCGAGCCGCCTAAGCGATGCGCCATCGCTTGAGCCTCCTGCCCGAGGCGGCGGGCGTTTTCCGGATCAAGCGCATAGGGGCCACCATAACCGCCCACCAGTACGGCGATCCACGGTTTAGGAAGATGAGAAAACTTGGGTCGCCAGATTCGCGCGGCCTGCGCCAAGCGCTCCGGCGTGACCCAATGCAGGCTTGTTCGATTGCGCACCACGTTCGGAGCGTCGGGAATCGGATATTCTGGCGTCGTGATCACGAGATCGAAATTTGCTAATTTGCCCCAAGGCTTGCCGATGTGAACGTAGCAGGTCTTGCCCTGAGATTGCTTCACAATCCAACGGCACACCGGCTCGTTGCGCATCCCGGCCGAGATCACAAGCTTAGGCCAGGGAGGTTCCAGCGGGCTAGAACGCTTGCGGTCGATCCCAAGAAGGTTGGCCCCGCGCCACACATCCACCAGTCTTCCCCCGGGACGATAGACCAGGCGCTTGACTTCGAAAGGAAGCCCTAAGGCTTCGGCCAGGGCGAGAATCTGGCTGTTCTCCCCGGCTCGATAGCAGAGCACTGCCCAGACAAGCTTGTTCCTAGAGGGCACGGCTTCCTGCTACCGGTTCGCACACCGTGCCCGAAACCCGGCACAGGCGGTTGCTCAAGGCGATCACCGCCACCGCAAACAGCGCCCCGGCTGGCACGTCGGCCAGGTAATGCCAGCGCGCCACCACCGCCTCGAGCGGGATCCAAATTGCCATCAGCAGGATCACAAAACGCATTTTGAGGCGCGCGCGGCAGGCGTAATAACTGGCGATGCAGGCGATAGAGACGTGTAGCGACGGCATCGCGGCAGGAGCAGAAGTAAAAAATTCGTTCCCGTGTAGCAAAAGCCAGTTTGCTCCGTCCTCGGCCACGCTTGCAGCGACCTGGGCCATGACCTGTTCGGCCTGAAAGGCTAAGCGATTTGGTCCTGACTCGTACAAAAACGGCCCGATCGCTGGAAAAACAAGATAGGTCAACGCCCCGAGCATCAAGTTAAGCAGGCAGGCGTTCATCCACGGATGGAAAAAGCACCGCTTTCCCAAAGCGTGCCCCCAAAAGGACAGCACATAGACCCCCATCTGGCACAGTTGATACCAAGCGTCGGGATAAGGCAAAACTTGGGCGATCTTGTTCCTCAGGGCAGAGAGCCAAGCGATAACTGTTACCAAGTGCAGGTCCAGCGAAAACAGAAGCTCGTCATAGTGGGCCCGGCGAAGCATGGGGATTTGCAGCTTGAGCACAAAGTGGAAATAGGTCACGACGACGAACAAAGCAAGGTAGGCCAAGTCTATCTGCATCCGCTGCAGGAGAGCAGCCCGCCCAGTTGGATCGATTTGAGCGAACTGCCAAGCCCGCCCGCCCAGGTAACCTATCACCGCCACCAACAGCGGGAGCGCAGGATTGTACCCGAGCGCCGGGCTGACCCGCTCTAAAGGCAGCGGCGGGGAAACGCCATAGGCCAAAGAAACTAGTGTGACGAGGAGCGCAAACAGCAAAACCAGGCCTGCGCATCTGGATAGGTGGGAGATCCCGCTTCCTTCCTCGCACCCAAGCCTACCCCTATTCTTTAGGATCACGGCCAATCTCCGCGCCGTAAAGTTATACCCACCTGGCGAGATCCGGTGCATTTGCACAAAGATCACGCAAAAGCTTAACCATCACCAGCTTATTGTCAAACGGAGCCCTACGGTGTTGTTCGGGATAGCGCAAGCTACTTGAGGCAACTCGCTAAGGACCATAGTAACCGGACCCACAGTTGGTGGTTGAAAACCCCCACTGCCCTACCCGGAATGGGAATTTATCAATGCTTTCTAATAAAAATCAATGGCTTAGCACATGGCAAGAAAAGTGTGTAAATTTTAGCGAAGCTTTTAAGCTTCAAAACGCTTGTCAATCCTAACTCAAAGAGGATATGCCATGAAAAAGATCCTGTTTGCTTTGGTTCTGATGTTTTCTGCTCCCGCGCTGGTTTTGGCTGGCATGACCGAAACTCCCAAACCCACCCCCAAACAATAAAGGTCAACAAGCAAAAGGCCAAGAAGAAAGTCCGAGTCAAGGCTGGCGGAAAGGCCAAGGAAACTGCTTCTAAACCTACCGTACCTAGCCAACCTTCGCCGTAAAGAGCACTGCCAGGCGTGTTCCCCTTTAGCGGAACACGCCCTGGCGGTACAAGCGCCAAAGCATCCCCCAACCGTAGATAAGGGGATGGCGGCGCACGTAGCTGGGTAATTCGATTTTCTTACCCGTATGCCGCTCTAGTTTCCAGACAAGATAATCGACCCCACCCTGAAAGGTGAACAAGGCCTTGATTAAGCGCAGCAAAGACAAAAGCTTCCCTAAAGGGATCACGGCAAACCATCTCATCCTGGCCAAAACCCTCGTCCAGGATGGGATAGCCAGGCAAACGCGTCCATCCTCCTCTTTCAGCCGCCAGGGGAGCTCGCGCAACAGGGGTAAAGTCGCAGCCTGGTAAAATTCATCGGCCCAAGCGACCAATTCCTTGGCTCGGACTTCGGCGCGCTCAGTACGAAGCTCGGATAGATAACTTAAGGTTAGCCCGCGCTGCCACAGCTCGGCGGGGGCAAAACAGACCGGGCACAGCGGTGCCACCCGGCGCACGAAGGTGCGCATGGCTTGAAGAAGACAGCCTGCGACCCAAGCGGAAACTTCAGGATCGCGCTGGTAAAGCAGGCGGCACGGTTGGGCGAACCTGCCCCACAGATAGGACTGAAACCAAGCCATGCCGCGGGCGAAATCCCGCCGCGACAGAATGGCGTACTTGGCGCGCAGGATCCGGCCTTCGACCTCAACCTCCAGATAAAACACGTTCGGCGGCAAAAGGCGGTTAGCAAAAGCCAAGTAGTGACTGGAATAAACCTTGGTATAATCGTCTACCAAAGCATACAGGTCTACCAAACCGTCGAAAGGGTCACCGCTGCGCAAGCACGAACCATATAGGAGTACCGCTGCCACCGCCCCGCCGTGGCGGGCACAAATCGCCTCGACTAGAGCCGTAACTTGCTCCGAAAAGGGCTGCTCGATTTGAGTCTGAAGCCAATGCCGCAAGCTTTCTGCCTCGCCCATCTGTCTGATCCTCATCTCACCTCGCTGGAGACCATTCGCCCACACGAACTCTTGAATAAGCGCTTCCTCGGGTATCTGTCTTGGCAACTCCACCGCCGCCACGAACACCGCCCCGAAGTCCTCAAAGCGCTGGCTTTGGATTTAAAAAACCAAAACCCGGACCACATTGCCATCACTGGCGATCTGACCCAATTGGGACTGACCTGCGAATACCACCAGGCGGCCGATTGGTTGGCGCGGCTTGGACCACCCGATAAAATCACGGTCATCCCTGGCAACCACGACCGCTACGTCGCTGCTTCCTGGCAGGATTCGCTCGGCTTGTGGGAAGCCTATTTGGCCAGCGATCGGAAAGAAAGCGCCTGGATTTTCCCTTCGCTGCGGGAGCGAGGCCCTGCGGTTCTGATCGGAGTAGATTCGGCTCCTCCTAGCGCCCCCTTCCTGGCCATCGGCACGGTCGGCAAAGAGCAGCTTAAGCGCCTGTCCCAATTGCTCGAACAAAACGCCCCTCCCGCCTGCTGCCGAATATTGCTGATCCATCATCCGCCCCATCCAGAAAGCGTCCACGCCAGAAAGCGCTTAACCGATGCGGCAGAGCTGAATGAGGTTCTGGCGCACAAGGGGTGCGGCCTCGTCCTCCACGGCCACAGCCATAAGTGGCAACTCCACTGGCTGAGAGGTCCAAAAGCGCCGATCCCGGTACTGGGGGTTCCTTCCGCTTCCGCCTGGGGAATAAAGCGCAACAGCCGGGCCCGCTATCACCTGTGCCGTCTTGCCCCAAGCGATGCCGGTTTCAAAATCGACGTGGAGATCCGCGGCTTCTGCCATCGATCGCGGCGGTTTTGCCACGAGGGCCGATTCCAGCTGGAAGTCGCAGGCTAACGCCACTTCTCCCGCCATCCTACCCCGGCAGCCAACAGAAGGATAGCGGCAGGGGGCAGCAGCGCCGTCAACCAAGCAGGAAAATCAAACAATAGGCCGGCGCTCCCGACCACTTGGGCGGCTAGGAAATACATCACCCCCACGATGATCGAGAACGCCACCTGCAAGCCAAATCCCTGGACGCGCGGACTGGTCAGAATCAAAGGCACCAGCAGCGGGATCATCACCGCCATGCTCAAAGGGAGCAAGGCCCGCTGCCAAAACAGAAGAGCATAGCTTTCGGCCTGCTGGCCACTGGCACGAAGGTGGCGAACGTACCCTAAAAGATCGGACAAAGCTAGGGTTTCCGCCGGAAGCTCTAGGGTTTTAAGCTGTTTCTCGCTGAGAAAAGACCGCCAAGGCAGCTGGAATTTGGCTTCAGTCTTCAGAATTCCCCCGTGCCAGCGTTTTAAGGTGACCCCGTGCAGCAACCAGCTCCCATCTGGCCGGATGTCGGCCCGCTCAGCGTGGATGAACTTAAGCAGGCGGCCGCCTTCGGCAAACTCATAAATATTGATGCCCAAAGGCAGGCGCCCGTGCACCAGGCTGGAAACACTCATAAAACGTTGCTGGTTGCGCGACCAAAAACCGCGCTCGGTCCTTAAGGAATCTTCTCCGGCCAGTGCCTGCTGGCGATGAACCACTCCCCACCGGTGGCTGGGCGGCGCGATGAACTGCGCAAGCGCAATCAGCCCCAGCGCCAAAATCAAAGTAGTCTTCAGCAAGGCCAGCGCGATCCGGGCGACCGACATTCCCGCCGCGCGCATGGCCAAAAGCTCTCCTCCCCGCGCTAACCCTGCCAGAGCGTATCCCCCGCCGATCAGAACGCAGACCGGGGAAAACTCGATCAGCTTGGTCGGGATCGTGGAAAAGACGTATAAAAACGCGTCCAAGGCTCGGTACTGGCCTTTGCCTACTTCGCTCAGCTCGTCCACCAGGTCGAGAAAACAAAACAGCGCCACAAGCACCAAAAGCACCAGGAAATAGCCCTTGAAGAGCTGGCTGCCGAGATAGCGCTGCAAAATCATCGCATCTTATGCAACTTAAACCAGGCCGAAACGAGCGGGAAATACCAAATTCCCGCCAAACCCAAAAGCAAAACATCCGGCCACCAAACGCCTGGCACCGCCCCTACTACCCCTTCCTTTACCCAAGTCTTGGCCAAACCGACCAGATTGTAATACACGGCAAACATTACCACCGCCAAGACCGTCCTGCCGTAGCGGCCCGTCCTGGGAGCGGTGCGGCTTAAAGGAATCGCAAGCAGCGCCAGCAAAACCGTGCTGCCTGGACGCGAAAGCCGCCATTGCAATTCGGCGAGATCTTTGGGATCCTTAGAGTCCCAAAGCTCTAAGGTGGCGGCAGACTTGCTTCGGTAACCGGGGGGTTTGGCCGCCCCGTCTTGAACCAGGGTCAACTGCTGAAAACGCAAGCTGACGTCCGCCCTGCCGCCAAAGTCCAGCTCATAGGCGTATCCATCCTCGAAAACGAGCGGCGTATTACCATTTGGGTCCGGTTCCCCCTGGCTCATGGAACGGGCGTAGATAACCTGGGTTTTGTGATTGGAGAATTCCTGGTTAAAAAACACCCCCTGCAGCTTTTTGCTTT
>JBKBMR010000012.1:0-28261 GCA_046295755.1 Methylohalobius sp.
GCCCGAACCGGGATTTCGCCTGGTCCAGCACGACCTAGCCCGGGTGCTTAAATCCATAGCTCAAAATGGGCATAAGGGATTCTATTCGGGTTGGGTGGCAGAGCGCTTGGTGGCGGAAGTGCGCCGCTTAGGGGGGATTTGGACCCTAAAAGACTTGGCCGATTACCAAGTGGTCGAGAGGTTGCCTTTGGGTGGCCGCTACCGCCAAGTCAAAATCATCACGGTTCCCCCTCCCGCCGGTGGGATAGTGTTGCTAGAGACTCTGAACCTCTTGTCCGCATGGCCTTTATCCCGTCTTGACCCTGCTGTTGCTAAGCATTTGATCGTAGAAGCCTGGCGCCGCGCCTACCGCGATCGGGCTTTGTACTTGGGGGACCCGGATTTCGTCAAACCGCCCTTGCGGCTATTGTTAAGCCCTGCTTACGCCGCCGGGCTGCGCGCCGCGATCCGCCTTGACCGTGCTCTGCCTAGCGACAGGCTGGCCGAAGCGCCGGAATCGTTAGACCAAGAGGCAGACACCACTCACTTTTCCATCCTCGACCGCGAGGGCAATCGGGTGGCGGCGACTTTAAGCATCAATTATCTGTTCGGCTCAGGTTTTACCGTACCGGGAACGGGGGTGCTCCTCAACGATGAGATGGACGACTTCTCCTTAGGACCTGGGATTCCCAACCTGTACGGTCTGGTTGGGGGCGAGGCCAACGCGATCGCTCCTGGTAAGCGGATGGCTTCGAGCATGACGCCCACCTTCCTGGAAGCCGAGGATCGGTTGGGAATCGTCGGTACTCCTGGAGGCAGCCGGATCATTTCCATGGTGACGCTGGCGGTGCTGGATTTTGCCGCTGGTTTTGGTCCTGCCACTTGGGTTAGCTGGCCCCGTTTCCACCACCAGTATCTGCCCGACGAGATCCAGTGCGAACCGGGTGCCTTAACCGCGCGTGAACAACAGGTGCTCAAGTCCATGGGACATCGCGTGCGAGTCTTGGAGAAACCTTACGGCAACATGCAGGCGATCGGCTGGGATAGGGTATTGAATAGGGTCGAGGCAGTTTCTGATCCCCGCGGTGAGGGAATGGCGCAGGTCGAATGAATAGGCCCGATTTCGACCGGCCTCGGGTGGACGAGGTGCAGGTCTTTTGGCTGTCTTTGTCCCTTCCCTCCGAAGAGCTGGCGCTGGCCTTTGAGGTGCTCTCCGCAGAGGAAAGGTTGAGGTCACAGCGCCTTTGTCGGCCAATCAGCCGGCGGCGACACATCGCTTGCTGGGGGCAGGTGCGCTGGCTGCTCGGCTTGTGCTTGGATCTGCCCCCAGAAGCGCTGGAGTTTGCCCGTGGACCTTGGGGTAAACCGTACCTGGTGGGAGAGCGCGAGCTGGCGTTCAACCTTTCCCACTCCCAGGATTTAATGTTCTTGGCTACAAGCCGAGGCCGCCAGCTCGGGGTGGATGTGGAAGCGATCCGCCCGATCGCCGATTTGGAGCGCCTGGCCAGGCGTTGCCTTGCCTCTTCAGAATGGGAGGCGTGGCAAAATCTGACTGAAGAGGAGCGATTGCCGGCATTTTTGCGCTTCTGGACCCTCAAGGAGGCGCTGGCCAAAGCGTCCGGCCAAGGGCTTCGGCTCGGCGTTAAGCGCCTAGCTTTCGCGCTCGGGAGCGGCTTGGTGGCGGTGCCTGAAGAGTTAGGACCTGCTGCGAGTTGGACGGTCCACGAATGGGTGGAAAAGGAGTTTTGCGCGGCGCTATGCGCCCGCCCGGGGGGCTATCAAATCGTAGAACGCAGGCTTCCTCCGGGCTGGATCAGCACAGCCGTTGGTAACCTGGGAAAGCAATTTAGGCTTCGGCGGCTAAGCCGACTTCTTCGAGCGTTTGACTGAAGCCGCAGGCTTTTTGTGGACAGACCTTTTCCGTTCCTCGGCGGGTGGTCTTTAGGGTCAGGATCGGCCAACCGCACCTCGGGCAGGGTTCTGCCAAAGGGAGGTTCCAGAGGGCATAGCTGCATTTGGGGTAAGTAGAGCAGGAATAGAAGATTTTGCCGCTTCGAGACTTGCGCTTGAGCAGGGTGCCAGCTTCGCATTGGGGGCATAAAACTGCGGTGTCTTCCGGCTTTTCCAGGGGTTCGATGTGGCGGCACTTGGGATAGTTGCTGCATCCCAAGAAGCGGCCGTAACGCCCGCTCTTGACTTGCAACTGAGCGCCGCACTTGGGACAAGGCCCAGTTTCGGTTGCAGGCTCAGGGTTTTCCCCGCTTGCTTTAAGGTCGCGGGTATATTTGCACTCAGGGAAATTCTCGCAGCCGATGAAGCGGCCGTTTCGCCCCAGACGGATGGCGAGCCTGCCGCCGCATTCCGGGCAGCGCTCGTCGATCGGCGTTTGGAGGACTTCAGAGCGTTTCACGCTGGTTTCTTTCTCCTGGACCAGAAGCTTGAACGGCGTCCAAAATTCTCGAAGCAGGCCGATCCAAGGTTTTTCTCCCCGGGAGACGGCATCGAGCTGGTCTTCCAGGCTGGCGGTGAAGTGGTAATCGACGTAACGGGTGAAGTGCTCGGTAAGGAATTGGTTGACGATTCGGCCAAGGCAAGTCGGTTTGAAGCGTTTGTTCTCTAACACCGCATATTCCCGGTTGAGCAAGGTGGAAATGATGCTGGCATAAGTCGATGGCCGGCCGATCCCATATTCCTCCAGGGCTTTGACTAAGCTGGCTTCAGTGTAGCGCGGCGGGGGTTCGGTAAAGTGCTGCTGGGCCAAGATGTCTTTCAGCAGGACGCTTTGGCCTTGCTGCATAGGAGGAAGCAGCTTGCCTTCGTCCTCCTGAGCGAGGTCGTCCTTGCCTTCTTCGTACACGGCCAGAAAGCCGGGATGGGCGATGGTCGAGCCGGTCGCGCGGAAAAGGTTGGCAGGGCTGCCGCAGGCCAGGTCCACCACCACGGTATCGAGGGTGGCATGGATCATCTGGCAAGCTACGGTGCGTTTCCAGATCAGTTCATAGAGCCGGAATTGGTCGGAAGTCAGATAAGGCTTGAGCTGTTGTGGTAGGCGGTGGATCGAGGTCGGGCGGATCGCCTCGTGGGCTTCCTGGGCGTTTTTGGATTTGGTTTTGAATGTCCGCGGTTTCGGCGGCAGATTGTCCTGACCGTACAGCGAGGCGATCAGCTCGCGGATCTCTGCAACTGCCTCGTGTGCCAATTGAGTCGAGTCGGTGCGCATGTAGGTAATCAGCCCTACGGTCTCTCCGCCGATGTCTATGCCTTCATAGAGCTGTTGGGCGACCGTCATGGTGCGCTGGGCGGAAAAGTTGAGTTTTCTGACGGCCTCTTGCTGTAAGGTCGAGGTGATGAAGGGAGGCGCCGGATTGCGCTTGCGCTGTTTCTTTTCCACCCGGACCACGGTCAGCTGACCTTGGGCCAGAGCCAGCAGGCTCTGGCGAATGGCATTGGCGCGCTCAGAATCAGTGACACTGAACTGCTTGAGCTTTTCGTCCCGGTATTGAATCAGCTTGGCGTTGAATGCTTGACCGCCGGTCTGGCAGTCGGCTTCAAGGGTCCAGTATTCCTGTGGCTTAAAGTTTTCGATCTCGAGCTCGCGCTCGACGATCATGCGCAGGGCTGGGCTTTGCACGCGGCCGGCTGAAAGTCCCCGGCGAATCTTCTTCCACAACAGCGGCGATAGGTTGAAGCCGACTAAGTAATCCAAGGCGCGACGGGCCTTGTAGGCATCGACCAGATTCATCGACAACTGGCCTGGGTGTTTGAGCGCTTCTTGGATCGCTCGCTGGGTGATTTCGTGAAATACGATCCGAAATACAGATTTTTCCGCAAGCCCATCCTCGTTGAGAAGTTCCAGAATGTGCCAGGAGATCGCCTCGCCCTCACGATCCGGGTCGGTAGCCAGGTATAAGGTATCTGCCTGTCTGGCAGCTTGTTTGATGGATTGAATGTGCTTTTTGTTTTTGTCGATCACCTCGTACTTCATGGCAAAATCGCGCTCGGGATCGACCGCACCCTCTTTGGGTATCAGATCGCGTACGTGCCCATAAGACGCCAGCACCTTAAAGCCTGGACCCAAGTATTTGGCGATGGTCTTGGCTTTGGCGGGCGATTCGACGATGACAAGGTGTTGAGTCATGAATTTCTCGGTAAAGCTGCTCTCGGTTTAATGGAGTGCGAGCTGGGCATTGTCATAGACCAAATCCTCCATGCGGGCGAAGGCCAGTTCCTGGTCGGGTTGGCTGAACAGCACCATGAGCACTATCCACTTCAGATTTTCCAGGCTCAGCTCTTCGGTGCTCAGCGCCATGGCGCGGTCGATCACCAACTCCCGGTTAGAAGGATTCAGGATGCCGCTTTGTTCTAAGAACAAGAGCAATCCACGGCACTCATGGTCCAGCTTAGCCATTTCTTCCGGTGCATAAATGCGGAAACTGGGCATGGTCGTCTGGATGGGCTGACCTTGGGTCAAGGATTCCAACCACTGAAACGCTTTGTCGATATCCCCACGCGGGAATCCGGCAGCGATCAATTCGGTGCGGATGGAGTCCGGGTCCGGCATCTGTTCCGAATCTACGTCCATGTAGTTTTCGAATAAATACAGCAATACGTCAAATACGTTCTCTTTCATGGCGTTTTTTTATATGCGTTGATAACCCCCTCCGGGGACGGAGATGACATAGCCTTCAAGCTCCAGCACCAGCAACATGGAAGCCAGTTCCTGGGGGGGTAGCCCGGTAATTTCCACCAGCCGGTCCACCGGTGTGGGGGAACAGTCAATTTTACCTAATAAGTCTCGATAATCGTCGCTAAGTTCACTGTTTTTGAGTGGACAGGGGGGCTGCGCATCCGATGCCAAGCTATGAGATGGAATAAGATTCAATGCTTCCAAGACGTCTTCAATAGTTTCCACCAGTTTTGCCCCTTCCCGGATCAGGGCGTTGCATCCCTTAGCTTGAGGATTATGGATGGCGCCGGGAATCGCCATGACTTCGCGTCCTTGCTCCAGGGCAAACCGCGCTGTGATCAGCGAACCGCTCCGGCGCGTTGCTTCGACGACCAGCGTGCCTAAAGACAGCCCTGCGATGATCCGGTTACGGCGCGGAAAATGCCTAGCGCGTACCGGTGTACCTGGAGGAAATTCTGACACGATCGCACCGTGGCTTACAATCTCTGCAGCCAGGTTTTTGTGCTGCGGGGGGTAGATGAGGTCCGGCCCAGTGCCGAGGACGGCGATTGTCTTCCCACCTCCGGCCAGTGCGCCTTGGTGGGCTGCGCCGTCGATCCCTACTGCCAGTCCGCTGGTGATCACCAAATCCAATTCTGCCAAAGCCTTGGCGAATTCGAAGGCGAGCTTGCGGCCGGCAGCAGAGGGATTGCGGCTGCCGACGATGGCTAGTTGCGCACGCTTGAGAGCTTCTGGCCGACCGTGGACGAACAGGATTGGAGGCGGAGAAGCGATTTCCTTAAGCTGAGGCGGATAGGAGGGATCAGCAAGGGTCAGGATATGGCAGTTTGGCTGGGCTGCCCAGGCCAGATTGTGCTCGACCGATCTCCAGTCAGGGCAGCGCAGCCCCTCTATGACCGGGTCGCTCAAACCCAGATCGCGCAGGCAAGAGACTGGCTGCTCGAACAGCTCGGCTGGATTGACGCCGGCCTTGAGCAAGGTCTGAAACGTCCGCGCCCCGACGCCCGGGGTTTGGGCCAGGGCGAGCCAGTAGCGTAGTTCGTGAGCTTTGGGGATCAAAGTTTCAAGGTTGCTTGACCAAGTCACCTAGCTGGATTGGGGAGCTGGCCTCCATAACGATGCCGTAGCTGACTCGTTCGAATAGGCGGAAGATCAACACCAGTCCAGAGCGTTCGTCGGGCAGGGAAACCCATTCCGAAGCTTGTTTGCCGACCGAGTCGCGCACTTTAGATCCGTGCCGCAAGACTTGCAGGACGTGACCCCGCTCCAACCCATCGCGGCTACCTCGATCGATCACGACAAGGCTGTAGCGCCCGATCTGCGAGACCCCGTCCAGGAACTCGATGATGTGGCCCTGAATTTCCTTGCTCGGCGGATGGGGATAATAATCCATCGCCAAAGCTTCTTCGGTAGTGGGAAGCAGGCGGTCGCCGACGAGCACTTCGCGCGCGCTGCGGGTGATGGTGAAAGTAGCTGGATCGCCGCCCCGGGTCCGATAGGCGTCGGCTATATAAATCGCATTGTAGCCCAAGATTTCATTGGTTTCTGGGTCTTTGAGCGCTTTGCCCTGACGGAATACGGCATAGCTTAAGTTTCTGATGTTTTTACCGCCGCGGACGTAGACTTTGTCTCCGCTGCCGCCGATCAGGCGATTGTTGGCCAGGCTGACGATATAGGGGGCAGATTCGATTTCCTCTTTGACCACGACCTTGGGAGTCGTCAGGAATTGACGCACGGCCTCATATGGAATGGTAGGAATGGGTTGTTCTAAGGGAGTTTCCCGAATCTGGGGCTTAAGTTTTTGACTCCTTCGCTCGAGGACCAGGTGTGGTTGGCCATCTGAGTATTCCAATACCAATACATCTCCCGGATAAATCAAGTGGGGATTTTGGATATGTGGGTTGGCATTCCAGATTTTCGGCCACTGCCAGGGGTATTGCAGGAACCGCGCAGCGATGTCCCACAGGGTATCGCCTTCGACGACGGTATAGCGCTTAGGGTGGTCTTGTGCCAACGCGACTTCCTCGGCGTTAGCCTGTACGGTCCCAACGCTTAAGCTCAAAGCGATGACAAAAACGCAGAAAGCGTGCATGGTGGCGGCTCCTCCAAGCGATTGATCCGCAGTGTGGCAAAAATGCAACTTTTGTCAGGAAGATCAGTCTCTTAGCTATCACTCGTTCAAAGTCTAGTTCAATTAGGCTAAAATGCCAGTTTATTACGATCTATAGTAGGAGGCGATCATGGCCTTGTTGGAAATCCTGGAATTCCCAGACGAACGGCTGCGCAAGAAGGCCAAGCCGGTAGAAGTGGTCGATGCCTCGATCCAACGGTTGGTAGACGACATGCTCGAGACCATGTACGCAGCTCCTGGCATCGGTCTGGCTGCGACCCAGGTGAATGTGGCAAGGCGAGTTGTGGTTATCGATGTTTCCGAGACCAAAGACCAGCCTTTGTGCTTAATCAATCCAGAAATCCTTGACCGTAGCGGAATCGAGGAACGCGAAGAAGGATGTCTGTCGGTGCCTGGGGTTTTTGAGAAAGTTTGCCGCGCCGAAAAAGTCAAGGTCAAGGCCCTAGACCGCAGCGGGAAACCGTTTGAATTTGAGGCCGAAGGGTTGCTGGCAGTCTGCGTTCAACACGAGATCGATCACTTAGACGGCAAGCTGTTTGTAGATTACCTCTCTCCCCTCAAACGTCAGAGAATCCGTAAGAGGCTGATCAAAGCGGCCCGTCAGTCCAAAGACAAAATGCCTAAAGCGGCGGCTGTTTAGGATTCATGCGCATCGTATTCGCGGGCACGCCGGCTTTTGCCGTGCCCAGTCTAAAAGCCTTGCTGGCTTCAGATTATCAAGTAATTGCCGTCTATACCCAACCCGACCGCCCTGCTGGCCGCGGTCTGCGGCTCAAACCTTGCCCGATCAAGGAAGTTGCTTTAAGTCATAGGCTCTGTGTGCTTCAGCCGATGACTCTGCGTACTGAGCGGGCCATCGAGGAATTTTCCCGTTTAAAACCGGATCTCTTAGTGGTAGCCGCTTACGGTTTGATTTTGCCCAAGCCGCTTCTCGAAATCCCTCCCCTTGGGGCGATCAACGTCCATGCTTCGCTGCTGCCCCGCTGGCGCGGCGCCGCTCCCATCCAACGCGCGATTTTGGCCGGTGACCGGGAGACCGGGGTGACAATCATGCAGATGGTGGAACAGCTCGATGCAGGTCCCATATTGTTGCAGCGATCTACCCCTATATTGCCTGATGAAACTGCAGGCGATCTTAGCGATCGCCTCGCCCGGTTGGGAGCTGAAGCGCTGCTTGAAGCGCTTGCGGCTATTGCCGCAGGTACCTTGGAGCCTAAGCCGCAAGACGAATCTTACGCCACTTATGCCGGAAAGATCGCCAAGGAAGAGGCCAGGATTGACTGGTCGCAGCCTGCCTGGCGGTTGGAGCTTATGGTACGGGCATTCAACCCATGGCCGGTGGCGTTTACCCACTTTGGCAATACCCTGCTTAAGATCTGGCGCGCTGAAGCCGTGGACCGACCGTCGCAGGCTGCCCCGGGCACCATAGTCAGTGCCAAGAAAAACCTTGAGGTAGCTACCGGTGACGGCTGCCTGCGCCTGTTGAAAGTCCAATTGGCGGGTGGTCGGCCAATGGCCGCCCAGGACTTCCTCAATGCCAATCCGTGCCAGGGCATGCGCCTTTTGTGATCCTCCCATGAGCGAAATTCGTGCTCGCGCCGCCCAGGCGGTATGCCGGGTCATAGGCGGTCAGTCCTTGGCTGAGGTTTTACCGGCGGCCTTGAATCGAGTCCCTGCGGCGCAACGCTCGTTCTTCAAAGCTTTGTGTTTCGGTACCCTGCGCTGGTATCATCGCCTCGAGTTTATTCTCGAACAGCTCTTGCACCGTCCCATCAAAGATCCGCAAGTTTGCGCCTTGGCTATGGTCGGGCTGCACCAATTGGCGTTCATGGCGGTCAAACCCCACGCTGCGGTAGCTGAGACGGTCGCTGCCGCCAAGCCGTGGGCTAGGTCGCTTCTCAATGCCGTCTTGCGCAGCTACCTGCGCCAGCAGGAAGCGCTGGAGGCGGCAGCCGACGCGGATTATCAGGCGGCTGTCAGCCATCCTGCCTGGCTCAGGCAGAGGATCGAGCAGGCGTGGCCAAAGCAGGCGGCGTCTATCCTGGCTGCGAATAATCGGCATCCCCCTTTTAGCGTGCGCGTCAATCTGACGCGCATCTCGCGCCAGGCTTATAGGCAGCGCCTGATCGACCAAGGTCTGGTAGTCCGGACAGCGGCCGCGATCGATTCGGCTTTGATTTTAGAGCCGCCGGTTCCGGTAGAGGGTTTGCCCGGTTTCGCCGAGGGTCTAGTGTCGGTGCAAGATGCGGCTGCCCAACTGGCTGCCCCTTTGCTGGCCTTGCAGCCGGGCCAGCGAGTGCTGGACGTATGCGCTGCCCCGGGTGGTAAGACCCTGCATATCCTGGAAAGCGGCCTTGAGCTTGCCGAATTGGTGGCTGTGGACATCTCACGAGAGCGGCTTGGGCGCATACGGGAAAATCTAAGTCGAGCGGAAGTGGCTAAAGTGCGTTTGCTTTGCGGAGACGCGCGCAAACCTCAAGATTGGTGGGATAAAAGACCGTTCGATCGGATCTTGGTCGATGCGCCGTGCACGGCTACTGGCGTTATCCGCCGTCACCCGGACATCAAGCTGTTGCGTCGCGAGAGCGACATCGCCGCTCTGGCCCAGGGGCAGCGAGAAATCCTCGACGCGGTCTGGCCGCTGCTCGCTCCAAGGGGTCTTTTGCTGTATGCCACCTGTTCAGTCTTGCCAGAGGAGAACGAGGTGCAAATCCAGGCCTTCCTTAGGGATCATCCCGATGCTCGCTCGGTACCGATAGAGGCGGCCTGGGGCAAGGCTACCGGTTGTGGCCGGCAGATTCTCCCCGGGGAGCAGGATATGGATGGCTTTTTCTATGCTAGGTTGGAGAAATGCGCGGGGTCAGAGTAACCTTTGCCGCAATCTTGGCTATGTGGGCGCTGCTTTTGACGGCTTCGGATTATGGATTTACGGTACGCTATGCCAGATTGATGCGGCAAAGCGATGCTTTTACCTTGACTGCGAAGATCGACTATCGCTTCAGCTCGGCTATGGTCGAAGCGCTCGAATCCGGGGTGCCTTTGACGCTGACGGTAAAAACGCGAATTCGCCGGCCGCGTTTCTGGTGGTTGGATGCGGTCGTATGGCGGCGCGATTTGGATTTCCGCATCCAGTATTATCCTTTGGCCAAGGTATATCGGGTGATCGATGAAAGCAACGACTTCCAGCGTAGTTTCGCCCGGTTGGATGGAGCATTGGAGGCCTTGGGAGACCTCCAGCAGATCGCGCTGCCAGTGGCCGAGGACTGGCGCCCCGATCCCGGTTGCTATGCCGAGGTGATGACCAAGCTCAACCTCGAGCGGTTGCCTTGGGCGCTGCGCGTGCCGGCGTATTTCTCGCCTCAGTGGCGCCTGCGTTCGCCCCCTTTCCGATGGCCGCTGTCCGATTGAAGTTCCCCTTAAGCCTGTTCGTGGTGATCCTATTTGGGATCATCTTGGTGCCTTTGCACCTGATGAGTTCGGCGACCCAGACAGCCTCCGAGCTAAGCCGCTGGTACTCCTGGCTGCTGGTGACCAACTCCTTAGGTGGGGCGCTGCTTCTGGGATTGGTCATCGCCAACATCTGGTGGCTGGTGCGCCAGTTCCGCAAGCGCGCGGCCGGTTCCAGACTGGCTCTGCGGATGGTGCTGTTGTTCGTGTTTCTGGCCTTAACTCCGGCGTCGATCGTGTTTTACTATTCCCTTAAGTTTCTCCATCGCAGTATCGACAGCTGGTTCGACGTCCAGATCGATCAGGCTATGGAGAGTTCGCTGGAGTTGGGCAAGGCCGCCTTGGATCAAAGGATGCGGGTCCTGCTGCAGCGAACCCGTGAGTTGGCCACAGCCTTAAGCGAAACATCCGAGGCTTTATTGCCGGTCGAGTTGGACCGCTTGCGCGAACAGAGCGATGCCGTCGAGCTTACCTTGTTGACTCGTCAAGGGAGGATCGTGGCCACCAGCAGCGCCGGCGTCGGGCTGATTCTGCCGAGCCTGCCGGATCCTAGCTTGCTGACGCGAGCCGAGGAGGGCGGGTACGTGAGTTTAGATCCCGCTCCAACTCCTCTAGTGAGGGAGGAGAAGGAGGCGATATTCCAAGTGCGCGCGCTGGTGCCAGTGCAGCTGGATGAGCCGCTTTTCCTGCAGGCGCTTTACCAGTTGCCGCAGCGTTTGAACCAACTGGCCCAGACTGTGGAATCGGCCTATTCCCATTACCGGCAGATGGTCTATTTGCGCGATTCGCTCAAATTCAGCTTTTCTTTGACTTTGGCCTTGATTCTCCAGATCACTATGCTGGCGGCGATCTGGGCAGCCTTCTTGAGCATCCGCCGGATCGTGGCCCCGGTGAAAATGCTGGTCCAGGGTACCCGCGCGGTGGCCCAAGGCAATCTAGACCAACGCCTGCCAATTCTGCAGAAGGACGACATGGGGTTTCTGGTCAGTTCGTTCAACGCTATGACCGCCCGTCTGGCTCAAGCTCGGGACGAGGCCGAGCGCTCCAAACGCCAGGTCGAGGATCAGCGCGCCTATCTGGAGACCGTGCTTTCGCATCTTTCTTCAGGCGTTTTGACCTTAAGCGAGCAATTCTGCCTTAAAACCGCCAACCAATCGGCCGAAGCGATTTTGGAAATCGACTTCAGTCAGCTTCAGGGCAAACCGCTTTGGGGATTGGCGGAAGCCAACCCGGCCTTGGAAGGCTTAGTGCGCCTGATTCGTTCCCGATTGGATGAGGCAGAAGGTGTCTGGCAAGAGGAGGTGACCTTGACCCTGGCTCAGGGTCAGAAAGTCCTGCTGTGCCGCGGTAGCCCCTTGCTGGGCGCCGATGGGGGAAGAAAGCACGGTGCAGTGTTGGTGTTCGACGACATCACCGCGCTGGTGCAGGCGCAGAAGCACGCCGCTTGGAGCGAAATGGCCAGGCGTTTAGCCCATGAGATCAAAAACCCCTTGACCCCGATCCAGCTTGCTGCCGAGCGGCTTTCACATAAGCTGAGACCGCAGCTTAACAACCAGGAGAAGGCAGTGCTGGAACGCTCTACCCGGACCATCGTCCAACAAGTCGAGGCGCTTAAAGCGATGGTCAACGCCTTTTCCGAATATGCAAGGTTGCCGAAGATGCAGTTTAAGCCTTTGGATCTTAGTATACTGATTGATGAAGTATTGGTGCTTTATCCGCCTTCGGCAGGGATAGAGTTTGAGCTTAAGATCGCGTCCGATTTGCCCCAGCTGGAGGCGGACCCCATGCGGCTTAGGCAAGTGTTGCATAATTTGATCAAAAATTCCCTGGAAGCCGGAACCCCGCCGGTACATGTAAAAATCACTGCCCGCCGAGTGAGCGAACGCGGGTTTGACGGAATTGAACTGGCGCTCGAGGACGATGGCCCTGGGGTAGATGCGGAGCGGATGGATCAAATCTTTGATCCTTATGTGACCACTAAGCCTAAGGGCACGGGGCTTGGGCTTGCAATCGTCAAGAAAATCATCGAAGAACACGGGGGGACGATTTACCTAGATCGGCATTTTACCGAGGGGGCACGGTTTGTCATTCGGATGCCGGTTGCGGTCGGCACTCCGTCCTCTGTCTATGGAAACGAAGTAAGCAAGGTATGAGTCGGGCAAAAATTTTAGTCGTCGACGACGAGCCAGATATCTGCGAATTGGTCCAGGAAATCCTGGAAGACGAGGGATATTCGGTCGTCACTGCAGGCAGCGGTGCTCAAGCCAGGCACTGCTTCAAGGAGAGTCACCCGGATCTGGTGCTGCTCGATATCTGGATGCCGGACACAGATGGAGTCAGCCTGCTCAAGGAGTGGGTGAGCAGCGCTGCGGTATCTTGTCCGGTGATCATGATGTCCGGGCACGGCACGGTGGAGACGGCGGTGGAGGCGACCCGCTTAGGAGCGTTCGATTATCTGGAAAAACCCTTGTCCATGGCCAAGCTGCTTTCCACCGTCGAGCGCGCTTTGGAGGCAGAGCGTTTGAGGAAGCCGCCACGCTGGGCCGAAAACGGGAGAGTTGAAATCGAGCCGATCGGGAAAAGCCCGGCCATGGCGCGCCTGCGCGACCAGGTCAAACGCTTGGCCCAATTTGACACCCGGGTCCTGTTCGTAGGCGAACCGGGAAGCGGCAAGGAAACCTTCGCCCGTTATCTGCACAAGCACAGTTTGCGCCGCGAAGGCCCCTTCATTGCTGTAGGAGTGGGGACCATCGCTCCAGAATATTCGGCAGTGGAGTTTTTCGGCAAGGAAGAGGCAGGCAAGATCCATCGCGGCTTGCTGGAGCAAGCTCACGGTGGCACGCTGTTTTTGGAAGAAGTAGGAGACATGGATGATGAAACTCAATTGCGCTTGGTCAGCGCGCTGGAATCCAAGGCTTTTCTTAGGGTAGGAGGCAGTGAGCAGGTCAAGGTGGACGTGCGGGTGCTCTCTTCGACTCGCCGTAACTTGGAAGACGAAGTCAAGGCTGGGCGGTTTCGCAAGGATCTGTTTTATCTCCTCAACGAAGTGACCTTGGGAGTGCCGCCTTTGCGCCAGCACAGCGAGGATGTCCCAGAACTTTTGAATTTCTATGTCGACCGCTTCGTCACGCGGGAGAAGCTGGCCTTTAGGCGTTTCCCAGTGGCGGTCCAGAATTTCTTGCGCAATTACGCCTGGCCCGGTAATATCCGCGAGCTAAAAAACCTGGTCCACCGCCTGCTGATTTTGGGCAGCGGCGAGGAAGTGGAGCTAGACGAAGTCAAGACCGCCTTGGGAGAGATCATCACTAAGGAGACAGTGGAGGCGCCTGAATTCTACGATCTTCCGCTCAAGGAAGCGCGCGAGCGGTTCGAGCGGGCCTATCTCGAATACCATTTGGACAAACACGGCGGCAACGTGGCGCGCCTGTCCCAGGCGATCGGGATGGAGCGCACCCACCTCTACCGCAAACTGCATTCGCTGGGGATCAAATTCAAGGACAAACGTTAAGTTAAGTGAAAATCTTGATCTTAGGGGCCGGACGGGTCGGCACGAGCGTGGTCGCCAATTTGTCCCAGGAAAAGTACGACATCGTGGTGGTGGACACCAAGCCGGACATCCTACGCGAACTCATGGAGCGGTTCGACATCGCTACTGTGGCCGGCAACGCTGCCCATCCTGCGATCTTAGCCCAAGCCGGTGCTGAGGATGCCGATCTGGTACTCGCGGTGACCAGCGACGACGAGACCAACATGTTGGCCTGTCAGGTGGCACACGTCTTGTTTAAGGTGCCGAAAAAGATCGCCAGGGTGCGGGCGATCGAATACACCCAGTATCCGGAGTTGTTCAGCCCGGGCGGGGTGGCGGTAGATGTGTTGATCAGTCCTGAGCAGATCATCTGCGAATTCATCACCGGGCTGTTGGAATATCCAGGGGCCTCGCAGGTTTTGGATTTCGCCTCTGGCCGCGTGCGCTTGGTATCGGTGCGCGCCGAGCAGGGAGGCCCCCTAGTGAACCATCCCATCCGCGATCTTCACCGCCATATGCCAAAAGCGCACGCGCGGATTACGGCGATCTTCCGCAATGGTCAGCCCATCGTGCCGACCGGAGATGAAGTGATTGAGCCTGGCGATGAGGTTTACTTCATGGCGCCTAAGGAAGAAATACGTGCGGTCATGAGCGAACTGGGGCGCCTGGACCAGCCCTATCGGCGTCTGATGTTCGCCGGGGGCGGTCATATCGGCAAGCGCGTGGCAAGAGCTTTGGAGCAGCGTTTTCAGGTCAAGCTGATCGAGAAAGACCCGCAGCGGGCGATCAAACTGGTCACCGATTTGGAAAACACCGTGGTATTGGTGGGGGATGCCTCCGAGCGCGAGCTTTTGCTCAACGAAAACGTAGAGAACATGGATGTGTTCTGCGCCATCACCAATGACGATGAAGTCAACATCCTCTCGGCGATGCTGGCCAAAAAATTGGGGGCGCGGCGGGTGATCAGCCTGATCAACCGGCCAGCTTACGTAGATCTAGTGCAAGGCATGGTGGATTTGGTAATCTCTCCTGACCAGGCTACCATCGGCAGCCTGTTGCGCCACGTGCGGCGCGGCGACGTAGTGCAGGTGCACTCTTTGCGGCGTGGGGCCGCCGAAGCCATCGAGGCAGTCGTGCGCGGCTGTCCCGGGCGTTCTAAAGTCGTAGGGCGCACCGTCGAACAGCTCAAATTGCCAGGCGGCGTGGTGCCTGGTGTGCTGGTTCGCGGCCACGAAGTCATTCAGGTTCACCACGACACTCGGCTCGAAGACGGCGATCACATCGTGCTGTTTTTGCTCGACAAGAAACTGATCCCATTGGTCGAAAACCTATTTGCAGCCAAGGAGGCCGCCTGACTTGGTGACGGTTGTCCAAGTGCGGATGATCCTGCACATCGTCGGCGCGTTTTTCATGTTTTTTAGCTTAAGTTTCTTGCCGCCGCTGGGAGTCTCTTGGTATTTCGAAGATGCTCAGGAAGGGATCTTTTCACTCGCTTTTGCCCTGGTGTTTTTGTTGGGCTGGGTGATCTGGATGCCTTTTCGTGAGGTCCGGCAGGAACTTAAAGTGCGCGACGGGTTTTTAGTGGTAAGCTGTTGCTGGATTGCGGTGAGTTTGGCTGGCGCAGTACCTCTAGTGCTCGCCAAGCAACCGGTGATGTCGTTTACTGACGCGGTGTTCGAATGTGTTTCCGGCCTAACGACCACCGGTGCAACGGTATTGGTCGGTTTGGATCAACTTCCTCCTTCGATCCTGTACTATCGCCAGCAACTGCAATGGTTGGGGGGGATGGGGATCGTGGTATTGGCGGTGGCGGTATTGCCTTTGCTGCGAATCGGTGGGATGCAGTTGTATCGCGCCGAGTTGCCAGGACCGATGAAGGACGTCAAACTCACCCCGCGCATCGCTCAGACGGCCAAGGCGCTATGGGGAGTGTACCTGGGGATCACCGTCGCTTGTGCTTTAAGTTTTTGGGCGGCGGGAATGAGTTGGTTCGACGCCATCGGCCATGCGTTTAGTACCGTTTCTACGGGAGGGTTTTCCACTCACGACGCCAGTTTTGCCTACTTCAACAGCCCTCTGATCGAAGGATTGGCGGTGGGGTTCATGGCCATCTCAGGGATCAATTTCGCTGTCCATTTCGACGCTATGCGCAAGCTTCGGTTTCCGTTGTATTGGCAAGACTCAGAAGTGCGAACTTATTGCGGATTGCTGCTGACGCTAGCGCTGGTAGTGGTTGCGGCGTTGTGGTGGAATGGGCTGACGCTTGGTGAGAGCGCGCGCAAGGGCGTGTTCCAGAGCATTTCGTTCATGACCAGCACCGGGTTTACTACCGCCGACTATAGCCTTTGGCCGGCTTTTGTGCCGGTGCTTTTGATTTTCAGCGTCTTTGTCGGGGGATGCGCCGGCTCGACTGCGGGGGGGCTTAAGGTCATCCGCGTCTTGCTCTTATACAAGCAAGGGGTTAGGGAGATTCTGCGCCTGATCCATCCCCAAGCGGAGATTCCGGTTAAACTGGGAAACACGCCGGTGCCGACCCGGGTCGTGGAGGCGGTTTGGGGATTTTTCTCGCTGTACGTGGCAGTATTTGCACTCATCATGATCCTGATGATGGTCTCTGGCCTCGATCAGGTCACAGCGTTTTCGGCGGTAGCTACCTGTATCAACAACCTGGGGCCAGGATTGGGGAAAGTTACTTACAATTTCGCCTCCTTGCCTGCCTCCGCCAAATGGCTGGCTTCCCTGGCCATGTTGCTCGGGCGGTTGGAAGTTTTTACCCTGCTGGTGCTGCTTAGCCCGGCGTATTGGAAAAGCTAAAGCCGATGGACTGCCAAGTCAAATGGGATGGGATCTATCGAGAGGCCGAAGAGTATCCGCCTCCGGCGCGAGTGCTTTTGGAAAACGCGCACCTGTTGCCGGAGTTAGGTCAAGCGTTGGAAATAGCCTGTGGGTTGGGGAGCAATGCGCTGTTTTTGGCAAGGCGCGGATTTACCGTGACGGCGTGGGACATCTCGCCGGTGGCCATCGAAAAATTGCGCCGCCGCGCCAAAGGGCTTGATGTGACGGCGCAGGTGGTGGACGTCACCACGATTTCCTGGCCTAGAGAAGCCTTCGACGTGATCGTGGTCAGCCGGTTTCTGGTTCGTTCTCTGTGCCCGCTGATCGCAGCGGCGCTCAAGCCTGGGGGGATGTTGTATTATCAAACTTTCGTGCGCGCCAAAGCAGCCTTGGTCGGACCCCAGAACTTGGAGTATCTTCTTGAGGAAAACGAACTGCTACGCCTTTTTCCGGGTCTGATCGTTCGGGCTTTTCGCGACGAAGCTAAATGCGGCGACATCCGGCATGGCTTTCGCAACGAGGCTTATCTAGTGGGCGAGCGACCTAGAGGAGTCAATCATGGCTGATTCCCAAATTATGAATCTCAAACCCAAGGCGGCTTGGAAGTTCATGCAGGAGCATCCTGATGCGGTGCTGATCGATGTGCGCACTACCGCCGAGCACTTTTTCGTCGGGCGTCCCCCAGGCTGTGTTCTGATTCCGTGGAAGGACGGTCTTCCCATGCAGCCCAATCCCGGCTTTGTGGAAGCCGTCAAAAAGGCGGTTCCAGACCCAAAAACTCCCATTCTGTTTTTATGCCGCAGTGGCCACCGCTCCATGGAAGCGGCGCAAGCGATGGCAGCGGCAGGATATAAGACCCTGATCAACGTCGATGAAGGTTTTGAAGGTCCTTTGGACGAAAACAAGCATCGCAGTACCCTGGGCGGCTGGCGGTTTCATGGCTTGCCGTGGGAGCAAGACTGAGCTAACGCAAAGGATGCAGGCTTTTGCGCGATCGGTCTTGCGATTATGATAGAAACTTCAACAGACAATCTTGATAGAGCTCTGAAATAGAAAAAATCATGACCGATTCCCGCCAGGCGCTGGTAGAGCGCTGCACTCTCGAGACCCGGATCACAGTACGGGTCGATCTCGACGGCGAAGGGCGCGTCGTCTTGAACACCGGTATCCCGTTTTTGGAACACATGTTGGACCAGGTTGCCAAGCACGGTGGGCTAGACTTAGAGGTCGTCGCCCAGGGAGATCTGCACATCGACGCCCATCACACGGTCGAGGATATCGGAATCACCTTGGGTCAGGCGGTGGCCGATGCGGTCGGTGACAAACGCGGCATCGCCCGCTTTGGCTGCGCCTATGTGCCTTTGGATGAGGCGTTGTCGAGGGTAGTGGTGGATTTCTCTGGCCGTCCCGGGTTGGTGTATGAGGTAGAGTTTCCCCGTCCGCTGATCGGCAGTTTTGACGTCGATCTGATCCGCGAATTCTTTCAAGGGTTCGTCAACCATGCGCAGCTGACCCTGCATGTCGATTGCCTGCGCGGCCGCAACGCCCATCACATCGCCGAGACGGTTTTTAAAGCCTTCGGCCGCAGTCTTAAAGCAGCTCTTGCTCGGGATGGCAGAAGCGGCTCGACCATCCCTTCTACCAAGGGGACGCTGGTATGAACCGCGTCGCCGTCATCGACTATGGGATGGGCAATCTGCATTCCATCGCCAAAGCGCTGCAATACGTCGCACCTGATGCTAAGATCCAAGTTACCGCCGACCCAGAAGTAATATTGACCGCCGATAGGATAGTGTTTCCCGGAGTGGGAGCGATCGCCGATTGCATGAGCGCTTTACACCGCTTGCATCTGATCGAGGTGCTCGAGCAGGTAGCGCGGTCTCGTCCGTTTTTGGGCATTTGTCTGGGACTCCAGGCCTTGCTGGAGGAGAGCGAGGAAGGGGGAGGTGTGGCGGGCTTGAGGCTTCTGCCGGGTAGGGTGGTCCGGTTTCCGCAAGGTTTCGACGCCCACGGGAGGCCGCTGAAAATCCCCCACATGGGTTGGAACCGGGTTCATCAACTTAAACCTCATCCGTTGTGGCAGGGGATTCCCCAAGACAGTTGGTTTTATTTTGTGCACAGCTATGTGGCGCGGCCAGAATGCAGCCAAAACCTCGCCGCAAGCTGCGATTATTCCGGCCCGTTTGCCTGCGCGCTGGCCGACGACAATCTGTTTGCCGTGCAGTTCCATCCGGAAAAGAGTCAACGGATGGGATTGCGTTTGTTGTTTAACTTTCTATCTTGGTCACCTTGAGAGATTGAAACCATGTTGTTGATTCCCGCGATTGATTTGATGGCTGGCAAGTGCGTGCGGCTGCGTCAGGGACGGATGGAAGAGGAGTCGGTGTTTTCCGACGATCCTGTGGCAACCGCTGGACGCTGGGTAGAATTGGGCGCCAAACGCTTGCACTTGGTGGATTTGGATGGTGCCTTTTCCGGCAAGCCTAAAAATGCCGATGTGATCCGTGCCATCACTGCTGCGTTTCCGGGAGTGGATGTACAAGTGGGCGGAGGGATCCGCGATGGGGATACGATCCAGGAATACCTGGACGCTGGCGTGCAATACGTCATCATCGGTACCCAGGCGGTCACGGCACCCCACTTTGTAGAAGATATGGCGCTGGAATTTCCTGGCCATATCCTGGTCGGTCTGGACGCCAAAGAAGGCAAAGTGGCTATAGAGGGTTGGTCTAAGCTTTCTCGCCACGATGTGATCGATCTGGCCAGGCGGTTCGAGGACGAGGGAGTGGAAGCGATCGTCTATACCGACATCGGCCGGGATGGGATGCTGGAGGGGGTCAACGTGGAGGCGACTGCGCGCCTGGCCGAGGCGATCCACATCCCGGTCATCGCTTCCGGTGGCATCCGCGATCTCGACGACATCCGTGCCTTGGGGGAAATCGCCGACAAGGGTGTGATCGGTGCCATCACCGGGCGCGCCCTTTATGAGGGAACATTGGATTTCGCTCAAGGTCTTAAACTCGCAGAGCAATACTGATGGGATTAGCCAAGCGCATCATCCCCTGCCTCGACGTAGATCGAGGGCGAGTGGTTAAAGGGGTTCGATTCGTCGACATCCGCGATGCAGGAGACCCGGTAGAGATCGCTCGCCGCTATGACCAAGAAGGCGCGGACGAACTGGCGTTTTTGGATATCACCGCAAGCCACGAAGGCCGTGGGACGATGGTCCAGGTAGTAGAGAAGGTGGCCGGCTGTGTGTTTATTCCTTTGACGGTGGGGGGTGGGATTCGAAGCCTGGAGGACATCCGCCGGTTGCTCAATGCCGGCGCTGACAAGGTGGCGATCAATACGGCAGCGGTATTCAATCCTGAGTTCGTTCGCCAGGCGGCGAACCGGTTTGGCTCCCAGTGCATTGTAGTGGCGATTGACGCCAAGCAGGTTGGAGATCATTGGGAAATCTTCACCCACGGCGGCCGGAAACCGACCGGCATCGACGCGGTGGATTGGGCGGCCAGGATGGAAGCCTTAGGTGCGGGGGAGATTCTGCTTACCAGCATGGATCGCGACGGCACCAAAGAGGGATTCGACCTGGCCTTGACCCGAGCGGTGAGCGAGCGGATCGGCATCCCGGTGATCGCCTCCGGAGGAGTAGGGACGTTGTGCCACCTGGCGGAGGGAATCCTAGAGGGTTGGGCAGACGCCGTGCTGGCAGCCAGTATCTTCCACTTCGGTGAGTACTCGATCCGGGAGGCGAAAGAGTATCTCGCCAGTTGCGGGATTGAGGTGCGGTTATGAATGCTTGGTTGAACCAGGTGCGCTGGAACGAAGAAGGGCTAGTACCTGCCGTTGCCCAAGAAGAGGGCACAGGTGAGGTGTTGACGCTGGCGTGGATGAACCGCGAGGCACTGGCGTTGACCGCCAAGGAGGGCGTCGCCGTCTACTGGTCTAGATCGCGCCGGAAACTTTGGCGCAAAGGGGAGGTTTCCGGCCATCGGCAGATCGTGCGCGAGATCCGCCTTGACTGCGACGGCGATGCGATATTGCTGAAAGTGATCCAGGAGGGTGGCATCGCTTGCCATACGGGTCGCCGCCTGTGCTTTTACCACCGTCTGGAAGGGGACAAATGGCAAATCGTCGAGCCGGTGGTAAAAGATCCAGAGGCCATCTATGGGGCTTGACGAAGCGGTACTTGCAGAACTTGTTCAAGTGCTCAAGGCGCGCAAGGCGGCCGATCCGAAAGCCTCGTATGTGGCTTCCTTATATGCCAAAGGGTTGGATGCGATTTTAAAAAAGGTCGGTGAGGAGGCCACTGAAACTGTAATTGCGGCCAAAAACGGCGATAACAAAAATTTAATTCACGAAACTGCCGACCTTTGGTTTCATACTTTAGTTCTGTTGACTTACCAGGGGTTGGAATTAGAACAAGTATTGGCCGAGCTTAAGGCGCGCTTTGGCCGCTCTGGCTTTGAAGAGAAAGCGGCGCGTCAAACCAAACAGGCAGAGGTATAAGATGGGCATCGGGATTTGGGAGTTGTTGTTAATCATGGTGATTGTCCTTTTGCTGTTCGGCACCCGCAAGCTGCGCCATATCGGTGCGGATTTGGGCGCGGCGATTAAAGGGTTTAGAGACTCTTTGCACGAAGGCGAAAGCGAGGCAAAGCCGGCGCATGGTCCAGATCGGATTGCAGAAACGAAAGAGACCGGGCGCCAGTTTGACGAAGCCAAGCCTGAGCACCCGCAGCGCAAACCGCTGGAACCTTGATAAGTGTTTGACGTCGGTTTCTGGGAACTAGTTTTGGTCGGGGTGGTTTCCCTGTTGGTGCTGGGGCCAGAGCGATTGCCTGGCGCGGTGCGCATGACGGTTCGCCTGCTGCGCCGGGCGCGCAGCGTGGTGGCCACGGCGAAGGCTGAGATCGAACGCGAGCTGGCTTTGGACGAAATCAAAGCCTCCCTGGAGCAAGGAACGTCCTTCAAGGAGCTGAAGGCTTTAGAAAAGGAGTTGCGCCAGCCTGTGACTCCGGCGCCAACGATTGCAGAGAAAGATCCACTTAAACTTAAGACCGCCGCTGCCGATGACGATTCCACATGAACCCGATCTTGATCCGGAAGGTCAAGAGCAGCCTTTTATCGCCCACCTGATCGAGCTGCGCAGCCGTCTGCTCAAGATCGTCGCGGTAGTGCTTTTGACATTTGTAGGGCTGGCCCCGTTCGCCGACCGGCTTTATGCTTATCTTGCCGGCCCCTTGCTCGAGCAACTTCCCAAAGGAAGCCACATGATCGCCATCGACGTGGCCTCTCCTTTCCTGACGCCATTTAAGCTGGCTCTGGTGATCGCCATCTTTGCCAGCATGCCTTTTAGCCTGTATCAGGTGTGGGCTTTTATCGCCCCAGGCTTGTATCGTCACGAAAAGCGCTTGCTTTTGCCCTTTTTAGCGGCCGGCACCGCTTTGTTTTACCTGGGAGCTGCGTTTGCCTATTTTTTAGTGCTGCCGTTAATTTTTAAGTTCATGACTGCTACTGCCCCGCAAGGCGTGACGGTGATGACCGACATCAGCCGCTATTTAGATTTTATCCTGACGCTGTTTTTCGCCTTCGGGGTGGCATTCGAGGTCCCAATCGCCACGATCTTGCTGATTTGGAGCGGGATCACCACCCGCTCGGCGCTGGCCGACAAGCGTCCGTATGTGATCGTGGCGGCGTTCGTGATCGGGATGATCTTGACTCCTCCCGACGTGGTCTCCCAGACGCTGCTTGCGGTGCCGATGTGGCTATTGTATGAGTTGGGGCTGTTGTTTTCCCGCCCCTTTGCGCGTGAACCTTAACTCTGTCCTGTGGTTGCAAGTTTAAAGTTAGGAGAAGTTTGCCGATGCAAAAACGCACTTTAGGTTTTACCCTGATCGAATTGTTGATCGTGCTGGCTATCCTCGGTATGCTGGCGGCTTTGGTGGGTCCTAGGCTGATGAACGCCTTAGGGCAAGGCCAGGTCAAGACCACCAAGTCGCAGATCGAGATGCTGGCCACCGCGCTCGACAATTTCCGCCTCGACAACGGCCGCTATCCTACCCAGGAAGAGGGTCTTCAGGCGTTGCTCGTCGCTCCGGATGGCCTTCCCAACTGGAACGGCCCGTATTTGCGCAAGAAAAATCTGCCCACCGACGCTTGGGGATTTCCGTTCCACTACGAGATTCCCCCGCGCCGAGGAGGGCTGGATTATGACCTGTATTCCTTAGGCGCCGACAACGCCGAGGGGGGCGAAGGGGAAGGCGCCGATATCGGGAATTGGTAAGTGACCGAGGTCTTACAGCTGCCTTTGTATGGGGCTGCCGGGGCAGTGGCGGGCCTGGTGGCTGGGCTGTTCGGGTTAGGAGGCGGGGTGGTGCTGGTGCCGGCCCTGTGGTTGCTTTATGCACAGCAGAGTTTTCCACCCCAGTTCGTTTCCATCTCTGCCGTGGCCACCTCGCTGGCGAGCATCACTGTGACTGCGCTGGCTTCTGCCTGGGCGCACTGGCGGCTGGGCTCGTTGGATTGGCGCACGACCTTCGGCTTGCTGCCCGGAGTCGTCTTGGGTTCGGTGTTTGGCGCCTGGCTGGCCGAACGCCTGCCGGGGAGTTGGCTAAAGGCGTTGTTTGCGGGGTATCTGCTTGTGGTTGCCGGGCAGCTGTTAAGCTTTCAGCCGCGCCCTGGCCGGCTTCGACCTAAACCTTCAGGGCAGGCCTTGGCGGGCGGAATCATCGGAATCCTTTCGGCTATGCTGGGGATTGGAGGCGGTACGCTGACGGTGCCGTTTCTGGTTTGGTGCTCCCTTCCCATGCGGGTGGCGGTGGCGGTTTCCAGCGCTTTAGGGCTTCCGATCGCATTGGCGGGGACCTTCAGCTACGCGGTTCTGGGCCGGGACGCGCCGAACCTGCCGCCTGGCAGCATCGGCTATGTGTATCTGCCTGCTTTCTTTGGCGTGATCGCTGCCAGTATTGTGACCGCTCCCTTGGGTGCCAGACTCGCCCACTACTTGTCAGCCGAAGTCTTAAAACGCTGGTTCGCCTTGAGTTTGGTAGTGATCAGCCTGAAGATTTTATGGTCGCTAAAGTCGCCCTGGTGACCGGGGGAGCAACCCGCATCGGGGCGGCCATCGCCGAGACCCTGCACGGCGAGGGGTTTAACCTGGTTTTGCATTACTTGAGTTCCAGGCTCGAGGCGGAGGCGCTCAAAGCTCGGCTGGAGGCGCGGCGGCCGCATTCGGTTTGCCTGCTCGCAGCGGATTTGCGAAAGGTGGCAGCGGCAGTGAAGCTGGTAGAAGAAGCCGCAGCCGTGTGGGGGAGGCTGGATGCGTTAGTCAACAACGCATCGCTTTTTTACTCCACGCCGTTGGAGGAGGTCACCGAAGAGCATTGGGAGGAGCTATTCAATATCAACCTGAAGGCACCTTTCTTTTTATCCCGCGCGGCTTTCCCGCAGCTTAAGCGCCAGGAAGGTTCGATCGTGAACCTGGTCGACGTTTACGCTTACCGATCCAGATTGGGTTACCCGATCTACAGCGTGTCCAAGGCGGGGCTGGTGGCTTTGACTCAGGCGCTCGCCAAAGAGATGGCGCCGGAAATCCGAGTCAACGGAGTAGCCCCCGGGGCGATCCTGTGGCCAAAGACCCCGATGAGCGAGGCGGAAAAGAAAGCGCTTTTGGATTCCATCCCTCTGCGCCGCCTGGGACAAGTGGAAGACGTCGCCAAGGCGGTGAAGTATCTGATTTGTGATGCCCCCTACGTCACTGGCCAGGTTTTGGTGGTGGACGGCGGTCGCAGCCTATGACGCTCAAAGGAAGGCGCTTCTGCCTGACCCGGCGGCGATCGAAGGCTTGCCAGAGCGTGCGGTAAGTCTCTCTGGAGACGGGGTGGCGCAAGTTCGGGGCGATCTCGGCCAAAGGCTCCAGCACGAAAGCATAGCGCAGGATGTCCTCGCGGGGCAAAAGCCTGCGTCCGGACTTTGGATCCTCGAGCACCAGATCGCCGTACAGGATCAGGTCCAGGTCCAGGGTGCGGGAGGCGAATTTGCGGCTTTCCGGGCCGCGGCCGTGCCGGCTTTCGATTTCCTTCAGTTTTTCCAGGACCTTTGCCAGCTCCAGGTCGGTGTCAAATCCCACCACCAGATTGTAGAACGGCGGCCCTTCAAAGCCCTCGGCTTCGCTTTCGTAGAGGCTGGAAACAGACAGCTTGCCGAAGCTTTCTTCCAATTCGGTCAAAGCTTCTCGGATGTGGCGTTCGCGCTCTAAGTTGCTGCCGATGCTGACGAAGGCTTTAACCACGGGGAAGCTCGCCGCGCTCGATGATCACCCCAACGTCGCTGGCGCCGCGGATAGCGCCTTTTTTGTTAAGGCTTAAGCGGACCCAGGGGACGGGAAATTCACTGAGAATGATCTGGGCGATGCGTTCGGCCAAAGTTTCTACCAGATAAAAATCGCTCTCTTCGACGAAAGCGATCAGCCGCTTGGCGACGGCTTTGTAATCGACCGTATATTGGATGTCGTCAGTAGCTGCCGCCCGGCGAATATCCGTGGCCATCTCCAAGTCTAGGATCACAGTTTGCTTGATTTCCCGCTCCCATTCATAGATACCAATGGTCGTCTCGATCTCGAGGCCGCGCAGAAATATAATGTCCATCGTGCTTAGCCTTTGGTTGGCACAAGGTTTACGGCAACAGAGTGACACAGAGATAGGGGGTAAGGCAAGGTGTGGTCTTGGTTGTGGGTACCTGTAGGGTATCTATTGGGTTCGGTCTCCAGCGCGGTGATCGTGTGCAAATTGTGGGGCCTGCCCGATCCCCGCACTACCGGCTCCTATAACCCCGGCGCTACCAATGTGCTCAGGATCGGAAGCAAGCAGGCAGCTTTCGTGACCCTGCTCGGCGATGTGCTCAAAGGCTTCCTCCCAGTGGCCTTGGCGCGCTGGTTCGAAGCCGATCCGGCCATCGCCGCCGCTGCAGGTCTTGCGGCGTTTTTTGGGCATCTTTATCCGGTATTCTTTGGTTTTCAGGGAGGGAAAGGGGTGGCCACCGCCCTGGGAGTCCTGACTGGAATCCACTGGGGGTTGGGCTTGTTGTTGGCAGGGACCTGGTTGGTAGTGGCTAAGCTTTCCAAAATTTCTTCGCTGGCGGCGCTGACCGCAGCGGTGCTTTCTCCTTTATATGCGTACTGGATCGTGCGCACCCCTTGGATCACCGCTATGGTCGCGGTCATGGCCGGCTGGTTGATCTTGCGCCACCGCGACAACATCCGCCGGCTGCTTCACGGGGAGGAAGATAGAATCAGAGGGTGATCGGTTCAAGTTCCTCCAGCGGCCAGCGCGCCTTGGCTTTGATTTCAGCCCCCTCGCGCTGTCCCGCAAGCAGGCGCAGGCAACCGGCGAAAGCGATCATCGCCCCATTGTCGGTGCAGAATTCCAGCCGCGGCAGAAACAACCTGGCTTCTTCTTGGTCTGCCACCTGCTGCAAGCGCTTTCTCAAGGTGAGGTTGGCGCACACTCCGCCGGCGGCCACCAGCTGTTTGAGGCCGGTATGACGCAGCGCCCGCCTGCATTTGATCGCCAACGTTTCGGTCACCGCTTCCTGGAAGGCGTGGGCAATGTCGGCCAAGTCCTGCGGGTTCCCCCCCAGCGTCTGGGCGCGGGTATGCATTACTTGGGTCTTAAGGCCGCTGAAGCTGAAATCCAGCCCCGGCCGGTCGATCATGGGGCGGGGAAAACGAAAGCGTCCGGGTCGTCCTTCAGCCGCCAGACGCTCCAAAGCAGGACCTCCGGGATACCCGAGCCCCAGCATCTTGGCGACTTTGTCGAACGCTTCTCCCACCGCATCGTCGATGGATTCCCCAAGTACCTGGTAGACCCCCAAAGCTTCGACCCGGATCAGTTGCGTATGTCCTCCAGAGACGAGCAAAGCCAGGAATGGCGGGGCAAGATCGGGACTGTCCAGCAACGGGGCCAGCAGGTGGCCTTCCAAGTGATGGACCGCCACGGCTGGCACTCCCAAGGCGAAGGCGAGGCTGTGACCGATAGAAGCGCCCACGAGCAGGGCGCCGATCAGCCCAGGACCTGCGGTATAGGCTACTCCATCGATTTTGCCGACAGCCAGCCCGGCATCGGCCAAGGTTTGGCGGATCAGAGGGGTAAGCTTGCGGACGTGATCGCGCGACGCCAATTCCGGCACGACGCCACCGTAGGGGGCATGAAGCTTGACCTGGCTGTACAGCCGATGGGCCAACAGGCCCTTGTCGGGGTGGTAGACGGCGACGCCCGTCTCGTCGCAGGAAGTCTCGATGCCTAAGACATACATCGGGCACGAGTATAACAAAAGCTGGCTTGGTATACTGCGCGTTACGGAATACCCATGTCACTATTTTCGCAGGGGACGTAAATGATTACAGCGGCGATCGTCGGCGGCAGCGGCTATGCGGGGGTAGAACTTTTACGATTGTTGGCGCGCCATCCTGAAGTAGAGTTAGTATTGGCGACTTCCCGCAGCGATGCCGGCAAGAATGTGGCCGAGCTTTATCCTAGCCTGCGGGGGATCGTAGAGCTATGCTTTCAGCCGCCAGAAGCAGAGGCCCTGGCTGAGTGCGATGTCGTCTTTTTCGCTACCCCCAGCGGGGTGGCGATGCAGTATGCGCAAACCTTGCTTGCGCGCGGGCGGGTAGTGATCGATTTGTCAGCCGATTTCCGCTTGCGCGACCCTAAGCTCTGGGAGCACTGGTACGGCCAGCCGCACGCCTGTCCTGAGCTTTTGTCGCAGGCGGTCTACGGCTTGCCTGAGATTTACCGGGAAAAGATCAAAGCCGCGCGCCTGATCGCCTGTCCAGGCTGCTATCCCACTGCGGTGCAGCTGGGCTTTTGGCCGCTTCTGGCGAGCAGGGCGGTAGATCCTAAGAATCTGATTGCAGACTGCAAATCCGGGGTTTCCGGCGCCGGGCGCAAAGCTGAAGTTTCCCTGCTGATGGCCGAGGCCGGGGAGAGCCTTAAGGCCTATGCGGTTTCCGGCCACCGCCATCATCCGGAAATCTGCCAACAGCTCGAGGCGCTGGCGGGCACAGCGGTCGGCTTGACCTTTGTTCCCCACCTGGCGCCAATGATCCGCGGCATTCATGCAACCCTTTACAGCCGCTTAAAAAAGGAGCTGGACCTTCAGGAGTTGTACCTGTCTTACTACGCTGACGAGGCTTTCGTCGATGTCCTTCCCCCAGGTTCGCATCCGGCGACCTCCCACGTGCGCGGCGCTAACCGCTGCCAAATCGCCGTACACCGTCCAGGAGACGGAGACACGGTGGTGGTGCTGGCAGTGATCGACAACCTGGTCAAAGGGGCAGCCGGCCAGGCGGTGCAAAATATGAACCTTATATTTGGCCTACCGGAAACTACTGGGCTGGAAACAGTCGGGTGTTACCCTTAAGGGGTTGTCCCACACGCGATCCTAGCCCCTCCTCCGCCTAAGGGTTCTGGATGATCCGAGTAGTTGTCCCCGCCGGCGTGGACGATCAGCGCGCGGCCTTTGAGATCAGCAAGCTTCAAGCGCGGCGCTAGAACCGGAAGCTGGGCTTGGCCATCGGCATCCACGTAAAGCGGCGGAAGATCGCCCAAGTGCCCGTCCCCCCAAGGGGTGCCGTGGCGGTTTGTCTGGTGGG
>JBKBMR010000013.1:0-4483 GCA_046295755.1 Methylohalobius sp.
ACGAGCCCGCTGTGCGGCTGTCCTCCACCCCCCACGGAAACCCCCTCTCTCCCCCGCTACAAAAGCCGATCATGCCGGCCAGATGGTGGCATCGCCCCCTTTCAGGAGCACGTTCCAGTAATACCAGGGAAGGAAATACTTCTTGAAATAATACATGCTCCGGCGTTCTTTGCTCTGATCGATGGGGAAGGTTTCTTTGGGCTGCAGGTTATAGTCGAATTCCGCCAGGACCAATTTGCCGTAGCCGGTAATGAGAGGACAGGAGGCATAGCCGTCGTAAGCCGCAATCCCCTGCCCGCCGGCAAGATCGGTCAAGAGGTTGCTGACCGCGACGTAAGTCTGGGCACGGCAGGCCGCAGCGGTCTTGGAGTTGGGGGTATTGGTACAATCGCCTAGGCCATAGACGTTTTTATAGTTGGGATGGCGCAGGGTGTACTTGTCCACGTTCATCCATCCGGCCTCGTCGGCCAAAGGACTTGCCTTTAAAAAAGCCGGAGGGCACATCGGCGGGGTCACGTGAAGAAAATCGAAGGCATACGTCTTTAGGTCGCCAGTAGGGATGTGCTCGAAGGTGGCCTCTTTCTTGTCGACGTCGATGGCGACCAGGTGATGCTGGAAATGGGTCTCGATCGCCTTGCGCTTTAAGACCTCGTTTAGGGTTTTGGCATACCGCTTGACCGGAAAGATTACCGGGGCCGCTGAGAAAAACATCAGCTTGGTTTTGCCGCGCACATTGCGCTTGCGCCAGGCGTCGTCGGCCAGGTAGGCGATCTTTTGGGCCGCCCCAGGACATTTGAATGGCGGTTTAGGTTGGGTGAAAATCGCCGTTCCCCCAGAAAACCCCTTGATCGCCTCCCAAACCTTGGGGGCCAAGTCATAATCGTAGATGGAAACCGCCAGGTTGCGCTGCAGGGCTTCCTGGAGACCGGGGATTTGATCCCAGGCGATCTCAATGCCCGCGGCCACCACCAGATATTCGTAATTGACCTGTTTGCCAGAGCTGGTCGTGAGCGAATTGCCGTCAGGATCGAAGCTCGCCACAGCGTCCTGAATCCAAGTCACCCCTTGGGGGATTACATCTTTCATCGGCCGCCAGGTGGCTTTGGGTTTCATCTCCCCGCCGCCGACTAGAGTCCAGCCAGGTTGATAATAATGCACATCCTTAGGTTCTATGATCGCCACGTCCAAAGAGCCGGATTCTTCAAGCTTTCGCAAATGGGAAGCTACGGCTATGCCGGCTGTTCCCCCACCGACGATGACGACTTTGTGTGAAGCTGTCTCCGCCATTTGTAACACCTCTCGTTCTTATGACTTACTTTTCTTAAGCAGTTCCACCCGGTCAAGGCTCATTCCTTGACCGGGCGTTTGTCTAGTTTACGCTGCAAAGTCCTGCGGTGCATCCCTAGAGTTCGAGCAGCTGCGGAAATATTGCCGTTGTGTTCCATCAGAACCTTTTGCAAGTATTCCCATTCCATCCTGCGGGCGGACAAAGGTTTATCTTTGACTTCCACGCGCGGGTCTCCCTCCTTCTTGTGAAGCGCGGCGACGATTTCGTCAGCATCGGCAGGTTTGGTCAAATAGTGGACGGCACCCAACTTGATGGCTTCCACAGCCGTGGCAATGCTGGCATAACCGGTCAAAATCACAATGCGGGTATTGGCGTCGAGTTCTTTCAGTCTTTTGATCATGGCTAGACCTGAGTCGTGACCGATGCGCAGATCGATGACGGCGTACTCAGGGATCATCCGAGCTGCGTGCGCCAAGCCATCCTCTAGGGTCTGAGCCACACAGACCTCAAAGCCACGCTTCTCTAATGCCCTTTGTAATACCTCACAAAAGATTGCATCGTCGTCTACCAGGAGCAGTCTTGGCCGATCACTCATAACCTTCCTCAATGGCTTGCTGAGACAGCAAAGGCAAAGTAATCCGGGTCATGGTCCCACCTTCGGGGAGAGCTTCCATTTCGATCGCCCCTCCCATACGCTCGACCGTGGCATAAGAGAGGAATAAACCAACTCCCAGCCCCTGCTTGCTGGACACTACCGGATGCCTTCCCAATTCGCGGGTCAATGCCGGGCTGATTCCAGGACCTCGATCGATAATCAGCAGTTCGAGCCGGTGCCGATTCCAGCGCGCCTTAAGCTCCACTACCTCAGGCGATACATCCGCGGCATTATTGAGAATGTTAATCAAAGCGTGGCTTAAGGTGCGCTCAGCGATAATTTTGGCCTCAGCATCCGCTTCCCCGACTTGGAACTTTAACCTGCTTCCCGGCCGCTGCTGTCGCCATTGCTGGACTAGTTTTTCCAGGTAACGATGCACACCCTCTGGGTGGCCCGATTCAGCGCGCACCTGCCCTGCAGATGCCGACATCACTGCTAAGGCATTCTTACAGCGTTCGATCTGATCTTTGAAAATCAACAGGCGTTGGCGCAATCTTTCATGTTCGCGCCCGGGATAATCCTCAAGCAGTTCCTGGATCAGGATGGTCATAGTTCCCAAAGGAGTACCCATCTCGTGCGCTGCTCCAGCAGCGAGCGTCCCCAACGTCACCACGTGCTCATCGCGCAGGGTTTGTTCCCGTACCTCCGACAGTTTGCGCTCGCGTTCCCTCAGGGTACTGGCCATCTCGACTACGAAATAGGCCACAAGACCTGCACTGAAGACGAATCCTGCCCAAGTCCCAAAGGCGCGTAATTCGAACCCACGGCGCTGCTCAACTATATCCGATGGTAATCGGTCGGTTCTGATCACTTTGGCGACAGGGAGGGGTGGCAAAGGGTGGTAATACGAAATCAACAGGGTATAAGCACCACAGGCGAGCAGCATCATATACCAGGTATAACGCTGGGGCAGGACGGTCGCCGTGATGATCAAGGGCAACAACAAAAACCACGCCATGGGGTTAGTGGCTCCCCCGGCAAAATACAAAAGCCCGATGATGCTCAAGGCATCCAGGCATAGGTGGAAGAATAACTCCAACTCGGCCACCGGACGCGGATCCTGAAGCCTGAACCAAGTCAAGCAGTTCACGGCCAACATCGCTGCGATGATTCCCCACAAAGGATTGGTGGGAAGAGGAACACCAAGGTCATAAACCGCGATCACGACGATCAAAGCTGCCGCTGTGATCAATAGATTCCGCAGGACAAACAGCCAATTCAGATTGGCACGTGCGGCATCGGCAGAATCAATGGAGGTGCGTAGCATCAGTTAGGAGGTATTACCTTCAGGGTGCGACAATTTGTCACATTCCAAACTTCAATATATGTTTGCTATCGTTAATGGTACGGTAATGTCAATTACCTCGATTTCCTCCTCTTTGCAGGGAGTATCCAACTCCCTGCAACCTTTCTTGCCAAGATGCGACAATTTGTCGCATTTTAATCCGCTCAAGGCATTGCTATCCTAAAGCTTAGGTTCGGCGATGATTCCGAACCGCAAGTGCATGACAGTAGTGCAATTTCCTCCTCTTTGACAGCAGGGTTTTACACCCTGCTTTTTTATTCTTGGCCGCCGATGGCTTTGATGCCAGCCTGAGCACACGCCACATCCAACATCGCTCCCGGGGCACCGCCAACACCAATGCCTCCAACGACTTGGCCATCGATCTGAATCGGCACCCCCCCTCCAAGGATCAAGATCCTATCGTTTACCTCTTGCAATGCCTGAATCTCTGGGTCCTTGGCGATCATTTTTGCCAACTCATGGGTCGACTTACGCAGGCTCAACGCGGTGTAAGCCTTGCGGTAACTGCTGTCTACGGTATGCGGGCCAGCCTTATGGTTGCGCAACAGCGCTAGCAGATGACCGCCGATATCGACTACAGCGGCGCTGACCGCATAGCCTTTGCCCTGGCAGTCGGCGACTGCCGCCCTAGTCGCTTGCAGTGCAGCCTCCATAGACAGCGTGTTGCTTGTGACTACTTCCAATGCGTTACCAGTACTGAGCATCAGCAGTCCAATCACCATCACACCAGACAACCTTTTCCACATCTTAAACCTCCCTCATCGCTTAAATCTTGACTTGCGCCCCCAGATTCAAAGACCACACCCGCGCTAAAGTCTCTATTATAAGAATCGCCGCTCGCTGAGGGGAGCTAGCATACGCCAAAACCCCATCGCGATGGCCTCGCATCACTATGATGCCCGGCTCAGGTTGATTTCTCACTTGATCCATGACCGCTTGGGCCATAGCCGGCGTTCCATAGGCGGCGGCTTTTGGAGTCTGCCCCAGCGCGAGCTGCTCACCCCAATGCCAAATCTCTGGGCAATGCCCATGCATGACTACCCTCACCCCAAGTGAAGCCTGATACACCGCCGCATGGGTCAGTGCCTCCGAAGACGGGGGATAACGCCCCCTGGCAACCACCAAATTGGCGGCAGGATCGGCGCTTTCCACAAGGCAGTAATGTTCTGGTCCGAGCCGCTCTCTACCTCCTGTCTGAGTCGCAGAAATCACAAATTTTCCGTTTGCCAGGCGT
>JBKBMR010000013.1:4581-26740 GCA_046295755.1 Methylohalobius sp.
CAAATGAAACAAAATCCGACGCCAGGACTCCAAAATAGGATAACCTTCCCAGTAAGGAGGAACATCTGAGATAAACTCAAGTCGATATTTAACAATGCCTTCGGTTTCAAGCATTCGTCACATGTTTAGAAAACCATCACAGAACTTGACTGTTACGCCAAATTAGCTAAGCTAGCAGCCTGCCAGAAGCGCTTCCGACCATTGACCTCTAACCCCAATAAATTCCCACGGCCTTGAACACAAGATGCTTTTGCGAATGTGGCGGAATTGGTAGACGCGCTGGATTTAGGTTCCAGTGGGGTAACCCGTGAGAGTTCGAGTCTCTCCATTCGCACCAATTCTTGAATTCACCTATCAGTTCAATTTGACCCGACAACAATCCAGACGATCTAATCGTAATCGTTGATACTTATCAAGTCAGCACTTTGCGAGGTAATAATTTATGCAGATTTCCGTCGAAACTACCTCTGACATCGGCCGCAAAATCACCGTCCAAGTGCCCGAGGAAAAAATCCAGTCAGAGGTTGCCGCTCGCCTGGAGTCCCTGGCTCAGCGAGTGAAGGTGGCTGGTTTCCGGCCAGGCAAGGTACCTGCTCGCATTATTCGTCAGCGTTTTGGCAAGCAGGTTCGCGAAGAAGTCATCTATGACCTGATCGGCTCAAGTTTCACCGAAGCCATCAAAGAACACGCCTTGCGCCCAGCAGGCGAACCTAAAATCATCCAGAAGGAGACGGCGGAAGGCAAAGGCTTGGCCTTCGAGGCACAATTTGAGGTCTATCCGGAGATCGAGATCGTCCCCTTAGATACTCTGGAAATTGCCAAACCCGTCTGTGAAATCACCGAAGCCGATCTGGAAAGCATGGTCGAGCGCCTGCGAGAACAGAAGAAAACCTGGCACGAAGTAGATCGGCCCGCGCGGATCGGCGATCGACTCACTCTCACTTTTGCAGCCTTTCAGGGGGACCAGCCTATTACTGAAAACAAGGTGGAACATCTTCAGGTCGAATTGGGTGCTAGCAAAATGATCCCCGGCTTCGAAGACAACTTGTTAGGCAGCAAACCTGGGGACCACGTGGAATTCGAGCTGACTTTCCCGCAAGACTACCACGCCGAAAACCTTGCTGGAAAAACCGCGCGGTTTGAAGTGAAGGTGGAAAAGATCGAGGAAGGCTACCTGCCTGAAATCGGCCCGGAGTTCGTCAAGGAATACGGAATAGAGAGCGGGGACGTGGAAGAGTTCCGCCGCGAGGTCAAAGCCAATATGGAACGCCAGCTACGCAGCGCGCTCAGAGAGGAAATCAAGAGCAGAGTGCTCGATGCCCTCTATCGGCGCTATTTGATCCCGGTACCCGAGGCTTTGGTCAAACAAGAAATGCACCGCCTGCTAGCACCTGTGGCTAGGGCATTGAAACAAAACCCGGCCCTGTTGAACCAATTGCCCGTAGATGGTATCAAAGAAAATGCCAAGAAACGGGTCACTTTGGGTCTAATCTTGGCAGAAATCATCAAGGCCAACCAGCTTAAGCCGGATCCTGAGCGGGTCCGCCAAGCGGTCGAAGAACTGGCCGAAAACTATGAAGACGCAGAGCAAGCCGTGAACTGGTATTACACCCATCCAGAGCAGTTGGCCCAGATCGAAAACTTGGTATTAGAAGAGCAGGTGGCCGAATGGGTTTTAACCCAGGCCAAAGTTACCGAAGAGCCCGTTTCTTTCAACGAACTGCTGAAGAAACAACAGCGCCGCGCATATGAATAACCCACTTGGTATCTACAATCAGCTAGTCCCCATCGTCGTCGAACAGACCCCGCGTGGAGAGCGCGCTTTTGACATTTATTCGCGCCTGCTCAAAGAACGGGTCATCTTCCTGGTGGGGCCGGTAGAAGATCACATGGCCAATCTGATCGTCGCCCAATTGCTGTTTCTGGAGTCAGAAAACCCGGACAAGGACATCCACCTCTACATCAATTCACCAGGTGGAGTCGTGACCGCCGGCTTGGCTATCTATGATACCATGCAATTCATCAAACCCGACGTGAGCACCATGTGTATCGGCCAGGCTGCTAGCATGGGAGCCCTGCTTTTAGCCGGCGGCGCACCTGGGAAACGGTATTCTCTGCCTCACTCGCGGGTAATGATTCACCAACCCCTTGGAGGATTCCAGGGTCAAGCGAGCGATATCGATATCCACGCCCGGGAAATCTTGCAAACCCGCGATCGACTCAACCGGATTCTGGCCAAACATACCGGCCAGCCGCTAGAAAAAATCCAACAGGATACTGACCGGGATTTCTTCATGAGCAGCACCGAAGCCTTGGAATACGGCCTCATAGATAAAGTGCTTACGACTCGAGTCAAGCTGCAATCGGGAAGCTAGACTCCGTGGAACCTGGCAATTTCCGATTCTAGGGTTTATGCTGATAGTGTAGGCCCCCGGCTAGATAACGAATACTTTAAGCTTTAATGGTCGAGGTAACTTATGAGCGACAGGCGCGGTAAGGATAGAGAGGGGAAGTTGCTGTACTGCTCTTTTTGCGGTAAGAGTCAACATGAGGTCAGAAAGCTGATAGCCGGTCCGTCGGTGTTCATCTGCGACGAATGCGTAGACCTCTGCAACGACATCATCCGCGAGGAGCTCCAAGAAAACCAGGCTGGCAGCGAAGACCGCCTGCCCAAACCCAAGGAGATCAAGGAGGTATTGGACGAATACGTCATCGGCCAGGAAGTAGCCAAGAAAATCCTCTCCGTTGCCGTATACAATCATTATAAGCGGATCCGCTCGCAGCATAAAAAAAACGACGTCGAACTGGCCAAAAGCAATATCCTGCTCATCGGTCCGACCGGCTCCGGCAAAACCCTTCTGGCAGAAACCCTTGCTCGCTTGCTCGACGTACCTTTCACCATCGCCGACGCCACCACTCTGACCGAGGCCGGTTATGTAGGAGAGGATGTCGAAAATATCATTCAGAAACTGCTGCAAAAGTGCGATTACGATGTGGAAAAGGCCGAGTCGGGGATCGTCTACATCGATGAAATCGACAAGATTTCCCGTAAATCGGACAATCCTTCCATCACTCGGGACGTATCCGGCGAAGGAGTGCAACAGGCTCTGTTGAAGCTGATTGAAGGCACTATCGCCTCAGTGCCGCCCCAGGGTGGGCGCAAGCATCCCCAACAAGAGTTTCTCCAGGTAAATACCGCCAATATCCTGTTCATTTGCGGTGGAGCGTTTGCAGGGTTAGAGAAAATCATCCGCCAGCGTTCGGAAAAAGGGGGCATTGGTTTCTCGGCTGAAGTAAAGAGCAAAGAGGATTCCCGCAATATGGGTGAAATTCTCGCTGAAGTGGAAGCCGAAGATCTGATTCGCTACGGCTTAATTCCGGAGTTCGTCGGCCGGCTGCCGGTAGTGGCCACCCTTGAGGAATTGGACGAGCAGGCACTCATTCGGATTCTGACTGAACCCAAAAATGCCCTAGTCAAACAATACAAGCGATTATTTGAAATGGAAGGCTGCGAATTAGAAATCCGCGAAGATGCCTTGCGCATGATCGCAAAAAAGGCTATGGAGCGCAAAACCGGTGCTCGGGGACTGAGGACTATCCTCGAGCATGTCCTGCTCGACGTCATGTATGAACTTCCATCCACCACCAACATCACCAAAGTGGTGATCGACGAGAGCGTCATCACGGGTGAAGCGAAACCCTACTTGATCTACGAGAACAGCGACAAACAAAGAGTGTTGGCTGACTAAGGCTCAAAATTCGGCCAAGCTTTTCCCAAAAAGCTTGATTTCGGCGATAACTTGCCCATATTTTAAAAAGTCGCCGATTTCTTATTCATTGCAGGACGTAAATCTATGGTCTTAGAAAAATTTGTCCCCGTATTGCCGTTACGCGACGTTGTGGTCTATCCGCACATGGTCATCCCTTTGTTCGTAGGTCGCAAGAAGTCTATTGAGGCGCTGGATGCGGCAATGCGCGACAACAAACAGATTCTCCTGGTCGCTCAGAAAGATGCCGAACAGGACGATCCCGGCTTCAACGACATTTATCGCATCGGTACCTTAGCCACTATTCTTCAGCTGCTGAAACTTCCCGACGGAACAGTCAAAGTTTTAGTGGAAGGCAACCAACGCAATAGGATCGAAGACCTGAAGGAAGTCAACGGTAGCTTTGTCGCCCGTGCCGCCCCTCTGCACGACCAGTGTAGTTGCAGCGACCAAGAGCTGGATGTTTTGATGCGTACCGCGATAAACACCTTTGATCAATACGTCAAGCTCAACAAGCGTATTCCGCCGGAAGTCCTAAATTCCTTGAGCGGTATCGATGATCCTGGCCGCCTGGCCGATACCATCGCCGCCCACATGACTCTCAAACTGGACGAAAAGCAAGCCGTGCTGGAAATGACGGACGTATCGGCCAGGTTGGAAAAGCTGATCCTGCTGATGGAAGGAGAAGTAGACATTCTCGAGCTAGAAAAGCGCATCCGCGGGCGGGTCAAGCAACAGATGGAGAAAAATCAAAGAGAATACTATCTCAATGAACAAATGAAAGCGATCCAAAAGGAATTGGGAGAATTGGAGGATGCACCCAACGAGATTGAAGAACTGGCCCAAAAGATCGCCAAAGCCGGCATGCCCAAGGAAACCAGAGAAAAAGCCCAGGCTGAGCTCAACAAGCTGAAGATGATGTCGCCCATGTCAGCCGAGGCCACGGTGGTACGCAATTACCTCGACTGGCTGGTCAGCCTGCCTTGGAAGAAACAGACCAAACTCCGCCATGATTTGAAGGCGGCTCAGGAGATCCTGGATGCAGACCATTACGGCTTGGAGCGGATCAAAGACCGCATCCTGGAGTATTTGGCCGTGCAGCAGAGAGTACGGAAAACGAACGGTCCGATTCTGTGCCTGGTTGGGCCACCGGGAGTAGGTAAAACCTCACTTGGTCAATCCATCGCCAAGGCCACCAACCGCAAGTACGTACGCATGGCCTTGGGGGGAATCCGCGACGAGGCGGAAATCCGCGGCCACCGCCGCACTTACATCGGCTCGATGCCCGGCAAGGTTATTCAAAACTTGGTCAAGGTCAAATCCCGTAACCCGGTCTTCATGCTGGATGAGATCGACAAGATGGCAATGGATTTTCGGGGCGATCCCGCTTCAGCCCTGCTGGAGGTACTCGACCCAGAGCAAAACAAAGCCTTTAACGATCACTATCTGGAAGTGGACTTCGACCTGTCCGACGTGATGTTCATCGCCACCGCCAACACCTTAAACATCCCCCCGGCTTTGCTCGACCGCATGGAGGTCATTCGGCTGCCAGGCTACACCGAAGAGGAAAAGATTAACATCGCCAAACGCTATCTGATCCCTAAGCAGATCAAAAACAACGGGCTAAAATCCAACGAAATCCACTTCAGCGAGGGCGCGATCCGGGAAATCATCCGGCGCTATACGCGCGAGGCTGGGGTACGAAACCTGGAGCGGGAAATTGCCAGCATCTGTAGGAAAGTGGTCAAGCAGTTGCAGACCAAATCAGCGACCAAATCCAGCCAAATTACCTCACGCAATCTGTTAAAGTACCTAGGCGTCCCCCGCTTCCGCTATGGCCGTGCTGAAGAAACCAACCAGATCGGGCAGGTCACTGGGCTTGCCTGGACTGAAGCGGGCGGCGAGCTGCTCACCATTGAAGCGGTGGCAGTCCCTGGTAAAGGGAAACAGATTTATACTGGAAAACTGGGCGAAGTCATGCAGGAATCCATCCAGGCAGCGCTGACGGTAGTACGCAGTCGCGCCGAGGTATTGGGAATCGATCCGGATTTCTACCACACTAAAGACATGCACATCCATGTTCCCGAGGGCGCAACCCCCAAGGATGGGCCAAGCGCCGGTATTGGCATGTGTACCGCCTTGGTCTCGGCCTTGACTGGGATTCCGGTACGCTGTGACGTAGCCATGACTGGGGAAATCACTCTGCGGGGTGAGGTGCTCCCCATCGGCGGCCTCAAGGAAAAACTCCTGGCTGCTCTTCGGGGCAGTATCCGCACGGTGATTATTCCCGATGAAAACGAGAAAGATCTGCTGGAGATTCCAGCCAACGTTAAGCAAAATCTGGAAATCGTCCCGGTACGCTGGATAGATCAGGTCCTAGAGCTGGCCTTGGAATATCAACCCCGTCCGCTAGCCTCGAAGCTGGAAACCTCTCCTAAGCCTATACCGGCTATGGAAGGCCAAGCACTTACCGCCCACTGACCAAGAAATTTGCTAAACCCGCGAAGATTCAGACTTGGTGCGGCTTGACAGTAGTTTCTAGGGGCTGTTATAAATGCCGCAAATTTGCACAGCCGACGGCGCGTACAAATTGGACGTTTAACGATCTTTAATTTTTATTTTGCCAAACCAAATTTAAGGGGGGAATACATGAACAAATCCGAATTGATCGATGCCATCGCTGACAAGGCCAATCTGACCAAGGCCGATGCAGCAAGAGCGCTTGACGCCTTTATCGATACCGTAACTGCGAGCTTGAGCGAAGGCAAGACCGTCACACTGATTGGTTTTGGCACTTTTACTGTTAAGGAACGGCAGGAACGGCAAGGTCGCAATCCCCGTACCGGTGAGCCTATGAAAATCAAAGCAGCAAAAATTCCAGCGTTTAAAGCTGGCAAAACTTTAAGGGACGCAGTACAATAGTTGTTTAGATTTTGGGGGTGCTTAGCTCAGCTGGGAGAGCATCGCCCTTACAAGGCGAAGGTCGCAGGTTCAATCCCTGCAGCACCCACCAGAGTAAACGGAGTGGTAGTTCAGTCGGTTAGAATACCGGCCTGTCACGCCGGGGGTCGCGGGTTCGAGTCCCGTCCACTCCGCCAATAATCAAAACCCCGCCACCGCGGGGTTTTTCATTGCCTGCCAAATTGGCATTTGGAACTTCGTTATGTTGCAAACGATTCGAGACCGCGCCCAAGGAATTTTGGCTTGGACCATTCTGATTTTGATCACCGTTCCTTTTGCTCTATGGGGCATCGGAAACTATTTTGATACCGGCAAGGAAAAGCCTATCGCTACCGTTGGTAAACGCGAATTTTTCGAACGGGATTTGCTCCGCCTGTACGAGCAACAATATGCCCCTCTCCTCAGCCAAGGTTCCTACAGCGAACAAGAATTGAAGCAGCAGGCCCTAGATCAGCTGATTAACGACGAATTGCTGTTCCAGGCTGCCCTAGCCAAAAAACTGGTAGTCAGCGACACCCAAGTGGCTCAATTCATCCGTAGCCTACCCTTCCTCCAGACCGACGGCCACTTTGATGAAGAAAAATATCAGCGTCTATTAGCTACTGAGGGCCTAAGTTCTGACCAGTTTATCGCTCAAGTCCGTCGAGCTCTGCTCTTGGAGCAACTCGGACAAGGAATAGTCCATTCCAGTTTTGTCAGTGATCACGAGGCAGAAACGTTTTATAAACTCCAAAACCAACGCCGCAAAATCGCCTATTTCATCTTACCCCTATCCGAACAAGAAGCCACAGTCAGCGCAGAGGAAATCCGAGCGTACTATGAACAACACCAAGACCAGTTCAAAACTCCTGAACAAGTAGCAGTCGATTATCTAAGCCTGTCTAGCGCAGCCATTGCCAAAAGCATCGAACCTACCGAAGAAGAACTGCGCCGCCACTACGAAGAGCAACAGCAAGCATTCACCACCCCGGAACAGCGCCACATCCGTCATATCCTAATTGCAATTTCCCAAGATGCTACCTCGAAAGAAAAACAGCAAGCTCTGGCCAAGGCGTTGGAAATCAAACAGCGCCTAGAGCAAGGAGAAGATTTCTCGGAACTGGCTAAACAATTTTCCGAAGACCCTGGTTCTAAGGCCCAAGGGGGTGATTTAGGCTTTATAAAAAAGGGGCTGCTTGAGAAAAACTTTGAAGATGCAGCCTTTGCCCTGCCTGAAGGAAAAATTTCTGACCCGGTGGAGACGCCATTTGGTTACCACCTCATCCAAGTCATAGCAATCAAACCGGCCGTCCCTCAACCTTTCGAAGCAGTAAGGGAGAAAATCCGCCAGGATATTCAGCATCAAGAAGCAGAAGCCCGCTTTTATGAGTTGGCAGAAAAATTAGCCCAGTTAGTCTATGAGAATCCTCATAGTCTGGAACCTGCTGCCAATGCATTGGGATTAAAAATCGAATCCACCGGTCTGTTCACTCGGAACCAAGGTGAAGGCATCGCCGCCGATGCTAAAATCCGTGCAGCCGCTTTTAGCGAAGAAGTGCTCGCAGGCAATAACAGCGAACCCATTGAGATGGAAAACGGGACGCTGATAGCTCTACGGATACGCCAGCATCTGCCGGCTAAACAGCGTCCTCTCGGTGAGGTAAGCGATGAAATTACAATCCTGTTTCGGAAGCAGAAGGCTCGCCAAATCACTGAGACCCGAGCGAAAGAGGGGTTGGCCAAATTAGAAGGCGGTGCCAAACTGGAAGAAATCGCCAAGCAGGTCAAGACTACGGTCAAAATCGCAGAGCTTGCCCGTAACACGCCGATTCCTGAGATTGAAAATGACACCGGCGCGATTTTCCAGGCGCCGCGTCCGCAACCTGATCGACCTGTATTCTTACAGATTCCCTTGGCTGACGGTCGCCAAGTTTTGCTTCAAATGCTTGCAGTAGAAGATGGTAATTATAACAGCTTGAGCCTAGAGGATAAAAAACGCCTCAGAACCAACCTAGCACAAATGTTTGGCTTAATAACCTTTAAAGAATACCAGGCGCAGCTACGCGATAAGGCCAAGGTAAAAATCAACTGGCCAGCGGCTGAAGCTGAATGATACTCCCCACTGGTGGGGAAAGATTGTAAACACTTGCGGCAAAGCTGCGCGACTGCATAAAGGAGGTTATGATAAATCGCCGACCCCAACCCGGTTTCAATCGTTTTATAAATGAACAAGCTATCATGCAACATCAAAAAACTGCTAAGAGAACTCGATGTACTAGACAACTATGACGTCGAGCGCCTGGTAATCGAGCACCTCCAAAGAAACCTCAATACCCTAGACGAACTGCAACAATCCTATCAGCGCCATTATTCGGCCATCATTCAGACTCTACTCCAGCAATTGGCACAGCTTCCCCAACTACGCCACGAGACGATACAAAAGCGCGTGGCGTTCTTGCAAAAACTAGTCACTCAATCACCCACCCTAAACGATCTGGAAACTTTGCAACAAGGACTTAGAGAATTGCATGTTCTGCTCGGTCCGCTGCCTGCCTCCGTCGCTCCATCTGAGCAAATCATCGGGGATTTACCTGTAGGTCCTCACCTTGTGCCGCAAGTGGAAGCAGCTACGCCTACCCAGGCAGCCTGCGAGAAGATCCAATCAATCCAGCAAAACAATGACTACTTCGCTGAAGCGGTGGAGAAAATCCTTGAGATCATAGAAAAACTCAAGCCAGGTGCGCAAATGGAATTAATCCAGCATGCTCTGAAAGAGCAGGCCCAACAGTTGCTGCAAGGACAACGTCAATTGGCCTTACAATTGGCTCAACTTCAACAACAACTGGCTAGCACCCAAACTCAAAATGAACGCTTAACCCAAGAACTACAGCACGCCCGCACCCTAAGCCTGACCGATGAATTGACCGGATTGCCCAATCGGCGCGCGTTTTTGCAACGCTTGGAGGAAGAAATCGGCCGGGTACAACGCCATCCATCACCGTTGACTTTGGCGATCGTCGATATCGACCATTTCAAGCAGATCAACGACTCTCACGGCCATGAAGTTGGCGACGCCGTCTTGCGCGCATACGCCCAATATATCCACTCTGGATTTCGCCGCCACGATCATGTGGCCCGTTTCGGCGGTGAAGAATTCATCATCCTGCTTCCCAGCACGAACATCATTGGGGCAGTCAAGGCCTTGACCAAGATCCAAGAACGAGTCTCAGGTCACACCATTCAGACCGAATCCGGTACGGTCAGTTTACCTTCCTTTTCGGCTGGAGTAACCAGCTATCATCCCAAAGAATCCAGCGCCGATTTCATCCGACGCGCTGACCAAGCCCTCTATCGCGCCAAACAAAGTGGGCGTAACCGGATCGAAACGCTCGACTAAGACGCGCGGCGCTGAAGCGGAAGCTGAGCGGAAAGCCTGGACAAATTCGTCTCCAGGCGTTTGAGCTGGGCGCTGCATCTGAAAAAATAGCTGCCGGCAGCGATAAGAATCACCGAAAATACCCCTAAGGATAAATAAACCAGAGTCTCCAACCGGCTAAACCGCTCTAATAAGGCAACATCCGGTACGGCCCCCTCCGCCTGAGGTAAAGGGGGCACCGCCGCCAGGGACTGGCCGGTGAAAGAGGAAGGTTGACCGCCTCTTGCCGTCAACAAGCCGATGTCTTTTTTGATGGATTGGATCAACTCTAAATCCTGAAGACCGGCACGTCCCATCCTGATCCGATCCTCTAAGGCATCTAGCTTTATGGTCAAAGTCTCGGTGACAGCCTTGCCGAGTTGCTCGCGCAAACGAACGAGCTCCAGGTTGAGGCGCTCGAGCTGGGCAGTTTCAGCACTAGCAGTACCCACCGCTTTGGGTGTGGCCGACTGAGCGCGAACTGTGGATTGCCACCATTGGCGCAACGCCGGTCGCTCGAAATACAAAAGCCCTGCCAGCCACAACAGCAAAAAAATCATCAATCCAGCGATCAAACGCCTGACGAAGCGGTGCTGCTCTTCGACTTCCAGGCGAGCAAGAAACAACGCGTCCGACTGCCCGGCAGAGTCAGTTTGGGCAATAGGCTTTACGATTTGTCGTCCCATCCAGCGCCCTCCTTCGGTTCTACGCCAAATCCCCAAATAATGCGCCAATATGACAAACCGATCGGCAGTGGTCAACCTTGGCCCCTAGCTTCTCGCATCAAGCGTTTCATCTCCCGGACCGCCTCGATCCATCCGGTGAATACTGCACGGGCGACGATGGCATGGCCTATGTTGAGCTCGACAATTTCAGGAATACGAGCGATGGCTTCCACGTTATGGTAGTGAATACCGTGGCCGGCGTTGACTTTGAGCCCCAAGCGGTCCCCTAACTTGGCCGCGGCCCGAAGCCTAGTTAGCTCACCTTGCTGTTCGCTCCCTGTGGTATCCGCATAGCGCCCGGTATGCAGCTCGATCACCGGTGCTCCAGCCCGATGCGCCGCTTCGACCTGTACCTCGTCTGGATCGATAAATAGCGATACCTCGATGCCGCAAGCCATAAGTTTTTGACAAGCATCGCGCACTCGCTCGAACTGGCCGGCAACGTCCAGCCCCCCTTCGGTGGTCAATTCTGCGCGTTTTTCCGGTACCAGACAGCAAGCATGAGGACGAACCTCGGCGGCAAAGGCGAGCATTTCATCGGTGACCGCCATTTCCAAGTTCAGGCGAGTGTGGATCAATTCACGCAGCAAGCGAATGTCGCGGTCCTGGATATGGCGGCGGTCCTCACGCAGATGCGCAGTGATGCCATCAGCCCCCGCCTGTTCCGCCAAAAGAGCGGCCTGGACTGGTTCAGGAAATGGCGTCCCGCGCACCTGGCGTAAGGTAGCGATGTGGTCGATGTTGACTCCCAACAGAATCGGTCTAAAGCTCATGGTTTTGCAAACTCCTACGAAACAACAAGCGGCTTTCAAGCACCCGCCCTTCCAGCCGATAATCGATCAGCAGACGCAGCAGCCGCTTGGCCTCCCGTCGCACCGTGGGGGATTCCAGGCGCTCTTGCTGGAGGGCAAGCAGGGTCTCACCGTGCAGCCATCCCTGTTCATCCAGGACTGGCCCGCGTTCGGGGTCGTAGCGGTAACAAGCCGCAGGATCGATCGCTTTCCCATATTCTACCTCATGATCCAAAATCAGGCCGTACCCGATCTCTCCAAGGAAACGCACTTCGAACCGCCTAAGACAGCCTTCATGGTCGCACGCTCCAGACAGCTCCGACAGGGTCCGCAGATACTCGCAATACAGCTTAGGGTGAGGGTCATTCCGCTTGAGCAGGCGGTAAAGCAACTCGTTCAAGTAAAAACCGCAATACAAGGCGATACCGCTCAGCGGGGGCGCGGGTCGAGAGACCTCAGCGGCAATCAGGGTGCCCAAATCACCTTTGCCGCGCCAGCGAATCAACAGCGGATGAAAAGGTTGTAAGCTCGTGCCTTTCTTGGTCCGCCGCATTCCTTTAGCGAGTACGGCAATCTTGCCAAAGTCGTAGGTGAAGAACTCAAGCCAAAAACTAGTCTCGCGCCAGGGGCGGCGATGTAGGACTAATCCTTCGTGCCAATCCTCGCTCATGGCTCAATCGACATAACCCAGTCGCTTGAGCAAGCCTTCGTCATCAGACCAGCCCCTTTTGATTTTGACCCAAAGATTAAGATAGACCCGCCGGCCAAGGAAGCCCTCTAACTCCAGGCGCGCCTTCTGCCCGGATTTTTTCAGAAGTTCCCCCTGCTTGCCGATGACGATCTTCTTTTGTCCTTCTCGCTCGACCCAGATGATGGCGTAGATCCGGACGAGGTTTTGCTCCTCTTTGAAGGACTCGATTTCCACCGTCAGCTGATGAGGCACCTCATCCCCTAGATAATGAAATAATTTCTCACGGATAATCTCAGCCGCGAAAAAACGCTCCGGTTTATCGCTCAGCTGATCTTTCGGGAAGATCGGCGCCCCTTCTGGAAGACGCTCGATGATTGATCGTTCTAATCTGTCCAAATTGATGCCTTTGATCCCCGAAATGGGAACGATCGCCTCAAACGGATAGCGTGTATCGGCCTCAGCGATCAAAGGCAGTAAAGTTTTTTTGTCTTGAATCTGGTCCACCTTGTTGATCGCCAAGATGGCTGGAACCTTGGCTGCAGCCAGTTTTTCGGCAACCAGGTAATCATCGCTGCGAAACCCTGTGCCGTCGATCAGCCATACCGCCACGTCTACGCCGACCAGAGCGCTGGCAGCAGTCTTGTTCAAATAGCGATTCAACGCCCGCGATGCCGCCAGGTGAATGCCCGGCGTATCTATGTACAGAATCTGAGACTGCTCGTCGGTCTTGATCCCTAGGATCCGATGGCGGGTAGTCTGGGGCCGGCGCGAGACGATGCTGAGTTTCTGTCCGATAAGCCGGTTGAGCAAAGTGGACTTGCCCACGTTGGGGCGTCCGATCAAAGCAACATAACCGGTTTTCATAAAGCTTTGCCGAACGTTTCAGAGAGTTTTGCCAGCGCTGCAGCTGCGGCTTCTTGCTCAGCGCGCTTGCGCGAAGGGCCTTGGCCCACGCTCGCTTCAGGCAGGAGATCTACGTAGCAGGCCACTTCAAATGTCTGCGCATGCGGCGCACCGCGCTGAGAAACCAACTCGTAACGCGGCACCGGAAAGCCGCGCGATTGGAGCAATTCCTGCAAGCGAGTCTTAGGATCTTTGTGGACTCCGGTCTCCAAAACGGCAAGCCTTGCCTCAAACAACCTCAATACCCAGCTTTGGCAGGCTTTAATCCCCTGGTCTTCCAACAAGGCACCGACAACCGCCTCAAAAGCATCAGAAAGGATGGAATCCCGGCGGAAACCTTCGCTCTTCAATTCACCACGACCCAAAATGAGCCAGTCTCCAAGCTGCAACTCTTTGGCTATCGCAGCCAAAGACGTCTGGTTGACCAGGATCGCCCGCATCCGGCTCAGTTCACCTTCTTTGGCGTGGGGGAAACGGTGGTACAACTCCCAAGCGATGATAAACCCGAGCACCGCGTCCCCTAAAAACTCTAGCCGCTCGTTGTTGCGCCCTCCGGCGCTGCGGTGGGTAAGCGCCTCCTTGAGCAATTCAAGGCGGCGAAGCTTTAACCCGAGCCTATCACACAGCAGCTGTAAGTCCCTTTCACACTCCGCCTGCTTCAATCTTGTCATTAAAATAAACGATCACGCTCAAATTGCCGACGATTGGCTTTTCCACGGCATAAGTCACTTCTACTCTGGCAATGCCCCCTTGTTTGATCACTCGGATATGCTCCGGACGCACGTTTTCGACCATGTTGATGTCCAGCCGCTTGATCAAAAGATCGCGGATTTCACGCGCGGATTGTCCGGCCAATTCCGGGGTCTTTTTGAGCGACTCCAAAGAACTGACGACTTTGAAATGCTCCAGATAAATGGGCAAGATTTTCAAGGTCAGCAACGTAAAAAAACCGATCAAGCCTAAACCTAAGATCATCCCAAGCAAAGTCATGCCAGATTGGCGCTTAAGGCTCATGGCTTCCTCAACGCAGTAATGTTCCGATGCGATCGAAAACGACGCTTGGGTTGCTCGGTTCCCAGTGCATCCAGATCAGAAAAGCCTTGCCCACTAGGTTTTCTTCTGGAACAGGCCCCCAGTAGCGGCTGTCATTGCTGTTATCGCGATTGTCCCCCATGACGAAGTAATACCCCTTGGGAACCACGAACTCGCCCTCCACCGACGGCTGACCCTCCATGATTAGGATCCGGTGCCTGACCTTTCCCAATTCCTCCTCATACATCATCGCTCCGTTGTAGCGCTGGTTTTGCCCGACGCCGACATAAGGACCCAAAGGCTTTAGGGGAACTGGATCGCCGTTGATGTATAGCCTTTTATTGTAGTAGGCGATTCGATCTCCCGGCAGGCCGACTATTCGTTTGATATAGTCCACCGAAGGGTCGTTTGGATAGCGAAACACGACGATGTCGCCGCGCTCGGGTTCACTGATGTCTGCCACTTTGGTATGGACGACTGGCAGGCGAATGCCATAGAGGAACTTGTTGACCAGGATGAAATCCCCTACCAATAGGGACGGCATCATCGATCCGGAGGGAATCCTAAATGGCTCGACCAAAAACGAACGCAACAAAAGAACGATGAGCAAGACGGGAAAAAAGGAATGGGCATATTCTACTAGCAGCGGCTCCTTCGCCGCGCCGGTCTTGCGCAGCCAAAGCCGCCAACCACCCCATACCCCCCCGGATACCAACGTGCCAAGGAGAAGCAAAAACTCGAAGTCGAAGTCCATAAGTTATCCTTATTATCCGGATTCCTGACCGACTTTGAGCACAGCCAGGAAGGCTTCTTGAGGAATTTCCACTTTACCGATCTGCTTCATGCGTTTTTTACCCGCCTTCTGCTTTTCCAGCAATTTCTTTTTCCGGGTAATGTCCCCGCCGTAACATTTGGCAGTCACGTTCTTGCGCAGCGCCTTGACCGTAGCACGGGCGATGATCTTAGAGCCGACGGCCGCTTGGATAGCAACTTCAAACATTTGCCTAGGAATCAATTCTTGCATCTTTTCTACCAACTCGCGACCACGCGCCTCAAGCCTGTCCTTATGCACGATCAACGATAGGGCGTCCACCCGCTCGCCATTGATGAGAATGTCAAGCTTGACCATAGGTGCTGCCTGAAACCGCTTGAACTCGTAATCAAACGAGGCAAAACCGCGGCTGACCGACTTGAGGCGATCAAAGAAATCCAGCACCATTTCGCTCAAAGGCAACTCGAAGGTCAAAGCTGCCTGATTGCCTAAAAATTGCAGGTTTTTCTGCACCCCCCGTTTTTCGATGCACAAGCCAATCACCCCGCCCAAGTATTCCTGAGGAACCAAAATATTGGCCTCGATGATCGGTTCGCGGGTTTCTTCAATCTGGTTGGGAGGCGGTAGCTTGGCGGGGTTGTCTACCGCAATCGTCTCCCCTTTGGTGGTCAAAACTTCATACACGACGGTCGGGGCAGTCGAGATCAAATCCAACTTATACTCGCGCTCGAGCCGCTCCTGCACGATTTCCATGTGGAGCATCCCGAGGAAGCCACAACGGAAACCGAATCCTAAAGCTTGCGAAGTCTCCGGTTCGAACTGCAGAGCGGCATCGTTCAGGCGCAGCTTGTACAAGGCATCGCGCAGATTCTCATAATCCTCGGAACTGACCGGATAAAGACCAGCGAACACCTTAGGCTGCACCTTCTGGAACCCCGGCAGAGGCTGACCACAGGGATGGTCAGCCGAGGTGATCGTATCGCCCACCGGCGCCCCGAAGATATCTTTGATCCCCGCCACCACAAACCCGACTTCTCCAGCACCAAGCAACTCCTTGGCTTGCCGCTTGGGAGTGAATACACCGACTTGATCGACCTGATAAGTCTTGCCAGTAGACATCACGGTGATGCGCTGGCGCTTGGACAAGGACCCGTTGACCACGCGCACCAGCGATACCACGCCTAGATAATTGTCAAACCAGGAATCTATTATCAAAGCCTGAAGAGGGGCATTTATCTCTCCGGCTGGAGGCGGAATCTTGGCGATGATCTGCTCTAAGACCTGTTTTACCCCAAGACCAGTCTTAGCACTGATCTCAAGCGCTTCGTCGGCTGGAATGCCGATGATCTCTTCGATCTCGCGCTTGACCCGCTGTGGGTTGGCCGCCGGCAGATCGATTTTGTTAAGCACCGGCACCACTTCCAGTCCCTGCTCAATTGCAGTGTAGCAATTGGCGACGGTCTGGGCTTCTACTCCCTGAGCAGCATCCACCACCAAAAGCGCTCCCTCACAAGCAGCAAGTGAGCGCGACACTTCATAAGAGAAATCTACGTGACCGGGGGTGTCGATGAAGTTAAGCTGGTAAGTTTGGCCGTCTTCGGCTACATAGTTCAGCGTCACGCTCTGAGCTTTGATGGTGATCCCACGCTCGCGCTCGATCTCCATCGAATCGAGCACCTGCTCGGTCATCTCGCGCTCCTCTAGGCCGCCGCAAATCTGGATGAAGCGGTCGGCCAGGGTCGATTTGCCGTGGTCGATATGGGCAATGATGGAAAAATTCCGGATATGTCTTAAGTCGGGCACGGTCAATTCGGTTTCTTATTGTCCCTATCCATGCTTGGCTTGAAAGCCAAATACAGAGAATCTTCCCCGCGTTTCACTAAAACGGCCATCGGTTTGTCCTTGGACAAAAGCGCCAGCTGGCGTTCTAAGTCCGCTACATCACGGATTGGCGTTTTGCCCAAGCGCAAAAGCAGGTCTCCTGCCCGAATCCCGGCCTCGCTCGCTGGCCCTGCTAACACTCGGCGCACGACCACCACGCCCTCTTTAATCCCTAAGCGCGTGCGCTCTTCCTCAGAGAGGTTTGCGACTACCAGACCCAAAGACTTCACCTTGACCCCGTCCGGGACCGATTGACCTACCGGCTGCTCTCCCTTTTCCTCCGGAAGCTGACCGATCTTGACTTGGATAGAAAGCGTTCGACCTTCCCGAAGCACTTGGATCGGCGCGATTTTACCCACCGGGGTGATTCCCACCAGAGGCGGCAACATCGAGGAGGCCTCGATCGGATGACCGTCGTATTCCACAATGACATCACCCACCTGTATACCAGCGACAGCAGCAGGACTATTGGGCAATACCTGAGCGACCAACGCCCCATAAGGACGATCCATATCGAAGGACTCAGCCAATTCACGGGTTACATCCTGAATCTGCACTCCTAGCCAACCGCGGATGACTTTGCCTTGGGTCTTGAGCTGATCGACCACCTCGAGGGCGATATCGATCGGGATCGCAAACGACAGACCCATGAAACCGCCAGTACGGCTGTAAATCTGGGAGTTGACTCCGACCACCTCACCTGCCAGGTTAAACAAGGGGCCGCCGGAATTGCCCGGATTGATCGCTACGTCGGTCTGGATGAACGGCACGTAATTGTCGCCCGGCAGGTTTCTGCCCTTGGCGCTCACGATACCTGCAGTGACCGAGTGGTCAAAACCGAAAGGGGAGCCGATCGCTACTACCCACTCACCCACTTTCAGATCTTTCGCCGACCCGGCCCTGACCACCGGCAAGCCCTGAGCCTCCACCTTCAACAAGGCCAAGTCACTCCTTGCATCAGATCCTACCAGTTTGGCGATGAGTTCACGCCGGTCCTGCAGGCGCACGATGATTTCGCTAGCGTTCTTTATCACATGGTGGTTGGTGATGATGTAGCCATCAGCAGAAATGATAAAGCCAGATCCCAGCGAGCGGGTTTCTTGCGGTACCCCTTGCTGCCCGAAAAAGTGTTTGAGCAAGTCCTCTAACGGCGAGCCTTCAGGAATTTCCATCCCTTCCGGAAACTGCGGTATCTCTTCCGGCTCCACCTTTTTGGCGGTGCTGATGTTGACTACCGCCTGGCCCGTTTTTTCTACCAGTTCCGTGAAATCCGGCAAGCTGCCGGCAAGAGCGCTCCAGCTTACCAGCCACAGACCCCACAGTAACCAGAGCATCCCACGCAGATTTCGTCTCATCAGCTTGCATCTCGTGCATTCATGAACAATCCCCATAAGCAAACCAAAGCGGGCCGTGGCCCGCTGGTGGTGTCAAAGCTCTAAAAATTTTTGTCACAACGAGCTATTCGAGCATCGACTCGGATTCTTGCACACCATCACCGATCAAACGCACGGTTTCAGGCGGAACATCCCCCAACACCGTAACCAGATAGCCATCGATGCGGCGATTGTACACGTTGACCGCACCCAAGCGCCGATTAGTCGAGTCTAACTTTGAATCCCCACTCTGTTGTTTGATATAAACAGAAACCGAAGCCAATCCGTCGGTGACAAGAATATGGTCTACCGGTGTAGAATCCGTGGGGTCTTTGCGACGGCTACGTTTGACCTCGGTGAACCCTTGCGGCAGTTGCGTCAATCGCCAACGCCGGTCGGTCGGTACTTCTACGCGGTCGAGCACCTTCCAGGGTTCAGTTCCACCATCTGGCCTCGATTCTAAACCTGTCGCTTGCTGGCCAACGTCTCCCACGATCAACTCGGTGACGACAAAGGCTTCGAGCACACGATCCTCGGAGTCTAATAATTCGAGCTGCAGCGGCAGCTTGCTCTCCACATCGAGCAAGATGCGCCGGCCATAGCGATGAGCATCCAAAGGCTCGATCATAATCTCTTGGGCCGGGCGCTCAGCCACATGACCTCGCCGCCCCAGCGCGAGGCGGTAAAATTTGGCCTCTCCCGGCCATTGCGTCGGCCATTCCCTGAGCAAAGAGTGAGACAGGTCGCGGGATTCCACCATCATGGTGCGCCATTCTGGGAAATAACAAGTTACCTTATTTGCCTCCCGCACCACTACCCGCAACGAATCGTTGAGGGCTTGGAAACGCTCGCGCACTACCCCATCTTTGACATCGTGCACTAGCCGCAGGGTTTGGATCCGATTATCCCGACTGTAAGCAAGCGTGGCTTGGTAATTAAGGCGCTGCATCGCTTCGGCCATCGCACGGAGCCACTCGGACGGATCCTGACGCTCGCCCTTCGCTGTAAGCGCTACAACGCTCCAACAGGCGAGCAACCAGCCAAACGCCCGGCGTAAATTGACATGCCCCATTTCATCGCCCACCATGGCTGACGATACGAGCATAGCCGAGCACATGCTGTGGTCCGGTCAGATACAGACTATCCTCACTGTGAACCAACAGATAATAATCTTCCAATTGGGCATAGCCAGAGGTCCGCTGGCCAGGCTTTCCCTTGCCAAATTGCGTCGGCCTTGCAACCGCTAATTGCGCCGCAGAATCAGGTGAATCGAAAACTACCTTCTTGCTCGCTATGACGACGAACATGGCGACAATTGCAGCCAACGCCATCGACATAGTCCAACGCCCAAAATTGAAACGCTTAAAATTGAATACCCATCGCCCTTGCCGAGACAAATCCGAGGATACTACCAATACCTCGTCGGCAAGAGCGACCCTAACCCGTTCGAGGAAATCCGGCTGCGGCTGAATCCCCCCTCCTGCTCTCAGGGCCTGACGAATGGTCTGATAAGCATACCATTTGTTGAGCAGTTCCGAATCTTGATAGATCTGTTCCAACAAACCGATAGCTTCATTGGGATCCAATTCGTCGTCCAGGAGTAAAGATAATTTCCAGTTTATATCATCCCGCATGAGATCATGCCTCTTGTCATTCTTGTGCCGACGGTTCAGGTTTTTTGGCTTTCTTACTGCGCATCCCAGCGTATAAGGTCCTCAATTTCTTATCGATCGCCTCGCGCGCCCGGAAAATCCTGGATCTCACCGTACCTACTGGACAGTTCATGGTTTCGGCGATTTCCTCGTAACTCAATCCTTCAAACTCGCGCAAGGTGATTGCGGTACGCAATTCCTCTGGTAACTCCTCAATTGCCTGCCGCACTGCTTCAGCCACTTCCTCGCTTAACAGGATACCCTCAGGCGTTTCTTGATCTTTTAGACGGATTGCCGTCTCGAATTGTTCCGCCGCCTCTAGCTCGACTTCCGAGTCGGACGGACGCCGTGCACGAGCAGCGATGTGATTTTTGGCCGTATTAATCGCAATCCGGTAGAGCCAAGTATAAAAGGCGCTTTCGCCCCGGAAGTTGGGCAGTGCCCGGTAGGCTTTGATAAATGCTTCCTGAGCAACGTCTAGGGCTTCCGACGGATCTTTGATATAGCGGGCAATCAGCTGGATGATCTTAGACTGGTATTTAAGCACCAACAGGTCAAATGCTTTTTTATCGCCCTGTTTTACCCGCTGGACGAGTTCCTGATCGACCTGAACCGCCGACTGGCTTTCTCCCCTCAATCCCACTTCCCCGTAAGCTGAAGATGATCGGGCTTGCGCCGCCATGAAATCCCACACTGAACCACCCAAGCTGTTGGGTTGTCGCATTATTGCATTATCCCCGTTTCCTCTTTTCCATTCAACGCATCCCAATTGGCACAAACCCGTCCCTTTTGTTATAAAACTGTAATGCAAGATCGCTTGTTCTACGATGTCCTCATCATCGGCAGCGGCGCTGCCGGTTTAGGAGTGGCGCTGCGCATTGCCGATCTTGCGAAAGTCGCGGTCATCTCCAAAACTGAGCTTTCCGAATGCAGCACCTTCTACGCGCAAGGTGGCATCTCGGCCGTGCTCGACGCCCACGACTCGATCGAATCCCATATCCAAGATACTCTGGACGCCGGTGCAGGTCTGTGCGATCCAGACATCGTTCGGCTCGTAGTCTCCCAAGGTAAAGACTGCATTCAATGGCTGCTGGACAAGGGAGTGGCCTTTACCGAAATGGAATCGGAAGACGGCGGCAAACAACTGCATCTTACCCGAGAAGGAGGTCATAGCCACCGCCGGGTCGTACACGCGGCCGATGCCACCGGTAAGGCGATAGAAACTTCGCTTTTGAGCCACGCCCGCGCCCATCCGAATATCGACCTGTATGAATACCACAACGCTATCGACCTGATCACCGCCACTAAACTCAAACGCCTTCCACAGCGGGTTCTGGGCGCCTATGTGCTCGACCGCCAAGCCGGCAAAGTCAAAACGTTTGCCGCCAAAGCGGTGGTTTTGGCCACGGGAGGAGCCGCTAAAGCCTATCTTTACACCAGCAATCCCGATACCGCCACCGGCGACGGCATCGCCATGGCCTGGCGCGCCGGCTGCCGGATCGCCAATATGGAGTTCATGCAGTTCCATCCAACCTGCCTTTACCACCCCAAGGCTAGGTCTTTCCTCATCTCCGAAGCCTTGCGCGGGGAGGGAGCGAGGCTGCTTCTGCCCAGCGGCGAAGAATTCATGCACCGCTTCGACCCCAGGGGGGAACTGGCTCCGCGCGACATCGTCGCCCGCGCCATCGACCACGAAATGAAGCGCTTAGGAATAGACTGCGTTTACTTGGACATCTCCCACAAAAGCGCCGATTTTATCCAAAGCCATTTCCCGACTATTTATGCCAAATGCTTGGAATTTGGCTTTGACCTGACGCGCGAGCCGATTCCGGTGGTTCCTGCGGCCCACTACACTTGTGGCGGAATCGTTACCGATGCTTACGGGAGAACCGATATCCCTGGCCTATATGCGGTAGGGGAAACCGCCTGCACCGGACTGCACGGCGCCAACCGCATGGCCAGCAACTCTTTGCTCGAATGCCTGGTGTTTGCCAAGCAGGCCGCCCTTGACCTGGCTCAACGGCTCAAGGAGCTTCCTCCCCCTCCTCCTCTGCCAGCCTGGGACGAATCCCAGGTTACCGACTCCGACGAAGAGGTGGTGGTCAGCCACAACTGGGACGAAATCCGCCGCTTCATGTGGGATTACGTGGGCATCGTGCGCACCGACAAGCGCCTTAAGCGAGCGCTTAGGCGAATCGAGCTGCTCAAGCAGGAAAT
>JBKBMR010000014.1:0-4719 GCA_046295755.1 Methylohalobius sp.
GTTGCGCGTTCTGCGCCACCGCCCGTCAGGGCTTCAGCCGCAATTTGAGCTGCGCCGAGATCATCGGTCAAGTCTGGTATGCCCGGCGCCAACTGGGCGAAGGGCGGATCACTAATGTAGTGCTGATGGGGATGGGTGAGCCTTTGCTCAATTTCGATGCGGTTGTCAGAGCTGCGGATCTGATGATGGACGATTTGGCTTACGGCTTGGCCAAGCGTCGAGTCACAGTCAGTACTGCTGGGCTAGTGCCAGCCATCGATCGCCTGGCCTCTATTTCCGATGTCAGCCTTGCCGTATCCTTGCACGCTACCACCGATGAGCTCCGCAACCAACTGGTACCGATCAACCGCAAATATCCGCTGGCGGAGCTTTTGGCGGCGTGCCGCCGTTTTACCGGTTCGGAAAGGCAGCGTGGCCGCAAGATTACCTTCGAATATGTGATGCTCCAGGGGGTCAACGATGCGGAAGCAGACGCCAGGCGCCTAGTAAAGCTCTTAAGCCAGATCCCCTCCAAGATCAACCTGATTCCTTTCAACCGCTTTGCAGGCGCTGCATTCCAGCGATCTACGCCAGAGGCGATAGAGCGCTTCCAAGCCATCCTGACAAAAGCCGGTTTTCTCACCACTGTGCGCCGCACTCGCGGGGAAGACATCGATGCCGCCTGTGGACAACTGGTAGGCAAGGTTCAGGCACGCGCCAAGGAGTTGCGGCGTTTCATGAAGGCAGTCCAATGATGCGCGTCGTGGCCGCTTTGGGAATGGCCGTGCTTCTTTCGGCCTGCGCCAGCTGGATCAAGGATGAGGGAGGTTCCCGGCAAAAACTGTCTAAGACTTACGCCGAGAAAGGAGCGGCTTATTTGGCTGAGGGTAATCTTGAGATCGCAGCTTCGGACTTGCGCAAAAGCCTTAAGCTCGATCCCAACAATGCCGCGGCGCATGGCACCATCGCCCTGCTATACGAGCGCCTTCGAATGCTAGATAAAGCGGCCGAACACTACCGGCGCGCCGCAGCCCTAAAACCTGACGATTCGGGTATCATCGGAAACTATGGCCGCTTTCTATGTCACCAGGGGCGCCACCAGGAAGGGCTTAAGCTTCTGCGTCAGGCAGCGGCAGATAAGCTCTATGCAAAACGCTGGATCCCGCTCACCAACGCTGGAGATTGCGCCTATGCGGCTGGAAAGCTGGAAGAGGCCGAGCGATACTTGCGCCAGGCCTTGGAACTTAATCCAGAAAATGCCCTTGCCTTGGAGTTGCTGGTCAGACTCATGCTGGCCAAACAAGAGTATCTAAAAGCCCGGGCTTTTTTGCAGCGTTATGAGACCATCGCCAAGCCCACGCCAGAAATGCTTGAGGCTGGCTACCAGATCGAATCTGCCCTGGGCGATCTACAGGCGGCTGAAGCGTATCGCAACCGCCTGAATGCCTTGCCTCCTCCAGAAAGCAGTGAAAAACCTAAGCCTTCCCCGACCGAATGAGCATTAAACTACAAGCTGTGCGTGGAATGCACGACCTCCTACCGGAGGTGACCCTCATCTGGCGCCGAGTGGAATCTATCCTGGCAGCAGTCCTTGAAGCTTATGGTTACCGGGAAATCCGCCTGCCGCTGGTAGAAAAGACCGAATTGTTCAGGCGCTCCATCGGCGAAATCACCGATATCGTCGAGAAGGAGATGTACACCTTCGAGGACAAAAGCGGTGAGTCCTTGACCCTACGTCCTGAAGGCACAGCTGGATGTGTGCGGGCCCTTATCGAACATGGCCTGCTGCGCAGTCAGGTTCACAGGTTGTGGTATCAAGGGCCTATGTTCCGCCATGAGCGTCCCCAAAAGGGGCGTTACCGTCAGTTTCATCAACTGGGGGTGGAAGCTTTTGGTCTACCAGGGCCGGACGTAGATGCAGAACTGATCTTGATCAACCAGCGCTGGTTCAAACAATTGGGGGTGGAGAAAAAGCTAAAGCTCCAGCTCAATTGCCTGGGGAGTCTTGCCGAGAGGCAGATTTACCGAGAGGACCTGGTGGCCTATTTCGGTAGTTTCCAGGAAGTCCTAGACGAGGACAGCTTAAGGCGCCTTAAGACCAACCCGCTTAGAATCCTAGACAGCAAAAACGAAAGCGTGCAGGATTTGATCGCTGGCGCCCCGAAACTGCTCGATTATCTGGGGGAAGATTCCCGGCAGCATTTTAAGAGTCTTACCGCCATGTTGGAAGCAGCGGGCGTCGATTACACCATCAATCCATGCTTAGTCAGGGGGTTGGATTATTATTGTCTGACCGTATTCGAATGGGTTACTCCAGCATTGGGGGCACAGGGAACCGTCTGTGCTGGTGGCCGCTATGATACCCTAGTGGAACAACTAGGGGGACCGCCTACGCCGGCTGTCGGCTTTGCCTTAGGGATGGAGCGGCTGCTTGCGCTTTTGGCGGATTCGCCTTTGGCGCAAACCTCAGAACCTCCGCATCTTTACCTGATCCGAGTTGGCGCTCGGGCCGAGTTGGCAGGACTCCTCCTCGCCGAGTGGTTGCGCGATAAGTTACCGGATTTGCGCTTGATCGTGCACTGCGGCGGCGGCAGTTTCAAAAGCCAATTCAAAAAAGCGGACAAATCAGGAGCCTGGTATGCCCTGATCCTAGGTGAAGACGAGGTAGCCCAGGACAGAGTAAGTCTCAAGGCCATGCGCGATCAGGAGCTGCAACGCACCCTGTCGCGCGAGCAGCTGGTCGAGTTTCTCAAACAACGGTTTTTTGCTTAAGGAAGGTTATGGCTACACATATCCACGAACAGGAACAGGTCGAAGCGTTAAAGCGTTGGTGGAAGGAAAACGGCACTTCGGTGATCGCTGGGATCGCCCTGGGAATAGCCGGAATTTTTGGTTGGAACGCCTGGGAAACGTATCAAAACACCCGCTCTGAACAGGCATCGGATCTGTATAGGCAATTGGTAAGTGCGCTTGATGAAAGCAAGCACGATCTCGCCGAAGGTATCGCCTCGCGCCTGACCTCCGACTTTGATTCCACTAGCTACGCCGATTTTGCCCGACTGCTTCTGGCCAAAGCCGCGATCGATCAGGAGCGTCCAGATGCTGCCAAACTGGAGCTTGAGGCACTTTTGGCCAATTCAAAAGATGAGGACTTTCGCCACATTGCTCGGCTCCGCTTGGCCCGGGTGCTGTTGGCCTTAGGCAAACCGGAAGAAGGTATAAGTCTTCTGAACGCGGCGGAAGTTGGGGATCCAGGCCGGTTTTCCGGCCAATACGAAGAGGTCAAAGGTGACTTATATCTTGCTTGGGGGAAATCCGAAGAAGCTCAAGAGGCCTATCGCAAGGCCATCGCTTTGGGCCGAGACAACTTCGTGCTCCAAATGAAACTGAACGATTTGGATTCAAGTTCGTCTAGATGAAGATTTCTCGCTTCGCTTGAAATGACATCGCTTTTTGCTCGAAAGCCGATGCGTCTCTTTCTGTATTTGCTGTTGGCATTGACTCTAAGCGGCTGTCAATCCATGGGAGCGGCTTTCAGCAACGCCGTATCTTCGACCGTCGATTGGGTTACCGGAGGAGATGAAGACGCCGACCCACCGCGTGAACTTAAAGCCATTGAGCCGGAAATCAAGATCCTTACCTTGTGGGAGGAAGACGTAGGCCAAGGCGATGGTGGGAACTCCTTAAGCCTAACCTTGGCTAGCGATGGGGATCGGGTTTATGCCGCCGACCACAAGGGGTATGTTGTCGCCCTGAGGGTTGGAACTGGAGAGCGGATTTGGAAAACCCAGCTTGAGTTGCCGCTGTCTGCAGGGCCAGCGCTTGGGGACGAGACGATTTTGCTGGGTACCTCAGAGGCTCAGGTGCTCGCTCTAGATAAGGAGTCTGGCAAAACCCTCTGGACTGCTCACGTCTCCAGTGAAGTTTTAGCGCCGCCTCAAGCGGCGCAAGGAGTAGTGATCGTACATACCAGCGATGGGGCGGTGTTCGCTTTGTCCGAGACCGAAGGCCGTGTGCTTTGGAGCCTGGGGCAGCACCTTACGCCTCTGTCGCTGCGCGGCATAAGTCCTCCTAAGATTTTGCTCGGCAGCCTTTCAGGGACAGAGGACATGGTGCTAGTAGGGTTTGCCAACGGCAGGATGGCCGCGTTCAGACTCGGCGATGGCAAATTAATTTGGGAGAAGCCACTGGCTGTGGCCTCTGGGATGTCGGAATTGGAGCAGATTGTGGACATTGATTCCGCTCCTCAAGTCGACGACCGCATGGTCTATGTCACCGCTTTTTACGGCGGCATAATCGCAGCTTCTTTGCTAGACGGCGAGGTCATCTGGCGCAACGATCGGATCATCGCCCAGGCAACGCCTGCAGTTACTTGGCGGCATTTGTTCGTGACTGACGTGGCAGGTGACGTCTGGGGTTTGGACGAAACCACTGGACGCGCGTATTGGAAGCAGACCGACTTGCACCGGCGCGAGTTGACTGCGCCCGTACCCTACGGGGATTGGCTGGTAGTAGGAGACTACCAAGGTTATGTCCATTTTCTGGCCCAGGAGGACGGCCGCTTGGTAGGACGAAAGCGAGTCTCTCGCAGCCCAATTGTGGTTGCGCCTGTGGTAGTTGGGGATGTTTTGCTTGTACTTAGCCGTGACGGCAGCCTGACCGCTTTGAAAGGCGATGTCATTTCGAGCAAAGCGGGAAATCTTGAGTAAAGCGAGAAATCTTTGCATTAAAGGATTTCTC
>JBKBMR010000014.1:4818-8842 GCA_046295755.1 Methylohalobius sp.
AGTCGCTGCGCTTCTTCGAAATGACCAATAACACCTTTTGGCCATGGCTACGCATATCCACGAAACTGAATACGTCCCTGTGATTGCCCTGGTGGGTCGCCCCAACGTGGGCAAGTCCACTTTGTTTAATCGCCTGACCCGAACGCGGAACGCTTTAGTCGCCGATTATCCCGGTCTTACCCGCGACCGTCAGTATGGGCGCTGTCGCGCTTTAAAAGGCGATTTTCTACTCATAGATACCGGCGGCATTCTGATTCCCCCTGGAGAGGGGGTGGAAGCGGCGGTTTTTCGCCAGGTCGAGGCCGCCCTTAAAGAGGCGGATTTAGTGTTGTTCTTGGTCGATTTCCGAGAAGGCTTGACCGCTGCGGATGAGGAGATTGCCGATCGGGTGCGCCGCTTAGGTAAGCCAACAATCCTGGTGGTCAATAAGATCGATGCGCAGGATCTTAATTTGGCAGCGGCGGAATTCTGGAAACTGGGATTTAACGAGATGGTGGGGATTTCCGCCGTTCACGGCCGCGGTATCGCCGATATGATCGAGCGGATTGAGGCCAATCTTTCTCATTTCAGTGCGGAAGAATGTCTCGACGAGCGCCAGCGAGGAGAAATCTTTAAAAGATTTCTCGCTTTGCTCGAAATGACACGCTCTGCTCGAAATGACGATGGTTTAAGTCTTCTGGAGGAGACGGGCAACCAGCCGGCTGGTCCTACCTCACCCATCCGGGTAGCCGTGATAGGCCGTCCTAACGTGGGCAAATCCACTTTGATCAACCGCTTGCTAGGAGAGGAGCGGGTCGTGGTCTCAGATGTTCCCGGAACGACCAGAGATACCATCGCTGTGCCTTTTGAACGCGACGGCCGCAGTTACCTCCTCTTCGATACGGCGGGCATAAGGCGGCGGTCTCGAGTCGAGGAGGCGGTGGAGAAATTCAGCGTGATTAAGGCGATGCAGGCGATCGAAAACGCCCAGGTAGTGATTTTCCTGATCGATGCCAAAGAGGGGGTGACCGACCAGGATGCGCGTCTGCTCGGATATGTATTGGAGGCGGGAAAGGCCTTGGTTATTGGGCTTAACAAGTGGGATGGACTAAGTGCCGAGAACAAGCGCCGTCTCAAAGCACAGCTTGAAACCAAGCTCCCATTTGTCGATTTCGCCGAAAAAATTCCCATCTCGGCCCTGCACGGAACCGGGGTAGGAAACTTATTCGACCGGATAGCCGCACTGCATGAACAGGCAGGCGCTGAATTTTCCACCGCCTGGCTGACACGGACGCTGCAGGAAGCCGTCGAACGCAATCCCCCTCCGGTGGTGAAAGGGCGCAGGATCCGCCTCAAGTTTGCCCATCAAGGCGGGAAATATCCCCCCGTGATCGTGATTTATGGGAACCAAACCCAAAATCTTCCAGCTTCTTACAAGCGCTTTCTGTTTCATCATTTCCTGAAAGCCTTAGGGATTAAGGGCACCCCTATCCGCTTGGAGTTCCGCTCCCAAGGAAATCCGTATCGGGGCTGCCTTAAATGACAGTGGAAGAAAGTCATTTCGACGAGCGCCAGCGAGGAGAAATCTTTAAAAGATTTCTCGCTTCGCTCGAAATGACACGCTCCGCTTGACTAAGAGGCAGCCAACATTCGGCCAAGCTCGCTTTTCCTCGCAGCCGCAGAAGGGGAGGGAGGCAAGGAAAGCGCCCGAACCAATCGCTTTCCTTGTTCGGTTAGGTTTGCCTGCGCTTCACCCAGGGAACGCAAACGCCGTTCGACTTCGGTCTCTATTTGTTCAAAGCCTAAGGTAAGCCCGCGCTTAATTCCGCGCAAAGCGGCTTTTTCCAGGGAAGGCTCCAGCAAACGCTGAAGCAAATAAGGAACCAACCAGGCCAAGCCGATTAAAAGCAGGCTGTGAACGGCAAAATCGATTCCGAGAAAATCTTTCTGGAAGTAGCCGAGCACAAGTTGGTAAGCTGCCCAAGCGCTGGCAGCAAGCGGCATCAGAATCGTAAGTGCGCCAAAGCAGCGCAGTCCAAGTCGCTGCAGCCAATGACCTGGAGCGGCCAGAGAACGGCGCAAGTGGAACTGTACCTGATCGACCAGCGTCTTTTGCAGTTCTTCGGAGCAAGGTGCAACGCGGCGGATTGGCTCAGCGCTAAGTCCTAGATTTTCTGCCTCCAGGATGAGCCGGTCCAAAGCGTCTAATAAAGACTGGCTGACCCAGGTACTCCACAATAAGCTGCGGTTTAAATCCGAATTTGTCTCCGCAGCGGTGACCCGACGGGTCGCCACTACCGTCTCCCTGGCCAGGGCTTCGCTCGGCCACTTAAGACCGGGTCGGACAGTCTCCACCGCCTCCCTCCAGATCTCTCGCCAGCGAGTGCACAGGCGATCGATCGCCGATGCTTCCCCCAAGGCGTCGAGCAATTCGGTCACCTTGGCAGCGAGCTGTTTGCGCCTTAGGTGCTCATTTCTGGCTGTCAGCTGCTCGACCCCGCGGGCGTGTGCGAACGCCGTGAGGATCTCTATAAGTTTGCCAAAGTCGTCCGGTTTGCGCGCCCTGATATCCTGCCGACTGTCGCAGCGTAAAACGATGGGATCTTCAAATCCTGCCGTTTTGAGCTGATGGGTGAAGTCTTCGAGTTGTTCCTCACACCCTTCGTCCCAGTGATTCATCACAAATAGCCAAGCGAACTTCAAGTTATGTTCCCTCAGCAAACGCCAGCCAGCCTCGTCTCGGTAACGTTCCGGGCTGACCACGTAGATCAAAACATCGATGTAAGGCAGCAGCTTCAAAGCCAGACCGCGGTTGGCATGCTCGACACTATCTATGTCCGGCAAATCGATCCAGACGATTTCCTTAGCACAAAGGCTTTGGTGACGGGCGATTTTGACCTTTTCGAGCGGAAACTCATGAGGGAGATGCTCGAGCCTGATCGAAGCGTGTAGATAAAATGTCACCTCGCGTGAGGTCGGACGTTCGATGCCAGTTCTGGCAAGCTCTTCTCCGCTCAGACGGTTGAGCAAGGTGCTCTTGCCGACTCCGGTTCCGCCGAAGAACGCTACCACCAGCGGACGACCCTGGCGGCTAAACAGATCATCGGCTGAAGGAGTCGTCATGTGAGCAAGCGATTCGGCCGCCTGGCGGGAAATCCAACCCTCATCGGCCAAGCGCTCAGCCCAGATTTGGGCTTGTTGGAGCAGTTCAGTCCCTTGCGGAGGAAAACAGTTTAAGTCCATAGGTTCGCTCATTTAAGATATCTTCCACTTGGGTCAAGACGGCCTCGGGGAAGTTGAAACAGATATTTGTATCCATCTGTTCCACAAGACCAAAAATCTTCTCGCCCAGTCCTTGCAGCAGGGTTTTGACGGCTTTAAGCTGCGTGCGCTTGAGATCGGCCGCCACAATTTCCATATACTTGCCCAAAGCGCTTTCTGCGAGCAACGAGGTCAGGGAGAGCATCGCCGGGGCCAAAACGACATCGTGCGGTCCGATCCCTCCAGTCTGAAACAGCAGAGCAAGCCCTGCAGCATCGGCGCCAACTCTTGCGGCACGCAAGCTGTTGAGAGTGGCCGGCATTTCCTGAAGCCGCCGATAAAGTCGCATCGCGGCGGCCTCTACCTGGGGAGCGAAAGCTCGATAATAGGTTAAAGATTCGGTTTCGAAAAACCGGATGAGAGCAGGGTAGGCTGCCTGATAACAGCGGTCGATTTCCTGCCACCAGTGCACAGCGGTTGTCTCATGGGTCTGATCCCGAATGGATGTCAAAAGCTGCAGCAAGGCGTGCTCGACGCTACGGCGCAAGATGAAAAGCTCTTGGACTGCATCTGCGCCCGCATTGCGGCGTTTCCCAAGTAAGGCTTTGATCGGCCAGGTGATGGCGCGGCGAATTGCCATCATCGGCTGCGCCAGGCCCGGAATTTCAAGCAGGATTAAAAGCTCGGCCAAAGCGCGCTGGAACGTCGCATAAGCTATCGGGTGGTCCAAAAAGTCGCTGCGGTAAATAGCGAGCGCTTGACTGAGCGCTGTATCGATCATCGC
>JBKBMR010000014.1:8937-26661 GCA_046295755.1 Methylohalobius sp.
TCGCCTTGAAGCGTAGCTTAGCGTTAAGTTCTGCTCGGATAGGCGCACTCCACTTTGGCCAATGCGCGCGCACCAGCGCCTTTGCCCGCTGTGCCTGTGCCTTGCGCTCTTGCATCGCCGTGCGCAGGAGAGGAATTAGGGTTTTAAGAACAAGGCTTAAAGCCGCTTTAAGGTCCTCAGGATGCTCATAATATTCAAGCGCCATTAACCTTGGGCAGGGATCTTTTCTCAACTGATGCCATTTTTCTTCCCAAGATTGGAACAGGGTCTTACGGGCGGCTGAGCGGATCTTGTTGATGCAGACTAAGGTAGGCTGTGCCAAAGGTTCGATCAGAGTCAAAAAATCCCAAACCGCCTGATCGGCATACTTGTCTTTACTCACCACGACTACTAGGAGGTCAGCCAGCGCGACGGTGCGCAGCACACCCTTGAGGTATTGCCGGGAACGGAGAGAGTCGAAGTCGGGGGTATCCCAAATCACACAAGGCGGTAGGGGCGATTCACGAGTCGCCCCTACCCTGGCGATACCAATACAGTCAAAGCGGTCGCGGGGAAGATGTTGGATCTTAAGGCACTCATAGCCAGCGAAAAATTTCTCCACCCACCCGATATCCGGCAATTCAGCAAATCCATACATAAACGCTTGAGGCTGAATAGTAAATCCAGCCAGCGGACTGACTCCGGCCACTGCTTGTCCCAAAATGAGATTGACCAGGCTGCTTTTGCCCGCTTGGGTCGGTCCGACCACCGCGATCTGGCACGGCAGATTGCGGTTTTCCGCGATCAAGGCCTGTTTTTCTAAGGCGGCTTCGGCTAAGGACAGAGAAGGCGTGATTGCTTTAAGCTGGACTGCCGCAGAGCTCTCCGGCAGATTGGTCAGCAGTGTCTTTTGACGCTGGTTTAGGAGTTGAACGAAATCCAACAGAAATGGATCGGTAGACATAATTTCGGTTACGCTAACCTTTTCCTAAGCCTTCACCCCGCTTTGCGCGCGGCAAGTCCCTGCGCGCAGGAGAGGGAAGAGGGGGAGGTGCCAAAGTCTGCATAAATTGGTCCGCCTGGCGGATGGAATGTTCCATCACTGCGATCATTGCCGCGATGTCCGCACTGACGACGATCAATTCGTGTTGCAGAGCAGCGACTGCTTGGGCGTTGAGATTGTGCTTTAAAAACAATACTTGGTCGCGGAAGGTATCTAGGACTGGGTCGATCTTGCTTTCGGCTTTGTGCATCGCGCCGATAAGCTGCCGGCAGTGGTATTGGGTCAGCCTCAGTTTCTGCCGACTCTTGTTGCGTAAGGTGCGGTTTTTGTACTGTTCCAATTCCAATTCCCACTCGTCGAACAGGGCCTGGGCCAGATTCTCGATCGTCGAGATGTGACTTCTGACTTTTTCGGCTTGCTGCTCGCAGCGATCGAACTCGCGCTTCAACTCGCGGTAGAACGCTGCGAGATTGCCGCCGTCAAATTGGATTAAAGAAGTGAATTTGTCCAAGGCGCTTTGGAATTGATCGCGGGTATCCTCCAGGCTGTTGCGTGCCTCCTCCACCTGGGAGACTAAAAAGTCGCGTTTGTGGGAGCCGACCGCCGATTCAGCCAAGCGATAATAGAGGCGTTGGCAGCGGGCAAGGATTATTTTCCCAAAGCGCTTAAGTAAGCTTCTTTGGCGTCTTATTGGAAGATTCATGGGCTTGCTTGGAATTTAATTTACATCGGGTATTGTAACAAACTCATTCAAACCTACAGGGTATCTTATGGCGCTCAGCAACAGCGAAATCGCCGATCTGTTCGATCAACTCGCCGAACTTTTGGACATAGAGGGGGAAAACCCATTTCGGGTGCGCGCTTACCACAATGCGGCTCGCACGATCCGCAGCCAACCCAGGAGCCTGGCCGAAATGGTGGCCTCGGGCGAGGACCTGACTGAGCTTCCCGGAATCGGCGAAGCGATCGCCAAAAAGATCGAAACCGTCGTAAAGACTGGCCATCTTCCCCAACTGGATCAGGTATTAAAGCGCATTCCTAAAACCCTGGTGGAACTTTTGCAGATCGAGGGCTTAGGCCCTAAGCGCGTCAAAACCTTATTCAGCCTGCTCAAGATCAAGACCTTGGAAGATTTGGAACGCGCCGCGCGCAGCGGCAAAGTCAGAGAACTTCCAGGCTTTGGCCCCAAGACCGAAGAGCTTATCTTGCGTCATTTGCAAAGACACTTGCTCCAGGAAAAACGCTTTTTGCGCTTTGAAGCCGAAAGCATCGCCAGGGCATTGATCGACCACCTTCGCGGCTGTCCCGGCCTGGATCGGGTCGAGGTGGCCGGAAGCTTCAGACGCTGGAAGGAGACCGTAGGAGACCTGGATATTTTGGCGACGGTGCGCGACGGCGGGGAGGTGATGGCGCGCTTCCTCGCCTACGAGGGGATAGAGGAAATCCTCTCGCACGGCCCCACCCGCTCCAGCGTCAGGCTCAAGAACGGGCTGCAGGTGGACTTGCGGGTGGTGGCAAGCGAATCGTTCGGCGCGGCGCTGCAGTATTTCACCGGTTCCAAGGCGCACAACATCGAGCTTAGGACCCTAGCGGTCAAACAGGGCTTGAAGATCAACGAATACGGGGTCTTCCGCGGCGAGGAAAAGATTGCCGGGGAAAGCGAGGAGGAAGTCTATTCTATCCTGGGTCTGCCTTGGATCGTCCCGGAACTTAGAGAAGGGCAGGGGGAAATTCAGGCCGCTTTGGAAAACCGTCTGCCCAAGCTGATAGAACTCTCCGACCTCAAAGGCGACCTCCAGTGCCACACTAAAGAGACCGACGGCCAGAACTCTTTGGAGGAGATGGCCGAGGCCGCTAAAGCTTTGGGCTACGAATACTTGGCGATCACCGACCACTCAAGGCGCCTGACGGTAGCCAAAGGGCTAGATGAAAAGCGGCTTAGGCAGCAGATGGAACAGATAGATGCCCTCAACCAAAAGCTTAAAGGCATCACTCTGCTTAAGGGCATAGAAGTAGACATCCTAGAAGACGGCTGCCTGGACCTTCCAGACAGTGTCCTAAAAGACCTAGATTTGACCGTCTGTTCGGTGCACTACAAGTTCCATCTGCCCAAAAAAAAACAGACCGAGCGCATCCTTAGGGCGATGGACAATCCCTATTTCAACATTCTCGCTCATCCCACAGGACGGCTCATCAATCAGCGCGAAGCCTATCAGGTAGACCTCGAACGGATCATGCGGGCCGCCAAAGATCGCGGTTGTATCTTGGAGATCAACTCCCAACCCGAGCGGCTGGACCTAAACGGCGAACACTGCCTGATGGCCAGAGAAATCGGCGTCAAGCTAGCGATTTCCACCGACGCCCACAGCACAACGGGACTTGGGCTGATGCGCTACGGCGTCGCTCAAGCCAGAAGGGGGTGGCTTACAGCGGAAAACATCGTCAATACGCGGCCGTTGGCTGAGCTTCGAAAGTTGCTAAAGCGCGTGTAACTGCTGACAAATCTTTCTATCTGTCGCTTTATAGCAATCTTTGCAATCTCAAGCCAAGCAATTCCAAGGACCTATCTGCGGTAGGCTGGACGAATGCAGGTGGCTGCCATGCTTTTGGCAGTTTTCAAAAATTATAATGCAAAATCTAAGCCAATAACGTGTCATTTCGAGCGAAGCGAGAAATCCTCTAAGATTTCTCCTCGCTAGCGCTCGTCGAAATGACATCAAGGCGGATACAAGGCATACAAGTGTAAAAAAACTGACAACGGCCTGCAGAATTCAACCGACCAAAGCAGATGAGATCGTCGGCGACGGTCTAGTCGTATGGTAAGGTTTAGCGGGTCGCTTGTTGGGAGATGACCGGTCAGAACGGTCATCTCTCCAGCACCAAGAACAAAGAAATATCGCCGCGCTGGATGCGAAGCAACAGCCGGTTGGGGGAGCGCGAAGCAAGCTTAATAAACTCGTCCACGCTGCGCACCGGCTGACGGTTGACCGAAAGGATGATGTCTCCTTGGCGCAAGCCTGCTTGCCAGGCAGGGCTGTTTAATTCGACATCCGTGACCATCACTCCTTGAACTCGCCCGAATAGGGGGTGATCCTGGGGGATCTCGCCAAACTGGGCGCCTTCGAGCGGGGGGATTTCTCCCGAAACTGTCCCTGCTGGGGCGGGTTTGCCTATGGTCACAGTCACAGTCATAGGTCTGCCGTCGCGAATCAGTTCAATAGTTGCGCGCTCTCCAACGCGCTTTAAGCCAACCATATTGCGTAGCGAGGCGGCATTTTTGACCTCGCGCTGGTCGAACTTGACGATCACGTCGCCAGCTAAAATGCCGGCTTTTTCTGCCGCGCTGCCTTTGCTTACTCCGGAGACCAGAGCGCCTTCGTTCACTTCAAGCCCCATCGCTTGAGCGATCTCAGGGGTTAAGTCTTGGACCTGGACGCCGAGCAAGCCGCGCTTGACCCCGCCGTGCTTTATGATCTGATCCATCACTTCCCGGGCCATGTTGATCGGGATGGCAAAGCCTATTCCCACGTTGCCGCCGGTAGGGCCGATGATGGCGGTGTTGATCCCGACTAGGTTGCCGTGCCAATCCACTAGAGCACCGCCGGAATTGCCTGGATTAATGGAGGCATCGGTCTGGATGAAGTTCTCATAACCTTCTATCCCCAAGCCAGTCCGGCCCAAAGCACTCACGATGCCTAAAGTCACCGTCTGGCCCAGCCCGAAAGGATTGCCGATGGCGACTACGAAGTCACCTACCTGAAGCTTGTCCGAATCCCCAAGCGGAATAGCGGTCAGACGGTTTTTCTCGACCTTAAGGACGGCGATGTCGGTTTCCGGATCCGAGCCGATCAGCTTGGCTTTCAGGCGCCTCTTGTCCTTGAGGGTGACGTAGATGACGTCGGCGTTCTTGATCACGTGGTGGTTGGTCAGGATATAGCCGTTATCTGCGTCCACGATCACCCCAGAGCCTATGCTTTGGGTGCGCTGCTCGCGTGGGATAGAGGGAATGTCGCGGAAGAAATAGCGAAAGAAGGGGTCGTTGAGCAGCGGATTGTCCTCGATGATCACCTTGCCCGAGGTGGCGATGTTGACCACTGCAGGCAGGACCCGTTGCAGCATAGGGGCCAAGGTGGGCGCTTGCGGTTGGACTTCTGCCGCAGGCGGCTGCGCCGGTGTCTGCTGCTCCTGCGGCATTGGAGTGGCCTCTTCCTTGAGCCAGGGAAAATTGATGGCCGAGGCTTGGGCCGACCAAAGCAGCACAACCAAAAACCAATTCAGCAAGATATGGCGTAAGCTCAGTTTCATCAGGTTTCCTTAAAACAGTTGAAAATCGCTTTAAAGCTTTCCTATCAAAAGGGGATCGGTCTTATTCTGCTATAATAAAAAGATTTCTGCCATTCCTAGATCATGGGCATTCCATAAGATGGCTGCACTGAGACTGAAAAACTTGCGTAAAGTTTACGACAACGGTTTCGAAGCTTTAAGTGGGATCGACCTGGAAGTAGAGGAGGGGGATTTTTTCGCCCTGCTTGGTCCCAATGGCGCCGGCAAGTCCACCACTATAGGCATCGTCACCTCGTTGATCAACAAAACCTCAGGCTCAGTGGAGGTTTGCGGCTACGACTTAGACCGAGAATGGGAGCTTGCCAGGCGCTGCATAGGCCTGGTACCGCAGGAAATCAACTTCAATCAGTTCGAAAAAGTTGGGCAAATCGTTCTCAATCAGGCAGGGTTCTACGGGGTGCCTCGCCGTCAGGCGAAAGCCAAGATGGAGGCCGTGCTCAAACAGTTGGAACTGTGGGATCGCCGCGACCAGGTCTCCCGCCGCTTGTCGGGGGGAATGAAGCGGCGCCTGATGATCGCTCGCGCTCTGGTCCACTCACCGAGGCTTTTGATCTTGGACGAGCCCACCGCCGGGGTGGACATCGAGGTCCGTCGCTCCATGTGGACTTTCCTGCGCCGCCTTAACCAGGAGGGCACTACGGTCATTTTGACCACCCATTATCTAGAAGAAGCCGAACAGCTGTGCCGCAATGTGGCGATCATCGATCACGGCCGGATCATCGAGTCGACCTCCATGAGCGCCCTGCTGGACAAGCTCGATTCTAATACCTTCTACCTAGACTTACGCCATCCGATCGCCTGCGCACCTGAGATTTGCGGATTTAGTATCGCTCAAGTCGACTTCCGTACCCTGCAGGTTGAGGTTCCGCGGGCGCTTGGCCTAAATCCTTTGTTTGCGGGACTTTCTGCCGCCGGGGTGGAAGTCATCGGCATCCGCCCTCAAGAAAGCCGGTTGGAACAGTTGTTCTTCCAACGGGTAAAGCGCCTACGCAAGGTAAAAGAGGCCGCCTGATGGGCCGGCGTTGGATCGCTTATCGTACTTTGGCTGGTAGGGAGATTCACCGCTTCATTCGGATCTGGCCGCAGACCCTGCTGCCGCCGGTAGTGACTACTTCGCTTTATTTTCTGATCTTCGGGGCGCTCATGGGCCAAAGGATCGGGGCTATGGCTGGAGTGGACTACATCGATTACATCGTGCCCGGCATTGTGCTGATGGCAGTCATCAATCACTCCTATGCCAACGTGGTGTCTTCGTTCTTTTCCGCCAAGTTCCAGCGCCACATCGAGGAAATGCTCATCGCCCCCATGCCGAGTTGGGTCATTCTAGCCGGCTATGTCACCGCAGGCGTGGCCAGGGGGATGGTGATCGGCGGTATCGTTTTACTGATCGCTTCGCTGTTTACCGAACTGCATGTCGTCCATCCCGGCCTGGCTATGGCGATGGCATTTTTGACCGCCGTTTTGTTTTCCCTGGCGGGATTGATCAACGCCGTGTTCGCTAGGAGTTTCGACGACATCTCGATTATTCCCAATTTCGTCCTGACCCCTCTGGTCTACCTGGGGGGAGTGTTCTATTCCGTCCACCTGCTGCCCGAACCGTGGGTGAGGATTTCCCTGGGCAATCCGATCCTTTACATGATCGATGCCTTTCGGTTTGGATTTTTGGGAATCTCGGACGTAGACTTTAGACTGGCTTTCTTGCTCGTGTGCGGATTTATCCTCCTACTGGGGGGAGTGGCCTGGTGGCTCCTAAGCTGCGGGGTTGGAATCAAACATTAGGCAAAAATCCCGTCTTCTGGATTCGCATTGTTCAAAAGGTTTTCCAGGGCCTTTCGGTCGATGATCCTGACCCATTTCGAGCGCAGTTCGATCCATCCCATCTTTTCGAATTGCTTTAAGGTTCGGCTGACCGTGGCCAAAGCAAGGTCTAAGTGATTGCCGAGCTCTTGCCGGGTTAACCCAAGGGAAAATTCCTGCTTGGCAAAACCACGCGCTTCGAAGCGTTCGGACAGATCGAGAATGAACGCGGCCAGACGTTGATTGGCAGGTCTCTTGATAGACAGCATCTTTTCTCTCTGGATGCCGATGGCGTCGCTGGCATGACGCAGCATTTCCTGGAAAAGGGCGGGGATTTTAGCGCAGATGCGGGAGATCTCTTTGGCCGGTAGCTCACAGTAGCTCAAAGTATCTAAAGCGACGGCGGAGCAGTGGTGGGTGTAATGAGAGAGGGCATCAAATCCTAATAATTCCCCCGGCAAAAGGACGGCAAGAATATGTTCTTGGCCTTGGATATCCTGAAAAGTCAACTTGGCCATCCCCGATTTGATCGCAATCAGACCTCGGAAAGCTTCCCCGCTGCGGAACAGAAAATCCCCCTTGTGCAGTACCTTGCGGCGCTGAACCACGCCTTCCAATTGTTCGATCTCGCTTTGCGTCAACCCTCGCGGGAGACAGATGGAGCCAAATCCGCAGTTTTTGCAGGTAACTTCCATGCTGGTTGGCATCATGAGGTCCACTCTCCAACGGAATAGAGTAAATTTATGCCGTTAAAATTTTAAATCTCGTAGGAATTATTACTTTACCAAACCAAATATGGCAGAGCAAAAAAGCCGTACCGCAGAAATCTCGTGCATCCGGAGGTTCAACCAACTCAGATCAGCTCTTGAGCGTTTCCTGATCCAGCTTAATCGAGAAACTTTAGCCGCCTGGACGTTCGACCTTAAGAAGCAGAACTATTATGCCCAGGAAGCGCGCCGGCGGCTGGCCGCGGTATTAGAACAATTGGAATATCCGGATGATAGGGACGGAAGGGAGACTGAGATTTGCCCCGGGATCATTGGAGCTAGTCCTAAGCTTCTTCATCTGGCCGCCGAACTCAATGCGGCTAAAGATGCTTTCAAGCATGCGGTACTCGAAGTCAACAGCGAGGATCGGGAGGCAGCGCATCGGCTTATGAAAAGCCAAGGCTTTGCCCGTATCCATTTCAAGCAGACCTACCGGCATCTGCCGATTTTATTAAAGAAACCGGATGCGGTGCGCTTCACCTGGGGAGCCACGCGCTCGATCGTGAAGATCAGCCGGCAAGAGGCTTACCGAAGATTGGCTCAGCTTGCAGGAGACTCTCCAAGCCTTGGGTTTCAAAAGCAATTTGAGGCGCTTTCGGCCTTGCGCATAGATGAACCTATCGCCATCGTCCAGGACTTAAAACCTCACATCAAAGCCAATGTATGCTGGGTAAAAGGAAGCGGTAAAGACAAGCAAGTTACGCGCAAGCTGATCAGCGCGGCTTTGGCTATTTTAATTCCATTGGACCCCGGCGAGAACTTGCCGAAATATTCGGCCGCCTATCCAGACGAACGCAAACCGAGAAAAATAAGGGCCGATGTGAAAATCGAAGCCGAGCCGTTTCTGCCTTCGATCCGGGGGCATAGGTATCTGATGCGGCCGTCTGAAGCCAGGGGCTTGTAGCAGGAAAACGTATAGGAGGGCATTATGACTTTCTTAGTTTTTCTCGTTGCGTTTGCTTTCCCTTATAGCTGGGCTACCGCGGCGCAGGAAAACGACGATTACTACTCTGCAGGCGATTTTTACTACTACTACCGAGGGGAGAAGGTCCCGCTGCACCGGTCGCTTACCCAGTATGTGGTAAAACTCAAGTCACCGGTTGCTACCTTTGGTAAGGCCAGTTCCTTTGCGGCCATCAGAAGCTTGGAAGTGGTTAAAGAAATCGCAGCAAGAGGTGAAACATTTTCTATCGTTCGAGTGCACCGAATGGCGGCTCAATCTAAATCGGCGCAGGAAAAGCGGCGGGAAGTGGAAGAAACCATGGCCTGGTTTTACACCCACCCAGAAGTAGAGTTTGTCTCCCCGCTGTTTTTCCATCCTGGCACGCGTGCTAGGATGTTTCTGACCGGCGAAATCCTGGTCAAGCTTAAGCCTGGGCGGGAAATCGAAGAGCTTTTAGGTCGCTACGCCTCTTACGGCGTCGAGGTCAAAGAAAGGCTTTGGGGAACGCAGGACGAATACGTCCTTAGGTTCCAAAACCTTAGGATGGCAAATCCTTTGGATGTGGCTAACGCCATTTCAGAAAGCGGCTTGGTGGAATGGGCCGAACCAAACTTCGTGCAAGAATACCGAAGATCGTTTACTCCCAACGATCCGCTGTTTCCCCAGCAGTGGCATCTAGACAACCTAGAGCGCCTTGAAGCGGACGTCGATGCGCCAAACGCTTGGAAAATTACCCAAGGAAGCCCAAACATCGTCATCGCCATCATCGACGATGGGGTAGAGCTCAACCATCCAGACCTGGTAGACAATATTTTCAGAAATCCCAGAGAGCTTTTAAACGGCCGCGACGATGACGGCAATGGATTCATAGACGATATCTGGGGCTGGGATTTCGTAGACAACGACAACAATCCAAATCCAACTTTCTCCGAGGATAATCACGGAACCGCTGTAGCTGGGGTTGCAGCCGCCAGAGGGGGAAATGGAATCGGGGTAACCGGCGTCTGTCCGTTTTGTACGATTCTTCCGGTCAGAATTGGTTTTTTTGATTTTTTTGATACCTTTGCTACTGCCTTTGCTATCCGGTATGCCGCAAGCCTGGCCGATGTTTTAAACAACAGCTGGGGAGGCGGCATCCCAAGTTCCGCCCTTCAATCGGCGATTCGCGATGCTATCACCTTTGGACGCGGTGGCAAAGGAAGCGTTGTGCTATCTGCCGCTGGAAACTTTGCTTCAGGTTACGAGGTGCGTAGCGTTTTCGTACCTTCCGGAACGCACCGCTTTCGCTGGGTCTACAGCAAAAATTTTACTGGAAGTTTAGGCGACGATACCGCCTGGCTTGGGTGGGTGGTGTTTCCTGGAGGGCAGGTGGAAAACTTTGAGTTTGGAGCTTCAAAATGGCTTACCGGAGGCGATGCTTACTGGACAATCGTAAATGATCCTACCCATGCAGACGAAGGGGCCTGTTTTACCCATGCCCTTAAAGCCGGTGTTATCACACACAACCAGTCGACTTGGGTGGAAATCGTCAAAACCGTGCCGGCCGGTGAGGTTTCCTATTTTGCCTGGGTTTCTTCAGAATTATTCGACGGCCTGCGGCTATGGGTTGATTGGTATAACAACGGGACGTTTGACTGGTTTGGAAGTTTCCAGTCCGGCGTACCACTGATAGCCGATGGCGTTTTATACCCTGCAGCCTTTCCTGAAAGCATCGCGGTAGGGGCAAGCACGGATCGCGACTGCCGCGCCTATTACAGCCAGTTTGGGCCGGAACTGGATCTGGTTGAGCCCAGCAATGGAGGGCCTTTTTTTAATCGCGCTATCTTTACTACCGACCGCACAGGTGGCGCCGGGTATGATAGCTTTTTTGATTATGCCTTGTTCGGTGGAACCTCATCGGCGACCCCAGTAGCCGCTGGGATTTCTGCTTTGGTCCTGTCCGTAGCCCCTGAGCTGACTGAGGCTGAAGTGAGGAAAATCCTACAAGATACTGCCGATAAGATCGGCCCTGGACCTTATGTGGGTGGGCGCAACGATAGGTACGGCTACGGCCGGGTAAATGCCTTCAAGGCCGTAAGCCTGGCGCGTTCGTCTAGAGACGACCACCAAAGCAAAGTCCAAAAGCTTTACATCGCCTACTACCAGCGTCCGGCCGATCCCAGTGGCTTGCGGTTTTGGGCCCAAAGGTTGCACGCCCAAGGCGGCAGCCTAGAAGGCATCATCGACGCCTTTGCCACTTCGCCAGAAGCTGTGGCTTTGTACGACACCAACGGCGACGGCCAAATCGACCTAAGCGATGCCAGCCAACTGATCGACAAGATCTACCAAGCTTTGTTCAACCGCCTCCCCGATGCGGCCGGCAAGCAGTTTTACCTAAACGCCTTGCAAACCGGTCAGTTCCCCGACGGGCGCCTTGCCACGCTGGGTCGGGTGGCGCTAGACATTTTAAACGGCGCCCAAGGAAGCGATCGGGTCGCGATCAATAATAAGCTTGAAGTCGCCAGGCGATTTACCCACCTCTTGGATCCTAACGGCAATGGTGTTCCTGACGAAGACCCTTTCAACCGTCGTTTTATGGCTACCTACGAGGGCAACGAGGACGCCGCCAAAGCGCGCCGCTTTTTAGCGCAGGTCACCTTTGACCCGAGCACGGTCAAGACCGAAGCTGAAATCCGAGACTTCATCCGCGCCAACATCGCTGATCCGGGCGACCCCATCCTCCGATAAATTTTACATAATGTGTATTATGCGAAGTTATGTCCGATTCTCCGGGAGATAAGGTCCAGGATCCAAAATCGGCTCACGCCCAAGGAGCATATCCTTAAGCAGCCCTGCAGCGGAAGGTCCCATGGTCACGCCGTTGCGGAAGTGGCCACAGTTGTAATACAAGTTTAAAAGCACAGGATGCCGGCCGATATACGGAATCCCAGAAGGTGCCTTAGGCCTCAATCCCGCCCAGTGGAGTTCGACTGGAAAAGCCTTAAGGTTCGGTAGGGTCTCGAGCGCAAACCCATGCAATACTCGGTAAGCCGCTTCTGTCGGACGCTTGTCGAAGCCGGCTTCTTCGACCGTACTGCCGACTAAGATCCGACCGTCCAGGCGCGGGATCAGATAATGCTCACCGCGCTGCACTATTTGTTGGAGCATTCCTTTAAGGGCTTTGATCAGCAACATCTGGCCTTTGATTGGCCGGATATCCGGTTGCCATAGGCCGTCCATCTGCCACGAGGAAGCCCACGCGCCAGCAGTGACGATGAACACATCGGCGCGGATTTCCCCTGTGGTGGTCATAGCCGAAACGATCCGATCGCCTCGCACTCGCCAGCCAATCACCGGCGTGTTTTCCTTAAGCGGCACTCCGCGCCGGTTGAGATCGTGCTTTAAGGCCTTGAGCAGTCTGGGATTTCGAATTTGGCCGATTTCAGGGATCCACAGCGATTCTCCGGTGAAGCGCTTGAGCCCTGGCCAGCGCTTCTCGACGGCTTTCGGACTGATATTCTCCCAATCGATCTTGTGTTGTTGACAAAAGCGGCAAGCTGTTTCGATATCTTCAAGATCGAGCCACAACATTCCGCATTGTTGCCACTCCGGATCAATGCCGGTATCTCGAATTAAAGCCTTAATAAGCTCTGGATAGTGCTTCCTGCTCCATAAAGCCAGCTGCACGATCGGCCCTGGCTGCCGCCAGGGGTACAGAGGCGAGAGAATACCGCCGCCGGCCCAAGAGGCTTCACAACCTATTGCTCCACGATCCAATACTTCCACCCGCCATCCGATTGAATTCAACTCGCGGGCGCATAACAAACCTATGATACCACCGCCGACAATGAGGCAATCCATCTAGACCCTAGCTCGCTCGCATCCCGATTTAAACCATCACCGCCATATTATGGCTCAAAGAGGTAGACAATGGTTCAAAAACCTGATACAAATTAGCTCCGTCGAGTTAATCGACGGGCACAGGATAGTAGATCCGTGTCATCCGGCTCTTTCAAAGAGTCACTATAACAATCAACCTAAGAGGTAGGAGAAATGGCAGACGAAACTCAAGAGAAAGATAATTTTTGGCTGATCATTGGCATCCTGATCGCGGCTGTAGTGGTCGGCGTGATTTTGTTCAAAAAACGGGAAACGTCTTCGGTTGCTTACCAAGCTTGGGAAGAAATCCGAAAGGAAGAAGCCGCAAAACGAAAATAACCTCCCAGGTCCGTTTTGAAAAGCCCTGGCTCTCCAGGGCTTTTCTTTAGACGTTGAAGCGAAAGTGCACGACATCCCCGTCTTGGATGATATAATCTTTCCCCTCTAAGCGCCATTTCCCTGCTTCTTTGGCCCCTTGTTCTCCGCCATAGCGGATGAAATCTTCATAAGAGATCACCTCGGCGCGAATGAACCCTTTCTCGAAATCCGAGTGAATGACGCCGGCGGCTTGGGGTGCGAGAGCGCCTATAGGCACTGTCCAGGCCCGTACTTCCTTGCTACCTGCGGTGAAAAACGTCTGTAGGCCCAGTAGCCGGTAGGCAGCATTTACCATCCGCTTAAGCCCGGACTCTTGGATCCCGAGCTCCTTAAGGAAAACCGCCAAGTCCTCATCTTCCAGCTGCGCGATCTCCGCCTCCAAAGCCGCGCAGACTGGGACTACCTCGGCTCCCTCAGCGGCTGCATGCTCTAAAACCCGATCCAGCAGCGGGTTGGCGTTAAAACCGTTTTCCGCAACGTTAGCCACATAAAGAGTCGGTTTTGCAGTCAAGAGATGGTATGCCCTTAGCCTGGCGCGCTCGGCTTCGTTCAGTTTTAAGGTGCGCACCGGCTGGCCGGCGTCCAGATGGGCAATAATTTGCTCAAGCAGCGCCTTCTGGCTAAGCGCTTCTTTATCACCTGATTTGCTAGCCCGCGTTATCCGATTGAGCGCCCGCTCGGCCAAATCCAAGTCGGCGAGGATCAACTCGGTATTGATGATTTCGATGTCTCGGATCGGGTCCACCGAGCCGGCCACGTGGGTTACATTATCGTTCTTAAAGCAACGCACCACGTGAACGATGGCGTCGGTTTCACGGATAGCGGCAAGGAACTGATTGCCGAGCCCTTCTCCTTTGGAAGCTCCGGCTACTAATCCGGCAATATCCACAAACTCTACGCTGGTAGGAATGATCCGCTGGGGTTTGACGATCTCTGCGAGGCGCTCCAGTCTTGGATCCGGAACTGGGACGATGCCCACATTGGGGTCGATGGTGCAAAAAGGATAGTTTTCTGCCGCAATTTCGGCGCAGGTCAACGCATTGAACAAAGTAGATTTGCCCACGTTGGGCAGACCCACGATACCACAGTGTAAGGCCATGACTCGTATTAGAAAAAATTTAAGGGTCAGGAAACCTAAAAATGTCGTCCTCGCCTAAAGAAGCGCCAGACCGCACTTCGATCAATTCCAGTGGGATCTTACCGGGATTTTCCAGCCGGTGTTTGACCCCAATCGGGATGTGCACAGATTGATTCTCGCTGAGCAGAAAAGTTTCCTCGCCACGGGTGATGCGTGCAGTCCCATTGACCACGATCCAATGCTCGGCTCGGTGGTGGTGCAACTGGGTGACTACACAGGCACCTGGCCTTAAAGTCAAGCGCTTGACTTGGTAACGTTCCCCCTCGCCGATGGACTCGATCGTCCCCCAGGGGCGGTGAGTCTTGAGGTGATCGAGATATTCCGGACGGCCGCAAGCTTTAAGATATTCGGCCACTTCCCTGACCTCTTGGGCGTTGTCCTGCGAGGCTACCAAAACCGCATCGCCAGTTTCGACGACGATCAGCCCCTCTACTCCCAATGCAGCTACGAAACGGTTTTCGGAACGAACCAGGCAATTCTTTACCCGTTTTAAATAGACATCCCCATAGGTAATATTGCCTTCGCAGTCGGTCTCAGCGACCTCCCACAAGGCTGGCCAGGAGCCGAGGTCCGACCAGCCGGCGTCCAGTGGCAGTGCGACCACTTGTTCGGATTGGCCTGCGATTTTCTCCATTACAGCATAATCGATGGAGTCGGAAGGACAGCTCCCGAATGCTTTCGAATCAAGACGGAAAAAATCCCCATCCTGCTTGCCCAGAGTCACCGCTTCACAAACGGCCTCCAGAATATCCGGACGCAGCTGGCCGATGGCCTCTAGCCAACGACTGGCGCGCAGGACAAAAATCCCGCTGTTCCATAAGTAGTTGCCCGATGTAAGATACTGCTTGGCCGTGTCAAGATCAGGTTTTTCCACGAATGCCTCAAGGACCCTGGCTTGCCCGCGCATTTGCTTGCCAGCGCGCAGATAGCCAAAACCGGTTTCCGGGCGGGTGGGCACGACTCCGAAAGTAACCACGAACCCCTCTTGGGCCAGGTGTACTGCTTCGGCCAAGGTAGCGCTGAAAGCTTTGCGGTGTTTGATCACATGGTCGGAAGGCATGACCGCAAGCACCGGATCCCCGCCCGCCCGGCATGCTATCAAGGACGCCGCAGTCAAAGCCGGAGCGGTGTTGCGCCCTATTGGCTCTAGAACGATAGTGGCCGGCTCTTGACTGAGAGTCCTAAGCTGTTCGGCCACTAGGAAGCGATGGGATTCATTGCAGACAACTAACAGCGGTAAAGCCAAGATGTTCGGATCGGTCTCGGTGAGGTCCCGCACCCGCAACACGGTCTCCTGCAGCAGGCTCAAATCACCGGTCAATCCTAAAAACTGCTTTGGATAGGACTTTCTTGACAAAGGCCAAAGCCGAGTTCCAGATCCCCCAGACAAAATGACGGTAGCAAGTGGTATGCTCATTTTCCCCTTTTAACTTCTAACAACTTTAGGGGGTTGATGTCATTTCGAGCAAAGCGAGAAATCTTTATATTATAAGGATTTCTTAAGTCGCTGCGCGCCTTCGAAATGACCAATAACACCTTAAGGATAGTTTGCCATGACTACCCGAGTTTATACCCATCCTGCTTGTCTCGATCACGATACCGGCTCCGGCCACCCGGAGTGTCGCGCTCGCCTCGAAGTTATTCTCAAAACCCTAGCAAGCGCTCGCTTTGCTACCTTGGAGTGGCACACCGCACCTGCCGCTGGGCTAAAACAGCTCGCCTTGGTTCACACCCAAGGCCACATCGAGGCAGTGAAGGCGGCCATTCCGGAAAGGGGCTATGCCTTCATAGACCCAGATACCGTAGTCTCTCCCGGCTCCTTTGAGGCTGCCCTGCGTGCTGCGGGCGCAGTGTGCGCCGCCGTAGAAGCAGTGATGCGTGGGGAGGCGGACAACGCCTTTTGCGCCATTCGCCCCCCGGGGCACCATGCAGAACCCAATCGCGCTATGGGGTTTTGTCTGTTCAACAACGTCGCCATTGCGGCTCGCCATGCTCTAGAGCAGCTCAAACTGGCGCGGGTCGCGATCGTCGATTTCGACGTCCACCACGGCAACGGTACCCAGGCCGCGTTCGAAAGCGATCCTCGGGTTTTGTATGCTTCCACGCATCAATCTCCCCTCTATCCCGGTACCGGCCAGGCGGAAGAGACCGGATGTGGCAATCTGATCAATGTCCCCCTGCCCCCTGGTACTGCCAGCGCGAGCTTCCGCGCTGCGGTAAGCGAGCGGATTCTGCCAGCCATCGCAGGCTTTCAGCCCAAACTGCTTTTGGTTTCGGCCGGGTTCGACGCGCACGCCAAAGATCCCCTCGCCTCTCTGCTCCTGCAGGAGGACGATTTTGCCTGGATCAGCGCTCGACTGCTGGAATTTGGCGTCCCGTTGGTTTCTAGCCTGGAAGGCGGTTATCACCTGACCGCTTTGGCGGCCAGCGTAGCCGCTCATGTGGAAGCCCTGATCGCCGGTCGGCCGATAGCGAAATAATCGAAGCCGTGCTGGCGTACGATGACCGGGTCGTAAAGATTGCGGCCGTCGAAAATCACCGCCCGCCGCATGGCTTTTTTCATCGCGCCGAAATCCGGGCTGCGAAACTCGTTCCACTCGGTCACCAGCGCCAAACCGTCGGCATTTTCCAGGGCCGCCATCGGGCTCTCAGCCAATATTAGATCTTCCCGCTGGCCATAAATCTTAAGCGCTTCGCCTTTGGCGGCTGGATCGTAAGCCTTGACTCTGGCGCCTGCTTCCCACAGAGCCTCCATCAAGGTCCGGCTTGGAGCCTCGCGCATGTCGTCAGTATTGGGCTTGAAAGCCAGTCCCCACAGCGCAAACGTCTTGCCTTTGAGATGGCCTTCGTAATAGCGCTCGATTTTCTCGTACAGACGGCGTTTTTGGCGCTCATTGACACTGTCTACCGCGCGCAGCAATTCAGTTGCGTATCCTACTGCTTGGGCAGTGCGCTCCAAGGCTTTGACGTCTTTGGGAAAGCAAGAGCCGCCGTAGCCACAACCAGGATAAATGAAATGGTAGCCGATCCTAGGATCGGCGCCGATTCCGATCCGGACTTTTTCGATGTCTGCCCCCAATATCTCCGCAAGACCAGCCAGCTCGTTCATCAGGCTAATTTTCGTGGCAAGCATGGCATTGGCAGCGTACTTGGTCAGTTCTGCCGAACGGATATCCATCGCGATCACGCGTTCGTGGTTGCGGTTGAAGGGGGCATACAAGGCTTTGAGAAGTTCGGTGGTGCGCGGGTTATCCGTGCCGATGATGATTCGGTCTGGCCGAAGAAAATCGTCGATGGCGGCACCTTCTTTGAGAAATTCCGGATTGGAGACGACGTCGAACTCGATTTCCCGACCCCGCTTGGCGAGTATGGTTTGAATTTCCCGCTTGACACGATCGGCAGTCCCAACCGGCACCGTAGACTTGTTGACCACGATGCGGTATTCCTCCATCCGCTCGGCGATGGTTCTGGCAACTTCAAGCACGTATTTGAGATCGGCACTGCCGTCCTCTTCTGG
>JBKBMR010000015.1:0-24391 GCA_046295755.1 Methylohalobius sp.
CCTTTGGGAAGGCAAGCCCATTATACTTGCTGCAAGGCAGAAATGAATTTTAGAGGCGCCGTTTTGAGCAAATAGCCAAAAGGCGGCCCTGCGGCCGCCTCCCCCGCGGAATTTCGCAGGAAGAATCACCCCTATCCGCTTAGAAAGCCGAGCAAGTGCAGCAGGCTGGTGAACAAATGGTAAACGGCGACGTACAGGGCCACCGTCAGGGCTGAATTTTTGGGTTAAAAAACAGCAGCACCTACCGCCCCCGTCGTTTTTTAGCATCAATCCCTGTGCCAAAGGTCTGGATTCATACCCGTGCTTGCAATATATGGTTCGGACTGGGATAATAACTCACTTCCCGGCGAGGCCGTCGGGATGAACGATCGATGGCGGACTGTGTCGGTCCCTCCGCAGCGATAGGCTGTGAACCCCGCCAGGCCCGGAAGGGAGCAACGGTAACAGTTGATTCGTGTGCCGGGGTGTGGCTGGCGTAGTCCGCCTCCCTGGGTTTAAAGATTTTCCATGAGTTATCAAGCTCTGGCCCGCAAGTGGCGACCGCGCTGCTTCGCCGAGATCACTGGACAGTCCCATGTGGTTCAGGTGCTGCGCAACGCTTTGGTCTACGAGCGCATGCATCACGCGTATCTGTTCACCGGTACCCGCGGGGTGGGCAAGACTACCATTGCGAGGATTTTGGCCAAAGCGCTCAACTGCGTGCAGCCTAAGGAGGGTGAGCCTTGCTGTCAGTGCGAGATCTGCCTGGCGGTGGACGAGGGCCGCTTCGTCGATTTGATCGAGGTGGATGCCGCTTCCCGGACCCGGGTCGAAGATACCCAGAGGCTTTTGGAGAATGCGCAGTACGCCCCCAGCCGCGGGCGCTACAAGATCTATCTGATCGACGAAGTGCATATGCTCTCTGGGCACAGCTTCAATGCTCTGCTTAAGACCTTAGAAGAGCCGCCCCCGCACGTCAAATTTTTGCTCGCTACCACCGATCCTCAGAAAATCCCGGTGACAGTGCTGTCGCGCTGTCTCCAGTTCAGCTTAAAAAGGCTGCCGCTGGATCAGATCGAGGCGCGCCTTGCGCAGATTCTTGAAGCCGAAGGGATCGCCTTCGAGGGGGGAGCTTTGCGGCGTTTGGCGCGCGCCGCCGACGGTAGCCTGCGCGATGCTTTGAGTCTGTTGGATCAGGCGATCGCCTATGGCGGCGGCCGGGTTGGGGCGAGCGACGTCGAAGCGATGTTGGGAGGGGTGGCGCGGGATTCCCTCAAAAGGCTGGTGGAGGCGCTGGCAAAGCTCGATGCGCGCGCGGCGATGGCTGAGGTCGCGCGGCTGGCTGAGACCGGATCGGATTTTGCCGAGGTACTGAGAGAGCTATTGAGCCTGCTGCACCGGATCGCCTTGGCCCAAAAGTTGCCGGAGACCGCCGAGCAGGACGAAGAGCGCGACTTCATCCTGGCGCAGGCTAAAGCGCTGTCTGCCGAAGACGTACAGCTTTATTATCAAATTGGTCTTATGGGACAGAGGGATTTACCCTTAGCCCCTGATCCGCGTACTGGTTTGGAGATGGTGCTGCTTAGAATGCTGGCGTTTCGGCCATTGGAAGCAGAGCCGAGTACAGCGGTCTCCAAGCCAGGGGGAGCGTCTTCCATGGTAGAAGTTCCTGGAGTGGTGGATAAAACCCCACACACTCCCCCGGTGGGGGGGGAATGGGCCGCCTTGCTGGAACGCATGCAGCTTTCTGGGATGGCCCGCGAATTGGCCTACCATTGCGTATTGGCGCACCTAGACGAGCAGCGATGCGAGTTGCTGTTGGACGAAAGCTTTGCCCACATGCGGAGTGAGCGGTGGCAGGAACGGCTGCAACAGGCGCTTGCTGCCGCCCTTGGGCGGCCGGTGAAGCTGGTGATTCGGGTTGCGCGAGGCAAGGTGGAGACACCGGCGAGTTTGCGTCAGCGCCGGCAGCAAGAAAAGCTGGCAGAAGCCGAAAAGGTTATCGCTGAAGATGAGACGGTCCGGGCGCTGATGGAAACCTTCGATGCCCGGATAGTGCCTGGTTCAATCAAGCCGGCAAAGTGAAACAGACAATTTGGAGGGTGGACAGATGAAAAATCCACTGGGAGCTCTGATGCAGCAGGCTCAGGAAATTCAGGAGAAATTCAGGCAAGCTCAGGAGGAGTTGGCTAAAGCCGAGGTTCAGGGTGAAGCGGGCGGAGGTCTAGTGAAGGTAATCATGAATGGGCGGCGCGAGGTGCTGCGGCTGACCATCGACGGCAGTCTGTTTCGGGAGGAGGATAAGGAAATCCTCGAGGACTTGGTGGCCGCAGCGGTCAACGATGCGGTTCACAAAGTAGACAAACTCAAAGAAGAGAAGATGGCCGAATTGGCCAGTGGCTTCCAATTGCCGGGGGGGATAAAGTTACCCTTCTGATGCTCGATGATGGGTCGAAGCGATTGTCTCCAGCGCCTGATGCAAGCGTTGAGGCGGCTGCCAGGAGTAGGGCCGAAGTCTGCGCAAAGGATGGCTTTCCACTTGCTGCAGCACGACCGCCAGGGAGCTTGCCAATTGGTACAGGTCTTGAGCGAGGCGTTGGAGAAGATCCGCCGCTGTCAGTCCTGTCGGAACCTCACCGAAATGCCGATCTGCCCGATTTGCCTGGATCCTGGGCGGGAGCGATCCAAGCTGTGTGTCGTGGAAACTCCGGCCGATGCTTTGGCGATCGAACAGACCGGCGTGTTCAAGGGGGTGTTTTTCATCCTCCACGGCCACCTGTCGCCTTTGGACGGCGTCGGCCCTGAGGATCTAGGATTGGGGGAGCTAGAACGACGTCTGCAGGAAGGAGAGGTCAAGGAGTTGATCTTGGCCACCAATTCTACGGTGGAAGGTGAAGCGACCGCCCATTACCTCGCTGAACTGGCTCGAGCAGCCGGCGTGTGCGTCAGCCGCATCGCCCATGGCGTGCCGGTGGGCGGGGAATTGGAGTATCTGGACGCCCATACCTTAGCGTATGCGTTCGAAGGGCGGCGGACGGTTTAGGAAATCTGCGGTAATTTCTCGAGCAGCTTCAAATAACGCTGATAGCGGGAAGCGCTGATCCACCCTTTTTCCGCCGCCTCCCGTACCGCACAGCCGGCATCGCTTGCGTGTCGGCAATCAGCAAAGCGGCAATGCGGGATGAAGCGCTGGAATTCCCGGTAGCCGAAGGCCAGCTGCGGCGGATCGATTCCTGCCAGGCCAAATAGCATAACTCCAGGCGTGTCGATGAGGTCGCCGCCTTCGGGCAGATGGAACAGCCTGGCGCTGGTGGTAGTGTGGCGCCCGCGGCGCCTGCTGGCGGACAGCGCACCGATCCGGATGGTTTGGTTGGGAACAAGGGTTTTCAATAAGGAAGATTTGCCTACTCCGGATTGGCCTGCAAACATGGAGACCTTACCCTTCAAGGCTGCGCGCAATGCTTTTATCCCTTCACCGGTCTTGGCGCTGAGGAGCAGGATCGGATACAGCGACCGATAAGGCGCCAAGTCTCCTTCCAGCAGCATTGAGCGGTGTTCTTCCGGGATGAGGTCGAGCTTGTTGAATACCAGGCAGGCGTCGATCTTGCGGTTTTCGCATACGACCAGGTATTGATCGACCAGGAGTAGGTCATAAGCGGGCTCGGGGGCGAGGACGACCAACACCTGATCGACGTTGGCCGCCACTGGGCGCAGGTTACCGCCACGCCCTGGACGGGTCAGGAGGGTTTTTCGGGGTAGGACCGCGAGGATGCGGCCGTGCTCGGAATCGCTTGGCTCCCACTGGACCCAGTCGCCGACGCAAGGGAGTTCCCTGCACCTGGCTAAAGGGTAGGCGAGAACCAGCTCGCCGCCTTCGTCCTCGATCGCCCATTCCCGGCCGAAGTGGGCAACGACTCGGCCACGGCGAGCCTGACTCATTTCTGGCGCGCTCGTTTCAGATGCTCAATCCGAATCGTCGCCGGAGGATGGCTATAGTGGAAGGCAGCATAGAGGGGATCTGGGGTGAGAGTGGCAGCGTTGTCGCGATAAAGTTTTACCAGCGAGCGGATCAGAACTTCGGGTCGGGTCAGGGAAGCAGCGAATTCATCCGCTTCGAATTCGTATCTGCGTTGAATGGCTGCCAGCAGAGGCTGCAGGAAAGTGCCAAATACCGGTGCGATCAGCACGAACAACAAGACTGCCGCAGCGGCTGAAGGTCTTGATACCCCGAGTCCTTGGTAAAACCAAGTCTGTTCTGCCAGCCAGCCGAGCAGGGCGAAGCCGATGAAGCTTAAGCCGGCGTTTACGCCCAGCATTTTGATGACGTGGTTGCGCTTGAAATGCCCCAGTTCGTGGGCCAGTACCGCCTCCAATTCCTCCGGTTCTAAGGCGGCCATCAAGGTATCAAAGAACACGATCCGCTTGTGATTGCCGAGACCGGTAAAATAGGCATTGCCATGGCCGCTGCGGCGCGAGCCGTCCATGACGAAAATGCCTCGGCTGTAAAAGCCGCAGCGTTCCAACAACCGCTGGATCCGGGCTTTGAGGTTCTGATCTTCAAGCGGGGTGAAGCGATTGAAAAGCGGTGCGATCAGAGTAGGCCAGGCCCAACTCATGAATAGCGAAAATCCCGTCAGGATCGTCCAGGCGATCACCCACCAACTTCGACCCGCACTTTCCATGACCCACAAGATCAAAGCTAAGAGCGGGGCGCCCAGGGCCAAAGCCAACCCAGTCTTAAGGCCCAAATCCTTAATGAATTGGATCACCGTAGTGCGGTTGAAGCCGAATCTTTCTTCCACTACGAAGGTCTGATAAATCGAAAGCGGCAATTCTGAAAGCGCGATCAGGAACATCACCGCGAGGATCAAAGCCGTTCCATGGGCGGTCGACCCCAACTCGAACCGGCCTAACCACTGGTCGAGGGCGGTTATGCCACCGCCTAAGGTGAAGATCAGCAGCAGGACGAGATGGAGCAGGCGCGCGCCCTCCTGCACCTTGAGCTTAGCCAAGGTGTAGTCGGCGGCTTTTTGATGCGCAGCCAGGGTGATGGAGTCTTGGAACGAGTCTGGCACCCGATCGCGGTGACTGCGGACATGGGCTGCGTGGCGCCGCGCCAGCCAGAATTCGATGCTGAAGGAAGCTGCAAGCGCAAGCAGAAAAACGAAGGTGAAAGCATTCATGGGCAAACGACAGTTTTGCAAAAATTGATCAAACAGCTTAGCCTTTGCTGGCATCACTGACAACTGATCTTTAAGGCTTAAAGCATGGCAGATAAAAACAATCTGATCTGGATCGACTTGGAGATGACTGGCCTGGATCCGGATCGGGACGTTATTCTTGAAATTGCAACCGTCGTGACCGATCAGGAATTGAATCTATTGGCCGTCGGTCCAGTATTGGCGATTCATCAGCCTGAAAGCGTGTTGGCGGCGATGGATGACTGGAACCGCAAACACCACAGTGAATCGGGTTTGCTCGAACGGGTACGCAACCTCGGCGTGAGTGAACGAGAAGCTGAAGCCAGAACCTTAGAGTTTCTCCAAGGCTGGGTCCCAGCCGGCGCCTCGCCTATGTGCGGCAACAGCGTCTGCCAGGACCGGCGTTTCTTGTACCGCCTCATGCCCCAGCTGGAAGCTTACTTTCATTACCGCAATCTGGACGTCTCCACCCTTAAAGAATTGGCCAGGCGTTGGGCGCCTCGGATTCAGGAGGGGTTCAAGAAGAAGAACGCCCATGAAGCTTTGGCGGATATCTTAGAATCCATCGAGGAGCTGAAATACTATCGGGAAAACTTTATTCGCTATTAGCTTGCTCAGCTTTCTAAGCTAGTTTTAAGGTATAATTTAATAGTTTTTTGTATAGTTTTTGCCATGTCCGAGTTTGCCAAAGAAGTCCTTTCCGTCACGCTCGAAGACGAGATGAAGCAATCCTATCTCGATTATGCCATGAGCGTGATCGTCGGTAGGGCGTTGCCGGATGTGCGCGATGGTCTCAAACCGGTCCATCGGCGGGTCTTGTACTCCATGCACGAGTTGGGCAACGATTGGAACAAGCCTTACAAAAAATCGGCTCGGGTGGTGGGCGATGTTATCGGTAAATACCACCCTCACGGCGATGCGGCGGTTTACGAGACCATCGTGCGTATGGCCCAGCCGTTCTCGATGCGTTATGTCTTGATCGATGGCCAAGGCAATTTCGGTTCGGTCGACGGCGACCCGCCGGCAGCGATGCGGTACACGGAGGTACGCATGGCCCGCATCGCCCATGAATTGCTCGCGGACCTGGACAAGGAGACGGTCGATTTTATCCCCAATTACGACGAGTCCGAGCGGGAGCCAGAGGTGCTGCCGACAAAACTCCCTAACCTTCTGGTCAACGGTTCGTCTGGAATCGCGGTGGGAATGGCGACCAACATCCCGCCGCATAACTTGACCGAGATTGTCAATGGAATCCTCGCCCTGATCGACCATCCCGAGATTACTATCGATGAGTTGATGCACCACATTCCAGGGCCGGATTTCCCCACGGGTGCGATCATCAATGGCGCTGAGGGTATTCGTCAGGCCTACACTACCGGTCGCGGGCGGATCTACCTGCGCGCTTGCTCCCACGTGGAGACAAACAAAGACAGCGGCCGGCAGAGCATCGTCGTGACCGAGCTGCCCTATCAAGTCAACAAGGCCCGCCTGATCGAGAAGATCGCCGAACTGGTCAAGGAAGAAAAGCTTTCTGGCATCGCCGCGCTGCGCGACGAATCCGACAAGGACGGCATGCGGATGGTGATAGAACTCAAGCGTGGGGAACAGCCTGAGGTGGTGCTCAATAATCTGTATCAGCACACCCAGCTGCAGAGCGTGTTCGGGATCAATATGGTGGCGCTGGTGGACGGGCGACCTAGGTGTTTGAACCTCAAGGAGGCCCTGGAAGCTTTTGTCGACCACCGCCGCGAAGTCGTCACCCGCCGTACCTTGTACGAATTGCGCAAGGCGCGCGAACGGGTTCACGTGCTGGAAGGATTGGCAGTGGCGCTCGCCAACATCGACGAAGTTATCGAGCTGATCAAGGCTGCTCCCTCTCCCAAAGAGGCCAAGGAGCAGTTGTCGGCGCGCATCTGGCGCCCGGGGATCGTTCAGGCTTATTTGGCGCGGGCCGATGCTGCGCGCACGCATCCTGAGGATTTAGAAGAAGGCTTAGGCTTGGGACCGGACGGCTATCGCCTGTCACCGGTCCAGGCCCAAGCGATCCTGGATCTGCGCCTGCACCGCTTGACCGGCTTGGAGCAGGACAAAATCTTTGAAGAGTACCAAACTCTTCTGGATCAGATCGAGGAATTGCTGACCATCCTGGGAAGCGAAGAGCGCCTGTTGCAGGTCATCCGCAGCGAGCTGATCGCGTTGCGCGACCAATTTGGCGACGAGCGGCGGACCGAAATCATCCAGGAACAAAGTAGCCTTTCGGTCGAAGATCTGATCTCCGACGAGGACGTGGTAGTGACCCTGACTCATGCCGGTTACGTCAAGGCCCAGCCGCTTTCGGTCTACCAGGCCCAGCGCCGCGGCGGCAAGGGTAAGGCGGCGGCGGCCACTAAGGAGGAGGATTTCGTCGAGGAGCTTTTAATTGCCAACACGCATGACACCTTGTTATGTTTTTCCAGCTTGGGCAAGGTCTATGGGCTGAAAGTGTATGAACTGCCTATGGCTAGCCGGACTTCGCGGGGCAAGCCTATCGTTAACCTGTTGCCGTTGGATGAGGGGGAGCGGATCAATGCTGTCCTGCCGGTGCGCGATTTTGTCGCCGGCGGCTTTGTCTTTATGGTCACGGCTTCAGGGGTAGTTAAAAAAACCCCCTTAAGCGAGTTTGAGTTTCTACGCTCGATCGGCAAGATCGCGATCGATTTAAAACCCGGCGATGTCCTGGTGAAAGCTGCCCTGACCAATGGGGAACAGGACGTGCTGCTGTTCTCCAGCGGTGGTAAAGCGATTTGCTTTAACGAGAGCGAGGTCCGTTCCATGGGACGGACGGCAGGCGGGGTGCGAGGGATGAAACTGCCGCCAGGCCAGAAGGTGATCGCCATGGGCCTAGGCACTGAAGGCACCGTTTTAACTGTGACCGAAAACGGGTATGGCAAACGTACTCGGCTGGCTGAATTCCCCCGCCATGGCCGCGGCGGACAAGGGGTGATCGCCATCCAAACCTCGGATCGCAATGGGGCCTTGGTGGGTGCAGTGCTGGTCCAGGAAGAGGATGAAATAATGCTGATTACTACCGGCGGTACGCTGGTGCGCACCCGGGTCTCTGAGATCCCGGTTCTAGGCCGTAACACCCAGGGAGTGCGCATCATCCGATTGAGCAAAGGCGAAAAGCTAGTAGGCGTGGACCGAATCGAAAGTTTGCCGGAGGAAACCTAAACCAATGCGAGTATACAACTTCAGTGCTGGACCCTCGATGTTACCGCAGCCCGTGCTTGAGCGTGCCCGCGAGGAGATGTTGGATTGGCGGGGAAGCGGCGTGTCGGTGATGGAGATGAGCCACCGCGGTTCCCATTTTAGCGAGATCGCCCGAAATTCTGAGGCGGCCTTGCGCGAACTCTTAGGGATCGGTGAGGAATACCATTGTTTGTTTCTGCAGGGCGGGGCGACCGGTCAGTTCGCGGCCATCCCCATGAATCTGCTCGGGGAGCGGCGCAAGATGGGCTATGTAGTGACCGGTTCCTGGTCAAAGAAAGCGCTAACCGAGGCCAGGCGCTACGGCGAGGTTCAGGTCGTGGCTAGCAGCGAGCAGGACAAATTCACTACCATTCCCGACCCAAGTACCTGGCAAATCGATCCTGACGCCGCTTATCTCCATTACACCGCCAATGAAACCATCGAGGGGGTAGAATTTCCATTCGTGCCCAAAACGGATTTGCCCCTGGTGACGGATATGTCTTCCAACTTGCTGTCGCGTCCTTTGGACGTAAGTCAGTTCGGATTGATTTACGCCGGAGCCCAGAAAAACATGGGTCCTGCTGGCATCTGCGTGGTGATCGTGCGCAAGGATCTCGTGCGCGATCCCTTGCCTTTTACCCCTTCGATTTGGGATTACCGCCTGCAGGCCAAAGAGGGTTCGATGCTCAATACCCCTCCTACCTATAATTGGTATATCTTGGGATTGGTTTTGGAATGGCTGCGTGAGCAAGGGGGGGTAGCGGCGATAGAAAAGCGCAACGTCGAAAAGGCCGATCTCCTCTATCAGGCCATCGATCGGTCCGATTTCTATCACAATCCGGTCGATCCTCGTTACCGTTCGCGGATGAACGTGCCTTTCACTCTAGCCGATCCCAGTTTGGACGCGGTGTTTCTGCAAGAGGCCGAAGCCCAGGGACTGGTAAACCTTAAAGGTCACCGTTCGGTGGGGGGAATGCGGGCCAGCATTTACAACGCCATGCCCATTGAGGGAGTGAGGGCGTTGGTGGATTTCATGCAGGAGTTCGAGCGGCGCTATGGCTGATCCAATTTTTAAAATCCGCACCTACAACAACATCGCAGTTGCCGGACTGGAGCGCTTCCCGCGGGAGAAATACGAGGTGGCCTCCGAGATCCAACATCCCGACGCGATTATCTTGCGCTCTCACAAGCTGCACGGCGAACCCTTGCCGGATACCCTCAAGGCGATCGGACGGGCTGGGGCGGGGGTTAACAACATCCCGGTAGCCGAGTGTACCCACCGCGGGATCGTAGTATTCAATACCCCTGGGGCGAATGCCAATGCGGTCAAGGAACTGGTGCTAGCAGGTATGCTCCTAGCCTGCCGCAATATCTGCCAGGCATGGGATTACGTCCGCGGGCTGGAGGGGTCGGATGAAGCCATCCACCAGCAGATAGAGTCGGGCAAGAAGCGCTTCCAGGGATTTGAATTGGGCGGCAAGATGCTCGGCGTGGTGGGCCTTGGAGCTATTGGCGTGCGGGTCGCCAACAAGGCGCTGGCGCTAGGGATGAATGTCAGTGGCTACGACCCTTATGTGACCGTCGAGCGCGCTTGGCAGCTGTCGGCATCGGTGATCCAAGCCTCCAGCCTGGAGGAGTTGCTTTCGATCTGTGACTTTGTCACTCTGCACATGCCGCTGACCGATCAGACCCACCATTGCATCAATGCCGAGCGTCTGCAAAGGATGAAACCGGGGGCGGTGCTGCTCAATTTTTCCCGCGGCGAGTTGGTCGACAAGCAAGCCGTGCTCGAGGCGCTGGATAGTGGCCGGCTGCACGCTTATGTCACGGATTTCCCTGCGGCGGTGTTCAAGAACCACGCCAAGGTGATCGCTTTGCCCCATATCGGCGCTTCTACCCGCGAGGCGGAGGAGAACTGCGCTATCATGGTGGCTGAGCAAATTCGGGATTTTCTGGAAAACGGCAACATCCGCCATTCGGTCAACTTTCCCGAGGTGGTCTTGCCGCGTGCCCCCGGAACCACCCGGATCGCTATTCCCCACGCTAACGTACCGGCCATGGTCAGCAAGATCTCGGCTTGCCTTGGAGAGGCTGGGATCAACATCCAGGAGCTGTTGAACAAATCCAAGGGTGAGGTCGCTTATTCCCTGATCGACGTCGAAGGTCCGCTGCACCGGGAAATTCTGGAAAGAATCAAGGCGATTCCAGGGGTACTGTCGGTGCGGGTAGTGGAATGAAGTCCACTCCTTACAGGGTTTATGATGGAAGAAGACAAACTCGCTGAACTGCGCCGCCAAATCGACGTCATCGATGCAGATTTGTTGAGGCTGATCGGCGAGCGCGCCAAGCTGGCCTTAGAGGTGGCGAAAGTCAAAGCGGCTGCCGGCGCAGGCGACTGTTTCTACCGACCGGAGCGTGAAGCCGAAATACTTAAGAGGATCTGCGCCCACAACTTAGGCCCTTTAGACGACGAGACGGTAGCGCGGATCTTTCGGGAGATCATGTCGGCCTGTCTGGCGCTGGAAAAACCTCTGACGGTGGCGTTTCTAGGTCCGGAGGGCACTTTTACCCAGCAGGCGGCATACAAGCACTTCGGGCATGCTATCGAAGTACTGCCGTTTCCAGCAATCGACGAAATTTTCCGAGCGGTGGCGAGCGATACCTGTAGATTCGGGGTGGTACCGGTGGAGAACTCCACCGAGGGAGTAGTCACCCATACGCTCGACAGCTTCCTCAATACCTCCTTGCTCATTTGCGGGGAGGTGGTGCTGCGCATCCACCACCACTTGATGAGCCGTTGCCAAAACCTAAGCGAAATCGAAGAGGTGTTTTCCCACCAGCAATCTTTGGCGCAGTGTCGCGAATGGCTCGACAGGTTTCTTCCTAATGTCAAACGCACTGCGGTCAGCAGCAATGCGGAAGGAGCGAGACTTGCGGCGATCGTGCCGGGCAGCGCCGCTATCGCCGGAGAAGTGGCTGCTGGCTTGTATGGTCTCAGCATCCTAGAGCGCAACATCGAGGACGATCCGGACAATACCACCCGCTTCTTGATCATCGGCAAGCAGGCGGTCGGCCGCACTGGCGATGACAAGACCTCGCTCTTGGTTTCCGCCAGCAACACCCCAGGTGCTCTGTACCGCCTGATCGAGCCCTTTGCCGATCACGGCATCAGCATGAGCAAGATCGAGTCGCGCCCCAGCCGGCGCGGGATGTGGGATTACGTGTTCTTCATCGACCTTGAAGGTCACAAGGATGACCCGCACGTAGCCGAAGCGCTGGCGGTGTTAGAGCAACGCGCACGGATGTTTAAATGGCTTGGTTCTTATCCGAAGGCGGTGGTGTAGGCATGAATGGGAAGGGTGAATTTCCCCTAGCACCGATGCTGCCCATCGAGGGGCTTACTCCCTACCAGCCAGGCAAACCGATCGAAGAGTTGGCGCGCGAGTTGAACCTGGACCCTAAAGCGATCGTCAAGCTCGCCTCTAACGAGAACCCTTTGGGGCCGAGCCCGAAAGCGCTGGCGGCGGTCAAGGAGGGTTTGGCAGAGATTGCGCGCTACCCGGATGGGAACGGCTTTAGGCTGAAGCAGAAGCTTGCGGGCAAACTGGGGGTAGAAATGGAGCAGATCACCCTCGGCAACGGTTCCAACGATGTTTTGGACCTAATTGCCCGAGTCTTTCTAGGGCCAGGCCGCAGCGCGGTATTTTCTCAGCACGCTTTCGCCGTTTATCCGATCGCGACCCAGGCGGTAGGGGCGACGGCGCGCATCGCACCGGCCCACGATGGTAGTCGCGGACCTCGCTTTGGCCACGACCTTGAGGCGATGCTGGCACAAGTGACCGACGATACCGCAGTGGTCTTTATCGCCAATCCCAACAATCCGACCGGAACCTGGGTCGGGCGTAAAGAGCTTTGGGACTTTCTACAAGCGCTTCCGCGGCGGATAATCGCAGTCGTGGATGAAGCTTACTGCGAATACATCGATCTCGAAGACTATCCCAATGCGCTTAAGTGGCTTGCGGAATTTCCCAACTTGATCGTCACCCGTACCTTTTCTAAGGCGTACGGTCTGGCCGGCCTTCGGGTGGGCTATGCGGTGTCTAGTTTTAAGATAGCCGAACTCCTGAACCGGGTCAGACAACCTTTCAACGTCAATAGCTTAGCGCTTTTGGCGGCGGCTGCGGCTTTGGACGACGAAGAGCATCTTGCGGCTAGCCTTAAAGTCAATCGGGCTGGAATAGGCCAGTTGACCGAGGCTTTCAAGGCGCGCGGTCTGGATTACATTCCCGGGGTGGGAAACTTCGTCACCGTGGACGTGGGCCGGGAGGCTGCTCCGGTGTTTGCCGCCCTCCTTAAGGAAGGAGTGATCGTGCGCCCGGTGGCGAATTATGGTCTTCCCAATCACCTTCGGGTATCGGTGGGGACTCGGGAAGAGAACGCCCGTTTCCTAGCCGCCTTGGATCGGGTACTCGCCGGTGCTTGAACGCCTCTGTATCATCGGCGTAGGGTTGATCGGTGGTTCTGTCGCGAAGGCGGCGCGCGCGCTCGGGTTGGCGCGGGAAATCGTCGGAGTGGACTTAAGCCTTGAGACTTTGCGCCAGGCGCAGGCGTTGGGAGTCGTCGACGCAGGCTACATGAACGCGGCCGAAGGTGTGCATGAGGCGGATGGGGTGGTGATTGCCGTTCCGGTCGGGAGGATGCAGGCGATATTGGCAGCGCTTGCTCCGGTATGGTCACAGCAAGCTTTCTATACCGACGCAGGCAGTACCAAAGTCAGCACGGTTAAAGCGGCACAGGCCGTGTTCGGGAAGGTGCCGGCTAATTTCGTTCCGGCCCATCCCATCGCTGGCCGGGAATTGAGCGGGGTGGAGGCAGCATCCGCCGATTTGTTTCAGGGCAGGCGGGTGATCCTGACTCCGATGTCTTCTACCTCTGCCCGCGTCCTTGAACGGGTGCGCGCCTTTTGGCAAGGGCTAGGTGGGGAGGTGCACGTCATGAGTGCGGCACATCACGATCATGTGCTCGCAGCTACTAGCCATCTGCCTCACGTGGTCGCTTATGCGTTGACTCACTTGCTCGGTCGTAAGGACGAACAGGACGAAATTTTTCGCTACGCGGCCGGAGGGTTTAAGGATTTTACCCGAATCGCTTCCAGCGATCCCGAGATGTGGGCCGATATTTGCCTTGCCAATGCCGGAGAGATTCTGACCTTCGTGCATCGGTTTGAGCGGGAACTTGCGGCTGTGCGGGAGTTAATCGCGCGCGCTGACCGGCAGGCACTGCTCGATTATTTTGGCGAGGCCAGGGCTGCCAGGCAGCGGTTTTTAGAGCAAAGTAGGGAAAAACCATGCAAGTGAAGATCGATTACGTGGTTGCTCCAGGGGGGGTGCTCCAAGGTCGAGCGCGCGTGCCTGGAGACAAGTCGATTTCGCACCGGGCGGTGATGCTGGGTTCGATTGCCGAGGGTGCTACGCGAGTCAAGGGTTTTTTGGAAGCTGAGGACGCTCTGGCCACCCTGTCGGCTTTCCGCCAGATGGGAGTAGCCGTCGAGGGGCCGGACGCGGGGGAGTTGACCATCTATGGGGTAGGGATGTACGGGCTTAAGGCGCCGTCTGGGCCCTTGTATTTGGGCAATTCCGGTACTTCCATGCGGCTCTTGTGCGGCCTGTTGTGCGGCCAGTCGTTCGATTCAGTCTTGACCGGAGATGCTTCTTTATCGCGTCGCCCCATGCGGCGGGTGACTGAACCGCTCAGGCAAATGGGCGCCAGTATCGAGACTACTCTGCAAGGCACTGCCCCGATTCGGATTTTCGGCGGTCACAAACTCAGCGGGATCCATTATCAGATGCCGGTGGCGAGCGCCCAGGTCAAGTCGGCGTTGCTCTTGGCCGGGCTGTATGCAGATGGCGAGACCTGCGTCATAGAGCCTGCTCCAACCCGCGACCACACCGAGCGGATGCTTGCAGGGTTTGGCTACGCCGTGCGCCGGGAGGGTAATCGGATCTGCCTTCGAGGTGGCGGAAAGCTCGTTGGCTGCGATTTGGACGTGCCAGCCGACATTTCCTCGGCGGCGTTCTTTTTGGTCGGCGCGAGCATCGCTGAGGGTTCTGAGGTGCTCTTAGAACACGTTGGAGTAAATCAGACCCGCACCGGGGTGATCGAGATCCTGCGCCTGATGGGAGCTAAAATAGAGGTGCTCAATCTCAGGCAAGTGGGAGGGGAACCAGTTGCTGACCTGAAGGTCACTTATGCCCCTTTACGGGGCATCCAGATTCCAGAAGCGCTTGTGCCGCTCGCCATCGACGAGTTCCCGGCGTTGTTCGTAGCTGCCGCCTGTGCCGAAGGGGAAACGGTTTTGACCGGCGCGGGGGAGCTACGAGTCAAAGAGAGCGATCGGATCCAGGTGATGGCGGAGGGTCTTAAAGCTTTGGGAATCGATGCCCGCCCGACGCCCGACGGGATGGTCGTGCGCGGTGGCCGAATCGGTAGCGGTCGGGTAAACTCCCACGGTGACCATCGGATTGCGATGGCGTTTGCGATTGCCGCGCTTAAGGCACAGGGTCCGATCGAAATCGAGGATTGCGCCAACGTCAGTACTTCTTTTCCCAACTTTGTCGATTTGTCCCGACGGTTAGGGTTGCAGGTAGAGGTGGTGCAGCGTGCTTGAGTCGGTCCCAGTGCTCACGATCGACGGTCCGAGCGGAGCGGGCAAGGGGACGGTCAGCCGCGCCGTTGCCAAACGCCTGGGCTGGCATTTCCTAGACAGCGGCGTGATTTACCGGGCGCTGGCTTTGAGCATCCTGGCGCAGGGGATAGTACCGGAGGATGAGGAGGCGGTCGCTGCCGCGGCGGCGCAGATGAGGCTGGAATTCAGCGGCAACGATCGCCTCCGTGTTCTAGTCGACGGCAAGGACGTGACCGATTTGCTTTCCACTGAAGAATGCGGCCGGATCGCCTCGAAGATCGCGGCTTTTGCCAAAGTGCGCAAGGCCCTGCTCGCGAAGCAGCGCGCGTTCCGTAAACCTCCTGGGCTAGTGGCCGATGGCCGCGACATGGGAACGGTGGTATTCCCGGACGCTCCCTACAAAGTGTTTTTGACCGCAACGCTTGAGGAACGCGCCAAGCGCCGCTTCCTACAGTTGAAAGCGCAGGGTTTAGATGCTAACCTTGATCAAATAATCAAAGACTTGGAAGAAAGGGACCGACGCGATCGGGAGCGCAAAGAAGCGCCGTTGAGGCCGGCACAAGATGCGGTGATCATCGATTCTTCCGACCTTACGGTGGAGGAGGTCATCGACCGAATCTTGGCGTTGTTGCCAGCAGAGGCCGACAAGAGGTGCTGCCAATAATCGGCAGTGAGGGTTAACTTAAGTTTTTTATTGCCCAGCTTTAGCTGGGAGTGGATTAAAACGAAACAACATGAACGAAAGCTTTGCAGAATTATTCGAAGAGAGTCTAGCGAAAACCGAAATGCGCCCAGGCACCTTGCTTAAAGCCAAGGTGGTGGACATCACTCCAGATGCCGTCATCGTGGATGCCGGGCTAAAATCTGAAGGGATTATCCCAAAATGGCAGTTTCTCGACGAGCGCGGCCAATTGGAGGTCCAGATCGGGGACGAAGTGGAGGTCGCTCTGGACCTAGTCGAGGACGGCCTGGGGGCTACCCTGCTGTCGCGCGACAAGGCCAAACGCCTGCGCGCCTGGGAGAAGCTGGAGGAAGCCTATGAGAAAGGCGAACTCGTCAAAGGTCGCATCACGGGCAAGGTGCGCGGCGGTTTTACGGTGGAAATTGGTCCCTTACGCGCTTTTTTGCCCGGATCTCTGGTAGATGTGCGGCCGGTTCGGGATACCAGTTATCTCGAAGGCCAGGAGCTGGAGTTCAAGGTAATCAAGCTAGACCCTAAGCGCAACAACATCGTGCTGTCGCGCCGTTCGGCGGTGGAGCAGGGATACAGCGAAGAACGTGAGGAATTGCTGAGAAAGCTCAAGGAAGAAGGGGTGGTCAAAGGCGTAGTCAAGAATATCACTGACTACGGTGCCTTCATCGATTTGGGCGGCATCGACGGCCTTCTGCACATCACCGACATGGCCTGGAAGCGGGTTCGGCATCCTTCTGAAGTGGTCCAGATAGGAGACGAGATCGAGGTCAAGGTACTCAAATTCGACGAGGAAAAACAGCGGGTCTCGCTGGGCTTGAAGCAGTTGAGCGAGGATCCGTGGAAGGACATCGCCCGCCGCTATCCGCCTGGTACTCGGCTGATCGGCCAGGTCACCAATCTGACCGATTACGGCTGTTTCGTAGAGCTGGAGGATGGTGTCGAAGGGTTGGTCCACGTTTCGGAAATGGATTGGACCAACAAAAATATCAATCCGGCCAAGCTGGTCCAGGTCGGCGACGAAGTGGAAGTAATGGTGCTCGAGATCGATGAGGAACGCCGCCGCATCTCTTTGGGGATGAAGCAGTGCAAGCCCAACCCTTGGGAGGAGTTCGCCGCGCTGCATAAAAAAGGCGAAAAGATCAAAGGAGCGATCAAGTCGATCACCGATTTTGGTATTTTTGTCGGCTTGGAGGGAGGGATCGACGGCCTGATCCATCTTTCCGACATTTCCTGGAGCGAACCTGGCGAGGAAGCCATTCGTAAATTCAAAAAAGGTGAAGAGATCGAAGCCGTCATTTTGGCGATCGATCCAGAGCGCGAACGGATTTCCCTAGGTATCAAGCAGCTTGAACAAGACCCGTTCCAAAACTTTTTGGCTACCCAAGAGCGTGGCAGCATCGTCAAGGGGGTGGTCAAGGAAGTGGATGCCAAGGGGGCAGTAGTTGAGCTGGTCGACGGTGTGCTGGGATACTTGCGTGCTTCCGAGATCAAGCGCGACAAAGTGGAGGATGCCCGGACCTTGCTCAAGGAAGGCGATACGGTCGAGGCCAAATTCATCGGGGTGGACAAAAAGACCAGGATGATTCTCTTGTCGATCAAAGCCAAGGAAGAGGAAGAGGAGAAGGCTGCCCTGAAGGATTATACCCAACGATCGGGCGGTGCCCCGACTTTGGGGGATCTGTTCAAGGAACAGATGGAATAATTCTGCTTGCGTTCAACCGTGAGGGGGCGCTTGTGCCCCCTCTTGTTTTGAGGGGGTGGAGACAGGTGAATAAATCTGTATTGATCGAAACCCTGGTCGAACAGTTAGCGAAGAAAAAAAACATTGAACTGAACGCCAAAGATGTCGAGCTTGCAGTCAAAAATATCATCGAATATTTGAGCGACGCCTTGGCGGAAGGGCAGAGGATAGAAATCCGGGGCTTTGGCAGTTTCTCCCTGCGCTATCGCCCTCCGAGGATAGGGCGTAATCCTCGCACGGGCGATCCAGTAGCACTCCCGGCCAGGCGTGTGCCCCACTTTAAGGCTGGCAAAAACTTGCGCGAGCGCGTTAATGTCGTCGGCCGGAATGATTCGCCTGGGGATTAAATCGAGATAGAGCAAAAGCCGTTATGTTGGATCCGCATCAATTACGCCAGTCGTTGGACGAGGTCGAGCGTCAGTTGGCCAGGCGAGGGGTTCAGATCGACAAGGCGGCTTATCTGGCCTTGGAGCAGGAGCGCAAGGCGCTTCAGGTGCGCGTCCAGGCGCTGCAAAACGAGCGCAATGCCCGTTCCAAAGCGATTGGTCAGGCCAAGGCCCGAGGTGAAGATATCCAGCCGCTGCTCGCCGAAGTAAGCCAGCTCGGGGAGAAGCTGAAATCATGTGAGCAGGAGTTGGCCGAGGTTCAGAAACGGCTGGATCGATTCCTGTTGGAGTTACCCAACATCTTAGAGCCGGATGTTCCAGACGGCGCCGGCGAAGAGCAAAACGTTGAGGTGAGCCGTTTTGGTAAACTGCCCGAGTTTGACTTTACGCCCCGCGATCACGTCGACCTGGGGACCGCCCTGGGTTATTTGGATTTCGACACTGCGGCTAAGCTTGCTGGCGCCCGCTTTGCCGTGATGCACGGTCCGCTGGCGCGCCTGCACCGGGCACTTATCCAACTGATGCTGGATGTGCATACCTTGGAACACGGTTACCGCGAAGTGTATGTGCCTTATCTGGTCAATGCTCAGTCGCTCGTAGGCACCGGCCAGTTGCCCAAATTCGAGGGGGATTTATTCAGAATCGAGCGCGATCCTCCGTGGTACCTGATTCCTACTGCTGAGGTGCCGGTGACTAATCTGGTGCGTGGGGAAATCTTGCCTGGCGACAGCCTGCCTCTGAAATTGGTGGCGCATACCCCTTGCTTTCGCTCTGAGGCCGGCTCTTACGGTAAGGATGTGCGCGGCATGATCCGCCAGCACCAGTTCGAGAAAGTAGAGCTCGTCCAGATTACCCGGCCGGAGCATTCCCAGGCGGCTCTCGAGGAGTTGACCGGCCATGCCGAAGCTATCCTAAGGCGCTTGGGCCTAGCGTATCGCAAAATGCTCCTATGCGCTGGGGACACTGGTTTTGCTGCTGCCAAGACTTACGACTTGGAGGTTTGGCTGCCGGGGCAGGGGCGCTTCCGGGAGATCTCCTCTTGTAGCAATTTTAGGGATTTTCAGGCCAGGCGCATGCAAGCGCGCTGGCGTAATCCCGAGACCGGCAAGCCCGAGCTGGTGCATACTTTAAATGGTTCTGGATTGGCGGTAGGCAGGACGCTGATCGCTATTTTGGAAAATTATCAACAAGCCGATGGTACGATCCGGATTCCGCAGGCATTGAAGCCTTATATGGGTGGTCTGGAGGTACTTGCCTGAGGGATTTAATTTGAAGGAGCTGCGATGAGAATTGTGTTGCTGGGGGCACCGGGTTCCGGCAAGGGAACGCAAGCCCGCTTTATCTGCGAGCGTTACGGCATTCCGCAGATTTCAACCGGGGATATGTTGCGGGCGGCGGTTCAGACTGGGACGGAGCTAGGGAAACGGGCTAAGGTGATCATGGAGGCCGGGGAGTTGGTACCGGACGCCATCATCTTTGAGCTAGTCAAACAGCGTATCGCTCAGCCCGATTGTGCCAATGGGTTCCTGCTCGATGGTTTTCCCCGCACCATTGCTCAGGCCGAGGGCCTGGAGAAAATGGGCGTGGACTTGGATTGGGTCCTAGAACTTGAGGTGCCCCCTGAGGAGATCGTCAAACGCTTAAGCGGCCGCCGCGTGCATCCGGGCTCCGGGCGGGTTTATCATCTCCTGTACCATCCGCCTAAGCAAGATTGCCAAGATGATGTCACGGGTGAGCCGTTGATTCAGCGCGATGACGACCGCGAGGAAACGGTGCGCAAGCGGCTTGAAGTCTACCGACACCAGACCGCGCCGCTCGTCGATTTCTACCGCCGGCGCGCGCAAGAGGGCAAAGTCAAGTTTGCCACCGTATCAGGAATCGGCAGCGTGGAAGCAATCCGTGCCCGGATCTTGCAACTCTTGGAGGGCGTTTAGAAGATTGCAGTTGTGAATCGAGCGCAACTTCTTTCACAGTAGGGGGTCGAAAATTCCACCTTCAATTGTGGAAATCCTACAATGTAAATGTTTTGAAGGTTAAGGCCAACAGATGGGAAAAACGCTCTATGACAAAATCTGGGATGCGCACCTCATCCTAACCGCGGAGGACGGCACCTCGCTCCTTTACATCGATCGCCAGCTGATCCACGAGGTCACCTCGCCCCAGGCGTTTGAAGGCTTGCGTCTTGCTGGGCGCAAGCCGTGGCGGCCAAAGGCGAACTTGGCGGTGGCCGACCACAACGTTCCCACCAAGGATAGGGACCGCGGCATTGCCGATCCTATTTCCCGTCTCCAGGTAGAAACCTTGGAGAAAAACTGCGCCGAATTCGGCATCCCCGTATTTTCCATGGCCGACTCGCGGCAGGGGATAGTACACGTGGTGGGTCCAGAACAAGGTTTCACCCTGCCTGGGATCACTTTGGTCTGCGGCGATTCCCACACCTCCACCCACGGTGCCTTGGGGGCATTGGCTTTCGGCATCGGTACCTCCGAGGTCGAACATGTGCTGGCGACTCAATGTCTGTGGCTGAAAAAAGCCAAAAACATGCAGATCAAAGTCAGTGGCTATCTGGGCTCCGGCGTGACTGCCAAGGACATCGTGCTTGCGATCATCGGCAAAATTGGCACTTCAGGTGGTACCGGCTATACCATCGAGTTTGCGGGTGAGGCGATCTCCGCGCTATCGATCGAGGGGCGGATGACGGTGTGCAACATGGCCATCGAGGCTGGCGCTCGATCGGGGCTAGTCGCCGTGGACGATGCGACGATCGAGTATCTCGCCGGACGGCCGCTGGCGCCTAAGGGGAGGCTTTGGGATCAGGCGGTGGTCGCCTGGCGGAGGCTCTGCAGCGACGAGGATGCCTATTTTGACCAGGTGGTGGAGTTTGACGCCCGCTCGATCGAGCCCCAGGTCACTTGGGGGACCTCGCCTGAGATGGTCGTTCCGGTCACGGGGGTGGTGCCAGACCCGGCTTTAGAACCCGACCCCGTTCGTAGGAGGGGAATGGAGCGAGCGCTGGAATACATGGGTCTTAAGCCCGGCACGCCGATTCAGGAAATTTACCTCGATAAAGTGTTCATCGGTTCTTGTACCAACTCGCGGATTGAGGATTTGCGCGCGGCTGCTTCGGTGATCAAAGGACGCAAGCTGGCTCCCAACATCAAGCTGGGTTTGGTCGTGCCGGGTTCCGGGCAGGTAAAGGCCCAGGCCGAGGCCGAAGGACTGGACCGGATTTTCCGCGCCGCCGGCTTTGAATGGCGCGATCCTGGCTGTTCCATGTGTTTGGCCATGAATGCCGATCGCTTGGAGCCGGGTGAGCGCTGCGCCTCCACTTCCAACCGCAATTTTGAAGGCCGTCAGGGTTTCGGGGGCCGAACCCATCTGGTCAGTCCGGCCATGGCGGCAGCGGCGGCCATCGCCGGGCATTTCGTCGACGTTAGGGATTTTTAAAATGCAAGCTTTCAAACGCCTGACTTCCCAGGTGATCCCGTTGGATCGGGCCAACGTGGACACCGACGCTATCATCCCAAAACAGTTTTTAAAATCTATCCGCCGCACCGGTTTTGGGCCATTCCTATTCGACGAATGGCGGTATCTCGATCGCGGCGAGCCGGACATGGATTGCACGAATCGACCGAAAAATCCCAGTTTTGTCCTCAACCGGCCGGAATACCAAGGCGGCCAAATTCTCTTAACGCGTGAGAACTTCGGGTGCGGTTCCTCGCGCGAGCATGCTCCCTGGGCACTTTACGACTACGGCATTCGGGTGATCATCGCGCCGAGCTTTGCCGACATTTTTTACCACAACTGTTTTAAAAATGGCCTCTTGCCCATCGTTTTGGGTGCTGAGGAGGTCGATAAGATGTTTCAGGAAGTAGGTCCAGGCTATAAGTTGAGCATAGATTTACAGTCCCAAACCATCGCCAAACCGGACGGTACGGTGCTTTGCTTTGCCATTGATCCCTCGCTCAAAAGGCGCCTTTTGGAAGGTTTAGACGACATTGCCTTGACTTTGGAACACGCCGATCAAATCCGCGCCTTTGAGGAACAAAGGCGGAAAAACGCACCTTGGCTGTTTTCAGCGTAAAGCTTGACGAGGAGTTATGGCAACGAAAAAGATTGCAGTTTTGCCGGGAGACGGCATCGGTCCGGAGATCGTCGGTGAGGCGATGAAGGTTTTAGACTGCTTGCGCCAGGAGTTTGGCGTGGCGGTGGAGACCGAACAGGCTCTAGTAGGAGGGGCAGCTTACGATGCGGTAGGGCATCCTTTGCCGAAGCAGACTTTAGAACTTGCCAAAGCGGCCGATGCTGTCCTGTTGGGGGCAGTAGGGGGGCCTAAGTGGGAACCTTTGGAGTATTCTTTGCGGCCTGAGCGGGCGCTTTTAGGGTTGCGCTGCGAGCTTGGTTTGTTTGCCAATCTGCGCCCGGCAGTGCTGCATCCCCAGCTGATCGCTGCCTCGACTTTGAAGCCGGAAGTGATCGAAGGTCTAGACATTATGATCGTGCGCGAGTTGACCGGGGATGTGTATTTCGGCGAGCCGCGCGGCATTCGTACCCTGGAAAACGGTGAACGGGTCGGGATCAACACCATGATCTACAGCGAGGGAGAGATCCGCCGCATTGCTCGCGTGGCGTTTGATCTTGCCAGTTCGCGTAAGCGCAAGCTGTGCTCGGTAGACAAGGCCAATGTGCTCGAAAGCACAGAGCTGTGGCGCCAGGTAGTGACCGAGGTAGGCAAAGACTATCCTGAGGTGGCCTTGACCCACCTGTATGTGGACAACGCGGCGATGCAGCTCGTGCGTGCTCCCAAACAGTTCGACGTGATCGTGACCACCAATCTGTTCGGAGATATCTTATCGGACTGCGCGGCCATGCTCACCGGTTCGATCGGCATGCTGCCGTCGGCGTCTTTGAACGAATCGGGCAAGGGGATGTACGAACCTATCCACGGCAGCGCGCCTGACATTGCCGGCAGAAACCTGGCCAATCCCCTGGCGACCATCCTGTCGCTGGCGATGCTCTTCCGCCACACCTTGGGCGATGAGGCAACGGCCTTGAGGATAGAGCGGGCGGTGGACGCTGCTTTAAGCGCCGGGGTGCGAACTGCCGATATCCATTCTCCAGGCACGCGCAAGGTCAGCACCTCGGAGATGGGGGATCAAGTCGTAGCGCATTTGCGATTCCAAGCTGGTTGAAGGAGGGGGAGGATGGCCAAAGTCTACAACGTCGCGGTGGTGGGCGCTACCGGTGCAGTCGGAGAAGCGATGCTGGAGATCCTCGCCGAGCGGGATTTCCCAGTAGGGGAAGTGTATGCTTTGGCGAGCGAGCGTTCTGAAGGCGAGCGGGTGCGGTTCGGTGATCGCACCCTCAAGGTGCAGAACCTAGCCAAGTTCGACTTCAGCCAAGTCCAGATCGGCTTGTTTTCGGCAGGGGCTGCGGTTTCAGCCGAATATGCCCCTAAGGCTGCTGCCGCTGGCTGCATCGTGATCGACAATACCTCCCAGTTCCGTTACGACGATGATATTCCTTTGGTAGTGCCAGAGGTCAATCCAGGGGACCTTGCGGCCTATACCAATCGGGGCATTATCGCCAACCCCAATTGTTCTACCATTCAAATGGTGGTGGCCCTAAAGCCCATTTACGACGCTGTCGGCATCGAACGTATCAACGTCTGTACCTATCAATCGGTTTCCGGCTCCGGCAAAGAAGCGATCGAGGAGTTAGCCATGCAGACCGCTCAGCTCCTCAACGGCAAACCGATCGTCCCCAAGGTTTACCCTAAGCAGATCGCGTTCAACGTTCTGCCCCACATTGACGTCTTTTTGGACAACGGCTATACCAAGGAGGAAATGAAGATGGTGTGGGAGACGCGCAAGATCCTGGGTGACGATACCATCCAGGTCAATCCGACTGCCGTTCGGGTACCGGTATTCTATGGCCACAGCGAGGCGGTGCACATAGAGACTCGGAAAAAAATCAGCGCCGAGGAGGCGCGCCGCCTGCTCGAACAAGCACCTGGAGTAGTGGTGATCGACGAGCGCCAACCTGGAGGTTATCCCACTGCGGTGACCGAAGCGGCTGGCAGAGATCCGGTCTATGTGGGCAGGATTCGGGAGGACATCTCGCACCCACGCGGCCTGAATTTGTGGGTGGTTGCCGATAACGTGCGCAAAGGAGCCGCTTTAAATAGCGTTCAGATCGCCGAGCTCCTAGTCAAAAAATATATTTGAACTATGCTTATCAGGGAAGACAAGATTTTTTTAAAGGAGACCCAAGGTGCGCAAATTCGCAACGACCCTGGCGGTGGTAAGCGCAATTACGCCAGCCGGCGTGAATGCCTTAGGTTTAGGCGAGATTAAGTTGCACTCGGCGCTCAATCAGAAGCTCCTGGCAGAGATTCCCATCCTGGCCGCTTCTGGTGAGGACGTTTCCCAGATTCGGGTTGGTGTGGCCCCAGCGACGGCTTTTGCCAAAGCCGGT
>JBKBMR010000016.1:0-6017 GCA_046295755.1 Methylohalobius sp.
AGCATAGGAGGTGAGCTGGCTAGGTGATGGGAGGCGCTGGCGGTCGCTAGGGTGAAACACAGGACCGCAAGCAGCGAGTGAAACACCCCACGGTGTTCGGTCAAGCGTAAGAACAGCTCTAAGATGCCGAAGCGGATCAACAGAAACGCGCCAAGTCCCAGGAGAAACAGTTCGGCAATGCTAAGCTGCGGCTGGCCTAGGGCGTAAAACACGGCGAAAAAAGCAGCGAGCAGCCCGAGTAGGCTGAAGGTCAGCCGAACCGGCGTGGAATTGTCAGCGTCAATGTCCGGCAACAGCCCCCCAGCCATCCCGAGTCCGAACAGGATTGGGGCTTGGCTGAACGGAACCAGCCCGACGGCGACCGCTGCGGTTGCAGCCGCCCCGCTGACTAGGGTGGCGCCGATCAGATGGGTTTTGAAGTTAGCCATAATTAAACAAAACGTTAAGCTATAATCGCCCTAAATTTCAAGCCGAGGGGGAAGAGGATGTTGGAGATTCTGCAACTGCCCGCCTTGAGCGACAATTACATTTATTTGCTGCATGAACCCAAATCCGGCCAGACGGCAGTGGTGGATCCGGCTGAAGCCGAGCCGGTACTGGCGGTGTTGGCTGAGCGCGGATGGAGCCTTACCTATATTCTCAATACCCATCACCACTGGGACCACGTTGGCGCCAACCTGGCTCTCAAACAGGCTACAGGATGCCAGGTAGTAGGATTTCGTGGCGATTCCTCCCGAATTCCTGGCATCGATCGGCTGGTCGGCGAGGGTGAAGCCATAGAGCTCGGGGAAAGCCAGGCACAGGTGCTGGAGGTTCCAGGTCACACCTTAGGCCATATCGCGTATTGGTTTAGCGAGGACAACGCCCTGTTTTGCGGAGATACCCTGTTCGCCTTAGGATGCGGTAGGCTGTTTGAGGGCACTGCCGAAAAGATGTGGAATTCCTTGTGCAAGCTCAGGGACCTGCCGGAGGATACCCGAATCTATTGCGCCCACGAGTATACCTTGAGCAATGCCCGCTTTGCGCTCTCCTTAGACCCCGATTACCCCCCGCTAGCGGTAAGGGTGCAGCAGGTAGAGAGAATGCGTGCCCAAAATCGAGCCACAGTCCCTTCGCTTTTGGCTGAAGAAAAGTGCACCAACCCGTTCCTGCGCGCAGATGACCCCGAATTTCAGGCGCGCTTAGGGATGCGCGGGGCGCCGGCGGTGGCTGTATTTGCCGAAATCAGACGGCGCAAGGACCGGTTTTACGGATGATGGTCAAGATCGTCTCCGGCGGTCAGACCGGCGTTGATCGGGCAGCCTTGGACGTAGCTTTGAAATTTGGCTTGCCTTGCGGTGGATGGTGCCCGGAAGGTCGGCTGGCCGAAGATGGACCGATCTCAGATCGCTATCCCCTGCGCATCCTGCCGGGAGGCGATTACCGAGCCAGAACCCGTGCCAACGTAGCCGACAGCGACGGCAGTCTGATCGTTTATTTCGAGGAACCGACGGGAGGAACGGCCCTTACCCTGCGCTTCTGCCTGGAGCTTGGCAAGCCATTCAAGTTGCTGGACGCGGTAGAAATTCCTCCGCGGCGGGGGGCGCGGGCGCTAGCGCGCTTCGTCGAGAGGCATAAAATCCGGGTGCTCAACGTCGCCGGTCCCCGCGCGAGCACCTCGCCGAGAGCGTATGATTATACTTGGAAGCTGCTTGCAACGGCTTTAGCGCATCCCGTAAACTACGATGGTTTTGCCGCGGACAGAGATCAAGCCGTCAGTCGCTAAGCTTTTCAGCACTCGTCCGGCCATTTCTCGGGAGCAGCCGACGATACGCCCCAACTCTTGGCGGGTGATGCGGATCTGCATGCCGTCAGGATGGGTCATGGCATCCGGTTCTTTGCACAAATCCATCAGGGTGCGGGCGATGCGGCCGGTGACGTCTAGAAAAGCCAGATGCCCGGCCTTGCGACTGGTTTGCAAAAGCCGCTTCGAGACTTGCCGGCCGAGGGTACGCAGCAGTTCGACCGCGTAAGGGGCAAGCTCGTTTTCCAGACACTGCGCCAGGCGCCGATAGCTGATTTCCGCCAGTTGGCAGGGCTCGCGCGTCCGAACCGTCACCGTGCGGGTGTTTTCGCCTAAGAAAACCCCTACCTCGCCGATGAATTCGCCCCGGTTCAGATAACCTAAAACCAATTCGCGGCCGTCTTCTTCCTGAAAACTGACGCTCACCGAGCCTTCGATAATGTAATACAGAGTATTGCCCGGATCGCCGGGTTTGATAATAGTGCTGCGGGAGGGGTAGCGGCGGCGGTGACAGCAATGCAGAAAAGCTTCCAGGAAAGTTTTGTCTGCGGCGGTATGCGTGGATGATAGCTGCATAGTTGTTCCGTGTCCGTTCTTGGTGCTGTTCTAAGTCTAGTCGATGTTGCCAAAGGCAAACTCAGAACGTGGTATCTTTGACAGAGCCTAAAGAGCAGGAGGAAACGATGTTGGATCGATCCCGGGCCGACGCCTTATATCCCCATTGGGTGGAACTGAGGCGCGCTTTCCACCGAGAACCGGAACTGGCGTTCGAAGAGGTAGCGACCGCCGAAAAGATCATCGCCGAGCTTGAACGCTTAGGCATCGCCTATCAGTATTCGGGCAAGGGCGGTGGGGTCATCGGCAGGATCGAGGGGAAACCGGAGCCTGCGGTAGCGCTGCGCGCCGACATGGATGCCCTTCCTGGCACGGAAGCGACTGGCCTGCCGTTCGCCTCCGTGATCCCGGGCAAAATGCACGCTTGTGGGCACGATGCCCACATGACCATGGTGCTGGGGGCAGCAGCGCTGCTTGTGGAAAATCCCCCGCCGGGACGGGTGCTTTTGGTATTCCAACCTGCCGAAGAGAGAGGCGGCGGGGCGCGGGTGATCCTGCGCTCCGGGGTGCTCGATGGCGTGCGGTCGATCTTCGGTGGGCACGTGACTCACCATTACCGGGTCGGAGAAATCATGGTTGGGAGCGGCGTGGTGACCGCCCAGTCAGACAGTTTTGCGATTCATATCCGCGGCCGCGGCGGCCACGGCGCGCGTCCCCACGAAGCGATCGACGCGGTGGTGATCGCCGGGTTCCTGATCACCGCTGTCCAGACCTTGGTTTCCAGGGAGATCGATCCGCTCCATCCGTCCGTAGTCACTATCGGCAAGGTGCAGGCCGGAAGCGCGCCCAACGTGATCGCCGAAGAAGCGCTGCTCGAGGGGACGATCCGGACTACCCATCCTGGGGTACGCCACCATATCCATGCTGGCATGAGGCGCATGGTCAAGGCGCTTGCCGATTTGCATCGGGCCGAAATCGAGCTGGAAATCCGGGAAGGGTATCCGCCGGTGATCAATTCTCCTAAGGAAACTGAAATCGCCCGCCGGGCGATCGTCGAAGTGGTGGGAGAAAAAGGGTTAGTTCCTATGGAATCCCCCAGCATGGGATCGGAAGATTTTGCATTTTATCTGGAGCAGATGCCAGGCTGCTACGTGCGTTTCGGGGCCAGGCGGCGGGAGGATGAGTTTATTCCCCTGCATAGCCCGGCTTTCGACGTCAATGAGGAAGTGCTCAAAGTTGGAGCGTTATATTTTGCTCGGGTGGCCTGGGAGGCGCTGTGCGAGTATGGCAGATGATCCCTTGATCTTTAATGGCTCAAAGCGTGCTACTATCGGTCTAGAGTGGGAGCTGCAGATTCTCGATCGCGAGAGCTTAGATCTCACTGACCGAGCTCAGCCGCTGCTTGAAGCTCTGCCTAAGGTTCCGTGGATCAAGCCGGAGTTCATTCAAAGTTGTGTAGAGATCGCTTCTAAAGCGTGCACTAGCTTGGAGGAGCTCAAAGCCCACTTAGAGGTACTTTTGACAGAGTTAAAGCGCGTTTGCCGTGAGCTTAACCTGTGCTTGTGTGGGGCAGGAACCCATCCTTTCTGCAGGCGGCTGGCGCTGATTACTCCCCTGCCGCGTTATTTGCAACAGAAGTCCAGGTATGGGTATCTCGCGCGCAGTCAGATCACCTTTGCCACCCACGTGCATTTGGGAATGCCGGATGCTGAGACCGCTTTGACCCTGATGCGCGAACTTAAAGCTTATCTTCCGGTGCTCATCGCTTTGAGTGCTAATTCTCCTTTTTGGCGCGGATTTGCGACCGGTTTTGCCTGTTACCGCCAAAGAATCTTGGCCTCTGGGCGCAGCTATGGGATTCCGCCGGCGTTTTCCGATTGGGCGCAGTTTTGCCGCTTTTTTACCCTCATGAAGCGGGCCGAGGTATTCGAAACCCTGCGCGATATCCACTGGGACATTCGTCCCCGCCCGGACCTTGGGACGTTGGAAGTGCGGGTGATGGATGCCCAGTCCAACCTTTGGGACACGCTGGCCATCGCCGCTTTCATCCAAGGTCTGGCGGATTATTTTATAGATACGCCGCCTGAATTTCGGCCTTCGATTCTACCTAGACCTTTGCCTTGGTGGCTGGAGAAGGAGAATTATTTTCAGGCCACCCGCCTAGGTATAGGGGCTCGTTATGTCGATGATCAAGGAAGTGTCTATCCATTGAGCGCCATCATCGAGTCGCTTTTTCGGATTTTGCTGGCCAAGGCGAGGGCAGAGCAGCGACCGTATTTGTGCCATCTCCAGCGCTGTTCGCTCGAGGGCTTAGGTTGGCAAAGACAGCTGCGGACGTTTCATGCCACCGGGCGGTTGGCTGCAGTTGCCGCCGGGCTGGTGGCAGAGCTGTGTTAAAATTATTCCTTTAAATTTCAGGACTGCTCATGCCCGCAAAACAGATTTTCAAAGTCGTTTTCATCAACCAGAATCAGGTCTATGAAATGTACGCCAAACAGGTGTATCAGGGCGACCTGTATGGATTCGTGGTAGTGGAAGATTTCGTTTTCGGAGAGGCGAGCGCCATCGTCGTCGATCCCAGCGAAGAAAAGCTTAAAGCGGAGTTCGAAAACGTCAGGCGTAGCTTCATCCCCATGCACGCGATCATCCGCATCGATCAAGTAGAACGGCGTGGAGCAGCTAGGATTCTGCCGCTGTCGTCGGAGAGCTCCGGTAAGGTGACCGCCATCTATCCGCCGGGGCGAAAGTGACGGTTTACTTGACGACTTTTAGGCTTGGGCGTTTGGGCTTGGGTTCTGGCCCAGAAGGGGGAGTGCTGTCCGTTTCCTCCTCGAATATCATGCCTTGGCCGGTTTCTTTGGCATAGATTGCGAGGACCGCATTGACCGGCACCTGAACTTGCAGCGGAACTCCACCAAAGCGGGCTTTAAAGTCGATCGTTTCATTGCCCAGCGACAGATTGGCGACCGCCTCAGGTTTCAGATTCAACACGATCTTGCCTTTCTGGACATATTGGTGGGGAACGTTTACTCCTTCGCGTTCGGCATCTACCAGGATATAAGGGGTCATGGCGTTATCGACGATCCAGTCATAGAGGGCGCGGATCAGATAAGGGCGTAGCGAAGTCATGCTCAGGCAGAAAGACGTTGGAGTGGCTCGGCGATTTCTTTTTCCTGCCTGCTCAAGCTTTGACGGAAAGCTGGGCGGGCAAAGATCCGTTGGGAGTAGTCGAGGATGGGTCGGACCTCTTGGGACAACGTAATCCCAAGCAGGGGCAGCCGCCACAGCAAGGGGGCAAGTATGCAATCGACGAGCGAAAACTCATCGCTGAGGAAATAAGGTTTGGCGGCAAACAGAGGCGTGGCCGCGACCAATCCTTCGTAGAGTAGTTTGCGCGCCTGAGCTGCTTTTTTTTCCCGAGAATTTTGGATTTCTTCCGCTATCCGATACCAATCGCGGTGGATGCGATGGATCAGCATTCTTGCCTGGGCCCGGGCCATCGGCTCCAGAGGATAGAGAGGAGGATGAGGATAGCGCTCATCCAGATACTCGATGATGATGTTGGGATCATAGAGAACCAGCTCGCGATCGATCAGCGTTGGGGTATTGCCGTAAGGATTGAGGTCGATGACCTCCTCCGGTGGATCAGTCGGATCGATGAAGCGGATGTCTGCATGAA
>JBKBMR010000016.1:6116-24338 GCA_046295755.1 Methylohalobius sp.
TGCTTTTTTCATGCCAGACGAAGCGCACCTGATGACTGTAAGGACAGATTGGAGAACAGTATAGGATCATCGCTGCCTGACCGTGAACGCTTGAATAGCTTGCATCGTTAAAGGATCAATGGACATCCTTCCAGTAGGCCTTCTTCAGGCGGTACGTGACGAATGTCAGCAAGAGCAGGAATCCGATGACGTATTTACCCAGGCGGCGCCGTTCAAGCTGTGTCGGCTCCGCCGCGTAAGCGAGGAAATTCACCAGATCGGTCACCGCGCGGTCAAACTCTGCAGGAGTCAATAAGCCTTGTTCGATCAATTCGAGTCTCTGAATGACTGGGCTAGTGTCGACTTTCTTGACTACGGCTTTTTGCGTCCCCTGCAGATCCCACAACACGTTGGGCATGGCCACGTCTTTGAACAGCCAGTTGTTGACCCCGAACGGGCGTGAATCGTCTTGATAAAAGCTGCGCAGATAAGTGTATAACCAGTCGGTGCCGAGCGCTCGGGCGCGTTCTGACAGGTCCGGTGCCGGTACCCCGAACCAGGCTTGGGCGTCTTTGCTCGTCATGCTTGCGGTCAAGGTGCCGGTTACGCGGTCCAACCAGGGAAACAGCGCTTTGAATTCTGCGTCGCTGAACCGAAGATCCTGCTTGAGGCGGAGGTAGCGCACGTGTTTGAGAGAGTGGCAGCCCAGGCAGCGGTCAATGTACAGTTTAGCACCGCGGCGTAGGGAGGCGCTATCGGTGACATCGATATCCGGCTGTTCCAGCGGGGCCGTCAGTTCTGCCTTGCTCAGAACCGGCCAGAGGAAGAACAAAATCCAGGCATAACGCTTCATAGAAAAAATTTACTCAAGAGTTTGTTTTTTTTTATGCCCTCCAGGATTGTTTGCCACTGGGTGGCGGCTTTTTGATAGTAGACCAAGGTTTTAAGATAGGCGACTCCCTTGCGTGCCTGATCCCAAATCCAGCCTTTTCGTCCCAATAAGGGTTTGGGCGGCCATACTACCCTTTCCGGTACGGCGGAGGTCACCTCCAGGCGGGTATAGATCGGCATCAGCAGAAAGAAGCCAAAATAAGTCAAGGTAAAAATGACGCCAAACATAGCCGCTGTGGGAGTGGGCGGGATGGTGCCGAGGTAACCTAGGCTGATGAAGCTGATGACGAATAAGGCCAAGGCGATCTTGTAGCTCCTGCCTCGGTAACGGATAGATTTGACCGGGCAACGATCCAGCCAAGGCAGCAAAAACAGGATGAAAATCGCCGCGAACATAGCCAGCATTCCGCCGAACTTGCTGGGAATCGCACGCAGGACGGAGAAGAATGGGGTGAAATACCAGACCGGTTTGATATGCTCAGGAGTCTTGAGCGGATCTGCAGGAATAAAGTTGGGGGGCTCTAGGAAAAGCCCGCCCATTTCCGGGGCGTAGAACACGATCCAAGCGCACAGGGTCAAAAATACACAAGCGCCAAACAGGTCCTTGACCGTGTAATAGGGATGGAAAGGGATGCCGTCTAAGGGGACGCCGTTGGCATCTTTGAGCTTTTTGATCTCGATCCCATCGGGGTTGTTGGATCCCACCTTGTGCAGAGCCACGATGTGGAGGAACACCAGCACGATCAAAACCAACGGGACAGCGATCACGTGCAAAGCAAAAAAGCGGTTGAGAGTGATGTCGGAGACCACGAAATCGCCCCGGATCCAAGTAGCCAAACCCTCACCGATTCCCGGGATGGCGCTGAACAGGGAGATGATCACGTTGGCCCCCCAGTAGGACATCTGCCCCCAGGGCAAAAGGTAGCCCATGAAGGCTTCGGCGATCAGCGCCAGAAAAATGCTCATCCCTAAAATCCACACCAGCTCGCGCGGTTTTTTGTAGGAGCCGTACAGCATGCCGCGAAACATGTGGAGATAGACTACGATGAAAAACATCGAGGCGCCGGTCGAGTGCATATAGCGGATCAGCCAGCCCCAGTTGACGTCGCGCATGATCGTCTCGACCGAGTCAAAAGCGAGCTTGGCATCGGGCTTGTAGTTCATGGTCAACCAGATCCCGGTTACGACCTGGTTGACCAGGACCAACAGAGCCAGGGAGCCGAAAAAGTACCAGAAGTTGAAATTCTTGGGGGCGTAATACCTGGCAAAGTGTTCGTTCCAGACCTTAAGCAGCGGAAAACGCTCGTCGATCCAGGCAATAAGCCGGTTTGGGTGTTTTGCATCGCTCATGAGCTTTAAGCCTCTTCTTGTTCATCGCCGACGACGATACGCGTCTCGGTAACATAGCGGTAAGGGGGCACCACCAAATTGGTGGGGGCGGGAACCTTTTTATATACCCGGCCGGCGAGGTCAAAGCGCGAGCCGTGACAGGGACAGAAGAACCCGCCTAGCCAACGCTTACCAAGATCCGGTGGGGCGATCTCGGGGCGGTAAGTCGGCGAACAGCCGAGGTGAGTACAGATCCCTACGGCGACAAACACCTCCGGTTTGATCGAGCGATAGCGGTTCTTGCAGTTTTCTGGCTGGATGGACTCATCGGAATTGGGATCACGCAGCAAGGGTTCCAGTTTTTCCAAGGTCGCCAGCATCTCCTCGGTGCGCCTGAGCAGCCAGATCGGCTGGCCGCGCCATTCCACTCGGATCATCTGGCCTGGCTCGAGCTTGGCAACGTCCACCTCGATCGGGCTTGCGGCTTCCAGAGTCCCGCGGTTGGGCTTTAGGTAGCTGATAAACGGGAAAGCAGCAAACGCCGCTCCCACAGCGCCTAAAACTGTGGCAGTTTGCGTCAAGAAGCGGCGTTTCTCGAGATCGACGGCGTTTTCATTCATGGCAGGATTTTCCTCCTCGTGAGGCTTTAAGACCTCAATGCCTTTATGTCAGCGCATGATTTTGCCGCCATTTGCCGGCAGGGTCAACGTTTGGTAGGGTTTATTTGCTAGCCACACCCGCCAAGGCGCTACCCAAAGCGCTCAAAAATGCTTGATTTTCCGCTGGGGTACCCACCGTCACCCGCAGGCAACCCGCAAGCAGTCCCCCTAAGGAATTGAGGTTTTTGATCAAAACGCCCTGTTGTCTGAGGCGTTCGAATACTAGGTCTGCATTTGCCACCTTAAACAGGATGAAGTTAGTAGCGCTGGGAAAGACCTTTACTTGAGGCAGGGAGGCAAGCTTGCTTAGGAGCGCCTCGCGGTCGGCGCGGATGCGGGCAGTCTGCTGTTCGAAAACGTCTAAGTGGGTCAGGGCGAATTCGACGCTGAGCTGGGTCAGAACGTTGATATTGTAAGGCAGGCGCAGTTTGTCGAACTGCTCCATCCAGATTCTGGGACCGGCGAGAAAGCCGAGCCTAAGTCCTGCCATTCCTAGCTTGGATAGGGTCTGCATTACCAATAGGTTGTCGAACTGGCCGAGCCTGTCCACGAAGCTGGCTCGGGCGAAAGGCGCATAGGCTTCGTCAACGATCACCAATCCTGGTGTCTGTTCGATGATCTTAAGGATGGCAGACTGGTCGAACAAGTTGCCAGTAGGATTGTTGGGATAGGCGAGGAACACGACTTTAGGTCGATAGCGCGCGATGTTTGCCAGCATGGCGTCCAGGTCCAGAGCAAAATCCTGCTTGAGCGGGACGCCGATGAAGTTCACGCCAAGCCACGTGGCCACCTGGCGGTACATCACGAAGGTAGGCTCTGGCGCCAGCACGGTCGCCCCGGGCTGACCTACTAAGGCCAAAAGCACGATCTGGATGATTTCATCGGAGCCGTTGCCCAATAGCAACTCGGCTGCCTCGGGAATCCGAGCATAGCGGCGAAGCGCTGACTTTAAGGCGGAAGCCTGGGGGTTTGGATAGCGGTTGGGGTGGGCTTGGCGTAAGGTTTCGAGCCAGGCGTCCACCAAGGTTTCGGGCCAAGCGTAGGGATTTTCCATCGCATCGAGCTTGATCATCCCTTCCGCTTGAGCGACGTGATAGGCCGTCGCAGCCAGGATTTCCGGACGGAAAAGGTCTTGGGGTTTCAGGCTCATCGTTTGATCCGATATTCAGCCGAGCGAGCGTGGGCGGTCAAACCTTCACCTTCGGCTAAGACCCTGGCGATTTCAGCCAAGGATGAGGCGCCGTCCATGCTGCAACCGATCAAGCTGGTGCGCTTTTGAAAATCGTATGCCCCCAAGGGGGAGGAAAACCTCGCCGTGCCGGAGGTGGGCAGCACGTGGTTTGGGCCGGCGCAGTAATCCCCCAAGGCTTCGGCCGTATGAGGACCGAGAAAGATCGCACCGGCGTGGCGCAGCCTGGGCAACAGCTGATCCGGGTCGGCCACCGAAAGCTCCAAATGCTCTGGGGCGATGCGATTGGCCAGTTCGCAAGCCTCGTCCAGGTCTCGGACCTGGATTAGCGCTCCGCGCTTCTTAAGCGAGGCGCGGATGACCTGCTGCCGCGGCATTTGCGGCAATAGCTCTGCGATGCTGGCGCTGACTCGGTCGAGGTAGGCGCCGTCCGGACACAACAGGATCGCCTGGGCGTCTTCGTCGTGTTCGGCCTGCGCAAACAGATCCATGGCGATCCAGTGGGGATCGGTGGTGCCGTCGGCGATGATCAGGATTTCCGAGGGTCCGGCGATCATGTCTATTCCCACTTCCCCAAATACCAGTTTCTTGGCAGTGGCCACATAGACGTTGCCTGGGCCGACGATCTTGTCCACCTTGGGGATGGTCTTGGTGCCGTAGGCCAGCGCGGCGATCGCTTGGGCGCCGCCGATGCGGAATACCCGGTCTACCCCGGCGACGGCCGCCGCCGCCAGCACGAGTTCGTTGACTTCCCCGGCCGGGGTGGGGACGACCATGATCAGCTCCGGAACCTCCGCCACCTTGGCGGGTACCGCGTTCATCAACACCGAGGAGGGATAGGCCGCTTTCCCGCCGGGAACGTAGAGGCCGACTCGGTCCAGGGGGGTGATCTTTTGCCCGAGCAGGTTGCCGAATTCGTCGCGGTAGTGCCACGAGGCTAGTTTCTGCTGTTCGGCATAGGCGCGAATCCGGCTGGCGGCGGCCCTTAGGGCCTCGCGCTGAGCCGCTGGCAGATTGGCCAGAGCCTCTTGCAGGCGTTCTTGCGGCAGCTCCAGTTCGGCTACTGAAGCGGTCTCCAAGAAATCGAAGCGACGGGTGTAATCCAAAACCGCCGCATCGCCTTCGCGCCGCACTCGCATCAGGATTTCGAGTACGGTCTGGTGGACTTCTCGGTCGAACTGCGCGTTTTTGGCCAGCAGCCTTGCAAATTGCCTTGCAAAATCCAAGTCGCCGCTGCTGAAACGCCGGATGGTAAAGCTCATAAGCCCCCCGTTGCTTTGACCGCGCGCTCCAACTCACCGATGAGCGCCTTGATCGGTCGATGTTTCATCTTCATCGCTGCCTTATTGACCACCAGCCGAGAGCTGACTTCCATGATCAGATCGCGCGGTTCCAGTCCGTTGGCGCGTAGGGTATTGCCGGTATCGACCAGGTCTACGATGCACTGGGCCAGACCGACCAGCGGCGCCAGTTCCATAGAGCCGTAGAGCTTGATGACTTCGGCTTGGATGCCGCGCTCGGCAAAGTAGCGCTTGGCGGTGTTGACGTATTTGGTTGCCACCCGGAGCCGGCGGCTATTCCAGCACTCTCCCACCTTGCCGGCGGTCATCATGCGGCAGCGCGCGATACCTAGGTCCAGCGGTTCGTATAGGCCCTCTGCACCCGATTCTACCAGCACGTCCTTGCCGGCAATTCCCAAGTCGGCGGCGCCGTATTCCACATAGGTGGGAACGTCCGCCGCGCGGATGATCAAGAGGCGCACTTCGCTGTGCGAAGTGGGCAGGATCAGGCGGCGCGAATTTGGGTCTTCGGTCGGCACGATTCCAGCCTGGGCAAGAAGCGGTAAAGCCTCTTGGTAGATTCTGCCTTTGGAGACGGCAATGGTCAGCATTTATTCCCGAATTCTTTGAATGATGGCGCCGAGTTTGGAGAGCTTAGCTTCAATGCGCTCGTAGCCCCTGTCGATATGATAAATGCGATCGATTCGGGTTTCACCCTCTGCGGCCAAAGCGGCTAAAACTAAGCTGGCCGAAGCGCGAAGATCGGTGGCCATAACCGGCGCGCCCTGAAGCCTTTTGACGCCTCGGCAGATGGCAGTATGGCCCTCGATGGTAATGTCGGCCCCCATGCGCCTAAGCTCTAAGGCGTGCATGAAACGGTTCTCGAAAATGGTCTCGGTGATCACTCCTACCCCTTCCGCTACGCAGTTTAAGGCCATCAGCTGGGCCTGCATGTCGGTGGGAAAGCCGGGATAAGGAGCGGTATGGAAGGAAACGGCGCGGGGCCTACAGCTCTGGGTGAGCTCGATCCAATCCGGGCCTTGGGTAATGGTGGCGCCGGCCTCTTTGAGTTTGTCCAAGACGGCGTCTAGAATTCTGGGGTAGGTGTGGGTAGTGCGGATGCGACCTTGGGTGATGGCGGCGGCGGTCAAATAGGTGCCGGTTTCGATCCGGTCGGGCATGATCTGGTGCTGTACGGGGGCATCGCCCAGAGAATCAACCCCTTCGATTTCCAGCACGTCGGAGCCGATCCCGGAAATCTTCGCCCCCAGCTTGACCAGAAAATCGGCGAGATCGACGACTTCAGGCTCGCGCGCGGCGTTCTCGATCACGGTTTTGCCCCGGGCCAGGACGGCAGCCATCATGAGGTTTTCGGTTCCGGTCACGGTGACTTGGTCGAGGACCAAGCGGCAGCCTTTGAGCTTTCTGGCGCGCGCGTGGATGTAGCCGGCTTCTACCCGAATGTCGGCTCCTAAGGCGGCCAGCCCTTTCAGGTGTAGGTCCACCGGTCGGGCACCGATGGCGCAGCCGCCCGGCAAGGAAACCACCGCCTCGCCGCAGCGCGCCAAAAGCGGTCCCAAGACCAGAATCGATGCGCGCATGGTGCGGACCAGTTCATACGGGGCGAGAAACCCACGGGTCTTGCCGGCGTCGAGCTCGAGCGTACCGGAGCGGAAGCAATATGAGACTCCCAGGCCGGAAAGCAATCTGAGCATCGTCGCGATGTCGCGCAGTTCGGGAACGTTGCTCAGCACTACCGAGCTTTTGGCCAATAGGCTGGCAGCGAGAATCGGTAGCGCTGCGTTTTTGGCGCCTGAAATTCGAACTTCGCCGTCTAGGGGGCGACCACCGATGACGAGGAATTTATCCATGGTAGACGGGGAGCAAACGCTGCAGGTCGTAGGTTTTGGCCATGGTGAGAAGCTGATGCGGAAGATTGATTAAGGTCAAGCGTTTGTTTTGTTTCTTAGCCAAGCGCAGCCATTCCACCAGCAGGGCAAGACCGGCGCTGTCGGCGCGGCGGATGCCAGAAAGATCGATGGTAATCTCTCCGCTTGCTCGAGTTAACAGGCGCTGAGAGGCTTGCTGCAGGGCCGCCACGGTAGCGAAAGTCAAGTCCCCACAGAGTTTGATGTGGCCGGGGGAGATTTCCTCCAGCCTTGGAGTTTCACTCATCGCTACCGCTTTTTTCTGAGCTTTTAACCAAGAACTTGCCGATAAGCTCTTCCAGCACCAGCGCTGACTGGCTGATCTCGATAGTATCGCCGTCTTTGAGATAATCGGGACTGCCGCCCGGCTCCAGAGCAATGTATTGCTCCCCCAGAAGCCCCGAAGTATAGATGCTGGCGATGGTGTCGTCCGGGAGGCGATAGTTAGGGTCTATGCGCAGTTCCACGACCGCCTCGTAGCGATCGTTATCCAAGCGGATATCCGCTACCCGTCCGACAAGCACCCCGGCGATTTTGACCGGTGCGCGGACTTTCAGGGTGCCTACGTTCTGAAATCTGACCAAAAGCCGGTAGCCTTTGTCTGTCTCTTGGAATTCACGCAGATTGCTGACCTGCATGGCGAGCATAAACAAAGCCGCCAGGCCGACAGCGACGAACACCCCGACCCAGATTTCGACGATTCTGGAATTGCCCATGTTATTCCCCGAACATCAGTGCGGTGAGGATGAAATCCGATCCTAAGACCGCAAACGCCGAGTAAACCACCGAACGGGTGGTGGCGCGGCTTACCCCCTCGGCCGTAGGGACCGCGTCGTAGCCTTCAAACACCGCGATCCAGGTGACGATCACTCCGAACGCCAGGCTCTTGATCACGCTGTTTAAGATGTCTTCGCGAAAATCGATAGTAGCCTGCATCTGCGACCAGAACGAGCCTTCATCTACCCCGAGCAAGACCACGCCGACGAAGTAGCCGCCGTAGATGCCGATGTAGGTGAACAGCCCCGCCAAAAGCGGCATCGCCAGGATGCCGGCATAAAGCCGGGGAACGATGACGTAGCGCATGGGATCGACCGCCATCATCTCCATCCCTGAAAGTTGTTCGGTGGCTTTCATCAGGCCGATCTCGGCGGTAAGAGCCGATCCCGCCCGACCGGAGAACAACAAAGCGGTCACCACCGGCCCTAGTTCGCGCACCAGCGAGGCGGCCACCATTACTCCCAAGGATTCTTCAGCGCCAAAGTCCGACAACACGTTGTAGCCTTGCAGACCCAGCACCATGCCGACAAACAAACCGGAGAGGGAGATCAAAAGCACGCTCAGCACTCCGACCACATACAGCTGGCGAACTAACAGGCCGAAGCGGCGCACGATCTCAAAGCTTAAAACCAGCGCCTGGAGCAAGAATAGATTGGCTCGGCCCAGTTTGGCAAAGCCAGAGAGGGTGGTGTACCCAAGCTTTTGTAATACCCCTAGCATTGAAGCAGATCCTCGGCGTATTGGGGGGCGGGGTAATGAAAAGGGGAGGGTCCGTCGGGAAGCCCGCGCAAAAACTGTTCAACCCAGGGGGAGGAGGCGTTCTCGAGCTCTTGGGGCGTGCCCTGGCCGACCACTTTGCCCTGGGAGAGAACGTAGATGTAGTCGGAAATCGAGGCGGTCTCCTGAACGTCGTGGGAGACGATGATGCTGGTCAGCCCCAGAGCGTCGTTGAGAGTGCGGATCAGCTTTATCAGCACCCCCATGGAAATGGGATCCTGGCCGGTGAACGGCTCGTCGTACAGGATCACCATCGGGTCCAAAGCGATCGCCCGGGCCAGCGCCACCCTTCTGGCCATGCCGCCGGACAACTCGGCCGGCATGAGGTGTCGAGCGCCGCGCAGGCCTACCGCTTCCAGCTTCATCAACACCAGGGTGCGGATCATGGATTCGGGGAGGTCAGTGTGCTCGCGCAGGGGGAAAGCGACGTTTTCGTACACGTTCAAATCCGTAAGCAAGGCACCGGTCTGGAACAGCATCCCCATACATTTTCTAAGTTCATACAATGCCTTGCGGGAAAGCTTGGGAACCTCTTGGCCGAAGACCTTAATGCTGCCGGAATCCGGTTTGAGCTGCCCGCCGATGAGCTTGAGCAACGTGGTCTTGCCAGTGCCGGAGGGTCCCATGATGGCGGTCACCGACCCGCGCCGGATAGCGAGCGTTATCCCGTCGAAAATCTTGCGCTGGCCGCGCGAGAACACCAAGTCACGGATCTGAACGACGCAATCTGAGAAATCCTGCATGAGGTACCGGCTGTTCCAAAAACAAAAAATTTTCGCCATTAAATCTGGGCAAGTCAATGTAAGGACCTTGGGATTTCTTGATGCAGGATTAGGAATGGGGGATAATTGCTCATATCCTTACTTCGAGCGTCGACCATGTATGTGACTATGCTGAAGGCCAAGCTCCATCGGGCGCGCGTGACCCATTCGGAACTGTTGTACGAAGGCTCCTGCGCGATCGATAGTCATCTTTTGGAGCAGGCGGGGATTTCCGAATACGAACAGATTCACATCTACAATGTCAACAACGGTGAGCGCTTCGTGACCTATGCCATCCGGGCTGAAGCCGGCTCTGGCATCGTTTCCGTCAACGGCGCAGCCGCCAGGCGAGCGGCGGTAGGAGATGTTTTAATCATCTGTGCCTATGCCGCCCTTGATTGGAAAGAACTGACGGATTATCGCCCGGTTTTGATTTATCTCGACGAGCGCAATCGCATCGTCCGTACCGGCTATTCCATTCCAGTACAAGCTGCCTGAACGGATTCAGCGCCGGAAAAACAAGTTGATGATCAGGGTCAGCAAGATACTGACGAGGATCATCGAGGTGATCGGGATGAAGATAAATTTGTGCTCGTCTTGGATCCGGATGTCGCCGGGCAGGCGTCCGAACCAGCTGAGCAGGCCAGGTGCGTAGTTTAAAATCAAGCCGATGAGGAGCAAAATCGCTCCCAGGACGATGAAAAATTTACCTCCGCTCATTTCGACCTCCGTTAAAACAACCACCACGTCGCAAGCCCTAGGAAAGCCATAAAACCGACCACGTCGGTGACGGTGGTCAAAAAAATACCGCTAGCGATCGCAGGATCTACCTTCAGTTTGCGCAGCAGCAAGGGAATCGTTGCGCCGGCTAAGGCCGCACAGAGCAGATTGATGATCATCGCCGCGCCGATCGTCAGGGCGACCTTGGGTTTTCCAAACCAGGCAAACGCTATCGCTCCGACTATGATCGCCCATAATATGCCGTTGAGTAAAGCGACTGCCAGTTCTTTGGTGAACAGCGCGCGGAGATTGGATTTGCCGATCTGTTTGAGGGCCAGCCCGCGGATGACTAAAGTCTGGGTCTGAATGCCGGCGTTTCCGCCCATACCGGCGACGATCGGCATCAATATCGCCAAGGCCACTTCTTTCTGGATGGTAGTTTCAAACAAGCCGATGACTGAGGCAGCCAGGAAAGCGGTGAGCAAATTGATCCCCAGCCACACTGCCCGCTTTCTAGCGCTTTCCAGCGCAGGCGCGAACATGTCAGTTTCTTCGCTCAAGCCGGCGCGCCCCATGAAGGTGTGATCGGCTTCATCGCGGATCACGTCCACCACGTCGTCCACGGTGATGCGGCCTAGGAGGCGATTCTGGCGATCTACCACCGGCGCAGATACCCAGTCGTGATGTTCGAACAGCATCGCCACTTCCGAGCTGGGAAGATCAGCAGGGATTGCCTCCACTTGAGTGAGCATCAGTTCGCGCACGGCTTTTCTCGGGTCGCTGGTGAGCAGGACGGCAAGGGGTAAGATTCCGAGCAGGCGGTCGTTGCCATCCACGACGTACAGGCTGTCGGTCAGGTCCGGCAGTTCTCCACGCCGGCGGATATACCTTAGAACCACCTCCAAGGTCACGTCCGGGCGGACGGTAATGGTATCGGTATGCATCAGGCTGCCGGCGGTGTCTTCTGGGTAAGAGAGGACTTGCTCAAGCCGTCTGCGATCGGTTTGGCTCAAGGTTCGGACGACTTGCTCACGGACTTTTTCTGGCAATTCTTCGATGATGTAGGCGAGGTCGTCAGGGTCCAGGGTGCCGGCCGCCTGAACCAGATCCTCCAGGTCGGTTTCTTCGATCGCCCGGATCAAGCTGGTGCGGACTTCGTCGCTCAGTTCCACCAGAACTTCCCCTGCGGCCTCCGGCGGCAATAGGCGCCATATCCCTAGCCGGTCGCTTGGGGGGAGGGCTTCTAAGAGATCGGCGATTTCCGCCGGAGTCAGCGCCTTAAGCAGCAGCTTAAGCTCATGCAGCTTGCCGTTTTCCAAATCTTCGGTCAGAGCCTTTAAATGTTGCTCGGTGTCGTCGCGTTCAGGGCTGAAGGGCATGGGGGATTTTTAGGCGGTCCTTGAAGTCTTTTGCCCGATCTGGCCAAATCCAGTGCGGGTTAAAGCAAGGCTTGCCGAAGAGTTAGCCAGTGGCGGTTTGCAAATTATAACTAAATTTTTCGGGCCGCAAAAACCGCGGTGAAAGGATTTACACCTCGATCCGGGGCCGCCGCACAGGTAGGCTACCGGAAGCCTTTGAAGATTTCCGCATTTTATACCTACCGGATGTGCGCAGATAATGGCGTAGGGTTCGGGCGGGATAATTTATGAGGACTTGGGCGCGCAACAAAAAGGCCTAATAAGATAGCACAACGCCAGTCTACCCCCATTGCGGCAAAGAAGGCGACATCATGTTGGTTAACGGCCTGGTCAACCCAGTGCTGCGCATGAAGCCCGGTCAGGTGCAGCGCTGGAAGATCCTCAATGCCAGCAATGCCCGCTTTTACAAGCTCAGCCTGGCCTCACATAGCCTGTACGTGGTGGGTACCGACGGTGGTCTGCTGGATAAACCTTACGCGCAGAGTACGGTCTTGCTCTCGCCGGGTGAACGGGTAGACGTGCTAGTGAAGGCCTCGACCACCACGGGCTATTACAAGCTCAAGGCCTTGCCCTACAACCGTGGTGCGGGTGCCTCGGCGAACCAGGAAATTACCCTGATGACGGTCAACGTTACAGGCACAGCGCTCAAGCAAAGCCTGCCGTCCGTCGTCAACCCTGATGCCGTGCGTTTGAGCGTGCCGGCCAATGCTCCGGTACGTCAAATTACCCTGAGCATGGGCATGATGGGTGGTGGCATGACAGCTACCATCAACGGCATTGCCTATTCGGATACCAATGCCTTCACCTTGACGTCTAATCTGGGCGAATATGAAGTCTGGGAAATCTATAACCAGAGCATGATGGATCATCCCTTCCATCAGCACGTCAATCACGCCCAGGTCATCTCCATCAACGGCGGCGATTCGGCCTATCGTAGCCTACTCACCACCACGCCAGCCTGGAAAGATACGGTCATCGTTCCGGCCATGGGCAGTGTGAAGCTCTTGGTGCCGGTCCAGGATTTCGCTGGCTTGACTGTATTCCACTGCCATATTCTGGAACACGAAGATTTGGGCATGATGGGCTTGTGGGATATTCAATGAACCACTGGCCATCAGGATGATGCCGGAATCTTAAATGTTGGCGGATCTGATGTCCGTTCCCCAGGACGTCGGCCCTTGCCGATTCCACCGTACCGTCAGCACCGCTGACAGGGTGCGCGACGCCGTCGATCGATCTGCCCGACGGCACGAAGACGCCAACAACCGACTTTGTTGGCGTCGATCTGGCCCGTGGACACACCGACCACGCAGACGTAAACGCCACCCGGAACATCGCTTCCAGGGCCAGAGCTACTGTCTATAGTCTCGAAACGGCCTCAAGCACTCCTTGTGGCCTGGCACAGGGACAAACCTAAGCCGACGGGTAATTGACAGGCGAACCGGGCGTGCCCCGCTTTTTGCACCGATTGGTTTTTCAGTGCGCTGAAAATATCGCTTGCTAGTTGCGCTATTCTTCCCCGCCCTTCAGCGGCGGGGCTTGCCGCGCACCGGGTCATCGCGGTTGATTTTAAAAGTAGTATTGCAGCTCCAATTGGAGGTAGTTCTCGCGGCGGAAGAAAAACCCGGCGTCTTTAGGGTCGGTGTTGACGAAGCCGCGTATCTCCAGATACAGCCTCCAGTGCTCGCCGAAGCGGCGGCTGGCTTCGATGTTGTAAGCGGTGGTGGCGGTGTCGAAGTCGACGATGGCGCCGGCCAAAAGCTCGGTGCCGGCCACGTCGTTTAAAGCCAGACGAGTGCCGACAAAGAGGTCTTTTTCGAACGGGATAAAATTGATCATGGGCAGCCTGTCTTGGCGGTTGTCGTATAAAAATTCCAAAAGCACCCCTAGGTCAGCCCCGGTTTCAAACACCCCGCTGAAGGTATACTCAAAGCCGGCAGTCAATTGCTGAAAGCTTTTGCCTTGCCCGGCGCGGTGAAAACCTTCCAGCTTCCACAAAAAGTTGCCGGTCACCCCTTGGACGTCTATGCCTAACTGGTCGATGACTTCGTAAACCGGGCGTAGGGAGCGGGGGCGAAAAAACGGATCGAGGAGGAGACGGAACCTGGGTTCGCGAGTGACGCCGCGAAAGTACACGATTCCCACGTCCCAGTAGCCGAGGGTCTTAGCCCAGCGCAAGGCGAAATCCTGGTGGGTAGTTCTGGCGTTGCCTGCGCGCTCGGCCGAAGCGGTGATAGGCAAAGGCGGGCGCAGCCGGCCGTGTTTGCCGGGAAAAGTGCGCAGGCGCGAAACGGGAAGATAAAACAGGCTAAAACTTCCTAAACGCTGGAAGTTGTAATCCAAGCGCAGCATGGGTTGGCCGAGCTTGTCTTCGGTGTCGGAATTTTCGACCAGATCGGTTTGGTTGATGATGTCCACGGTGTGGCGCGATTCGGTCACGCCCCAGAACACCTTGTCTATACCGGCGTGGAAGGTCCAGGGTCCACGGCTTATGCGCCAAACAAGTTCGCGCAGGTCAAAATGGGTGCGGCGGGGATCGTTCTGGTCATAGCGCCAGAACGGTTGTAAAGCCAGCTGCGATCGGGTGTTGTCCCAAGTATGCTCGAATTTCGGTCCTAGATAGAAAGAAAAATTGTGGTGGTAATCCATGCCGCGATCTTCCCCGCGGTCGTGGAAGAAGCGATACTCAAGGCTCATTTGGCCGCCGATTTTAGGTAACCAAGAAACTGTGGGTTTAACCGGTTCAGACCTGGCTTCTTCGGCAAACAGGGGTTCTTGCGCAGGCTTGGGTGGGCTCGGCTCGGGCTCAAACAAGGGTTCGCTGCCTTCTTCGAACAAGTCGGCGCCGGCGGCGAGGTTTAGCCAGACCGGCAAGCTTAAAGCAAAAATCCAAGGAAGGTATTTCACCGAGTAAAGTCTCCCAAAAAGCACGCTTTTAGCATAGACGATTTAGGTAAACCTCTGCTTATGAAGTAGCCCATGGCGTATACTTAACGCCGTTTTTCTGCTGATGCATTAGAGGTAAGCTGTCGTTGAGCCGCAGATTGTTCAAATCCACCGCCGTCGTCGGCAGCATGACTTTGATTTCCAGGGTTCTGGGCTTTGCTCGGGACATGGTAGTGGCCATGGTGTTTGGGGCCGATGCAGCTACTGACGCCTTCTTTGTAGCGTTCAAAATTCCCAATTTCCTCCGCCGCCTGTTTGCCGAGGGGGCGTTTTCCCAGGCGTTTGTGCCAGTAATGGCCGAATACAAGGAACAGCGCGGTTTGGCTGCATTGAAAGCGTTTCTGGACCGAACGGCTGGCTCCCTGGCGCTGGTGCTGATGGTGGTGACGGCGCTCGGGATGCTTGGCGCGCCCTGGATCATCCTCGCGTTTGCCCCCGGGTTTGCCCGCTCTGGCCCACAGTACGAGCTGGCGGTGGAAATGCTTAAGATCACTTTCCCGTATCTTTTTTTTATTTCCTCCACTGCTCTGGCCAGCGGCATTCTCAACACCATGGGCCGTTTTGCCCTGCCGGCTTTGACCCCGATATGGTTGAATCTGAGCTTGATTGCGGCCGCCTTGTGGTTGGCACCAAAGCTGCCTGAGCCGGTCACCGCTCTGGCCTGGGGGGTGTTCGCCGCCGGGGTGTTGCAACTTGTGTTTCAGTTTCCTGCGCTTTGGCGTCTTAAGCTTTTGCCTAGGCTGCGCTATGGCTTTCACGACCCTGGGGTGCGCAAGATTTTAAAGCTCATGCTGCCTGGCTTGTTTGGCGTCTCGGTGACGCAGATCAACTTGCTGGTGGATACGCTGTTTGCTTCCTTCTTACCGGAAGGAAGCATCTCCTGGCTGTATTATTCTGATCGGCTGGTGGAATTTCCCTTAGGGATCTTTGGAGTAGCGCTGGCGACGGTGATTTTGCCCAATTTGTCTAAGGATTGGGCGGGAGGGCGGCGGGAATTGTTTGCGGCCACTTTGGATGTGGCGTTGCGCTGGGTGGTGCTGATTGGGCTGCCAGCTGCGGTTGGGCTGGTGGTCCTGGCCGAGCCGATTTTAGTCACTCTGTTTCAGTACCGCTCGTTTACCGCCCACGACGCCCACATGGCGAGCTTAAGCCTAATGGCCTACGGCGGGGGGCTACTGGGATTCATTTTGATCAAGATCCTGGTCCCTGGGTTTACTTCCCGCCAGGATGCGAAAACGCCAGTGCGGTTTGGCGTTTATGCGATGCTCGCCAACATCGCCTTAAACCTGAGTTTGGTTTGGCATCTGGCCCATGCCGGGCTGGCGCTTTCTACTTCCCTGGCCGCTTGCCTGAACGCTGGGCTTTTGTTCAACAGGCTCAAGCGGGAAAAAGTTTATCGCCCAAACCGGGGTTGGGGGGTATTTTTGCTACGGGTGATGTTGGCCAACGCGATTTTGGGCTTATGGCTGTATTTCGGCCTAGCCGGTCAAGATTGGGCGGCTATGCCAGGGCAAAAGCGTTGGATGCTGCTTGGATTCGGGATAGGCGCAGGCATGGCAGCTTATGGGGGCAGCTTGTGGCTGACCGGGATCCGCCCGCGCCATCTGGTGACCGTGGTGGCCAAAAGCGCATGAGACACGGCTGGGTTTGGGCCTTAGGGTATGGCCTGCTGCTTATCTATGGCAGCCTGTTTCCCTTAGAACACGTTCCTTGGGACACTCCGGTGGAGGTCGAACGGCTTTTCGACTGGCGTGCTGCGCGGCGCAGTTACTCTACCTCCGACCTCCTGGTCAACCTGCTGATGTATCTTCCCTTCGGTTGGCTCGTGGTCTCCCAGCTGGCGTTGCCATCGGTCGGGTGGGCTTGGATCATAGCGGCTTTAAGCGGTTTTTGCTTAAGCTTTGCCATCGAATACTTGCAATTGTTCTTTCCGGCGCGGGTGGCCTCTTTAGGCGATGTGGGGATAAACACGCTTGGGACAGCTTTAGGGGCGCTGGCAGGGGTGGCGCTTCATCGCTTGCCGCTAGGGGAGTGGCTGAAACTAGAGTATTGCCGCCTGGTTCGGCCAGCTCCTTTAGCCGATCTTGGAGCCTTGGCGCTGGCTTTTTGGGCCTTGTCCGAATGGATTCCCCTGGTGCCTTCTTTGGATTTTGGCAACCTCAAGCATGGGCTCAAACCTTTGTTGGAAGCGTTGCAGGGGACAAGGCCATTGCAGGAGGCCAAAGCTTGGGCAGCTTTTTTAAATTTCACCGCCTTGGGATTGGTGTTGCGAGGCATCCTTCGTCCCCAAGCGCCACTTTGGAGGGTTTTCTTTGGTGTCTTCGGCGGTGTACTTTTGGCTAAGGTTCCAATCGTAGGCAGGCAATTGAGCCTAGAACCCCTCTTGGGGTTGGTCGGGGCAGGGCTGGTCGTCGGCCTGTTGGGAAAGATAGGAGATAAGCAGGGAGCTTGGCTGGGTATAGCTTTGATAGTCGCTGCCCGAATCATAGACGCCCAAATACCTGGAGAGGCCAGTTTGGCCACTTATGCCTTCAATTGGATCCCGTTTGCCGGCCAGCAAAACGGGATTGTTGGCCTGATCGATATTCTCCTCGGAATCTGGCCGTATCTGGTGCTTGGCTTTTTCAGCCAAGCGCTTTTTGCGGGAAGAAGGTGGGGCGTTGCGATTTTAGGAGGCAGCGCGGTGTTTGCCCTAGCGCTGTACTTAGAATGGCGCCAGCAGTTTATTCCCGGGCGGTATCCCGATGCGACGGATGCGTATTTGGCATTGCTCGCTTGGGGGTATGCGATGACCAGGGGCGGTTTGGCCTCCAACGACCCTATTCCCCCTATAGCCTTGGCGACGCCTAAGCGGAGCCGTCTTTGGCTGTATGCTCTGGTAGCTTTGGCGGCAGCGTTCGGTGCCAGTCGCCTGGCTTCCAGGTATCAAACCGAGGCAGTTTCCTTCGAGGATTCGGGCCGGCTGCTGCCGCGCCCAGAGGAGCTGCCTGCCCCGGTTCTGCCGGATTTTCGCTTTACCCATCCGCGCTTGCCAGCCCCTTCTGCGCTAGAGCTTTGGGAGTTAAAACGGCGCAATCCGGCCTATCTTCGCTTTCATGAGCAAAAAGCCCAAGGAGGCGACTTTTACGCGATTGCTTTGACGGCTCTTGCTGATCCAGGCCAAATCGACTTAAGCCCAGTCGTCGAGCGCCTCATGGGACTTCGATACACCTGGCGCGGCCACGAGCAGGCCATGCCCATCGCTTTAGTCTATGATTGGCTTTACTCCTACCTGTCCCCAGCGCAGCGGCAGAATCTCCAGACTAAGCTGGCCGAGGGCTGCCGTTATTTGGCTGACTACATCCGCAAAGAAGCCCTGTCGCCTTATAACGTTTATTTATACAACAGTCCGTTTCAAGCCTTGATGGCAGTGGCTTTGGCTCTTTACGGCGATCACCCGGAAGGGGAACCGCGCATGGCGTTTGCTTATGACCTATGGAAAAACAGGGTGCTTCCGGTTTGGCGCCAGGTGATGGGAAAAAACGGCGGCTGGCATGAGGGGGGAGAATACGTCGGTATCGGCATAGGC
>JBKBMR010000017.1:0-4649 GCA_046295755.1 Methylohalobius sp.
CAAGACTTTGGCTTGCAGAGGAGAAGGTCGTCCGGGTTCCCCAAAGCGGATGTCGGCCACGCGGTAGGTAAAACCCAGTTGCTCGTTTAGCCGCTTGACTTCATCCACCGCTCTTTGGTAGATCGCAAGGCGAGCTTTGGCTTTAGCGGCCTCGATTTCAGACACGCTCGGCGTCCAGTCGATGGCCAGAAAAACGTGCAATCCCGGCTTGGAGAGTTTTTCCGCCTTAGCCTGAAGCCCGGGCAGTCTAGCTTGCAAAGTACGGATTTCGGCCTGAAGCTGCCAGCGTTCCAGCCCAGACGGATCGCGGCTCAAGCTGGCCGAGGTAAAGCGCCATGAGTCGCCTTCTTCAGGAACCAGCTTTTTAAGCAAACCTAAGACTTCCCCGCGCAACACACCGGATTTCCCCGGATCGGCGCTGGCTTCTATCGTTGCTAGGACCCGAGCCGTCTCGGTCTCGACCCAGACGGCTTCGACCAGCGGGATTTGGACCTCGTGCCGCACGCACCGAACTGCCACCTCCTTGGCCGGCGCTGCCCAAGGCAGCATCAAAAGCCCAAGGATAACCCCACCCTTGTCACGAGCAAAGCGCGGCAACCGGCACATATCCGAATACCATTCCTTAAGATTTACTGGCCGCTGACCATCGCGTTTCACTCGTGGCTACCTCTCTATAGGCTTTATATCCGGTAGAACTCGGCGCCATTCAGGATGATCAGTCCGTGCCAAATATACATTATTATCGACGAAGCACAAGTGCCTGCTCAGTAAAAACAGGGCCTCCCTGCCCCCTTTGTTCCAAGCAAGCCCGGGCACTAGGAACGCCAATTTTCCAGGCAATGTTTCTTCGCTCGCCGCCACAATCCCAAACGGTGCTTTTCCAGCCATGAAGCCAAGACGATGATGGCAAAACCCAACACCGCTGACGACGCCCAAAGGAGCCTGGGCATAGAGACGAACCAAAGCTATAAGGTAGTTCACCGTGCCGGCGACCAAAGCCGTCGCCCCTACCAGCATCGTGTACCTTTCGCGGTAGCGGATTCCAGCGGCGGTCCAGACGATCCCCGCCAAAAGCAGCGGCCAGCTCGCTCCCTCATCAAAGAGCAAGGCGATCAAGACCCCGCCGCCCGATAGGATTCGGTAGGCGCTTGCTCCATAGCGAACCTGGGTAGCAAGCCCCAATCCGCGCCATCCAAGCGGCCGGACGAAACCGCTACCAGGCAGTCCATAGTCGAAATAGCGATTCAGAGCAGTAAAAACCTGGATCCAGGCAAAGGCAGCCAGGATCCTCCCCAGCGCCTCGCCAACCAGAACGACCCAGGGACTTTGAGCATAGCGCTTCATCTCCCAAATCAGCACGAACGCCGCCAGGCTGCAGCATGCTGCCAAATAAAGCCAATCGGCGCCATGCAACCACCTCCGTCCCAGCAAAATCAGCCAAGGCGTAAAGATCAACGCCCGCGCTGCCCGACCTTCCCAAGTCCGCATGCTATATTCCAGCCGCAGGCGCGCTTCTATCCGACGCAGGTAAGCGAACAGCCCCACAACCGCCAACGCCGTCGCCCACGCATCCCGGCTCGGCAGCAACAGCGCCAAGTTGCCCAAAAGAAAGGCTGGCAGAAAACGTCGGGCTGGAAGCGATACTGAACACCGCCCACCTTCCCGTCTGCCCGGTGAGCTGCCAGCGCAGCAAGCCGTCGCCGAAGAGCGCCGGATTCAATAATGCCGTTGATCGTCCAGTTGGCAGAGTTCGGACTGACCAGAACACCAAACGGCGCAACTTGTACGGGGATGAAGACGACATCGTCCGGAGGGACGATATAGAAAGCGCTGGCCCCTCGTCTGAATTGGTGTCGATCGCAAAGAGCAGATAGCCTGAAACCTCGGCCAGCGCGGCGGGGGCCTGTTGGACGCCGTTGGCGTCGAAGAATCCCCAGTGGACGATGCCTGGCCTCGAGCTTACCAGACCTACGGCGGTGGTCTTGCCGCTGGTGTCGAATCTGGCAAACGGCACCAGCACGCCCTGCGTGGTTTGGTTGATAAACGAGAGCCTAAATCAAAAGGGGCCGCCGCTCCCCCAAATCACTGCCGTCGCTTCTGCGAATCTGCCGGGTAATATTCGCAGCGCAGACCATACTCGCGCAGCTTTTCTACTAGCCGTTATCGTTGGGGCTCATTCACCCCAACCTACGCGGGTTCAGCCAGCATAGTGAAGAATCGACAAGAGCCCGAATAAGTTAAGAACTTAAGGTTCCTCGGCGCGCAGGCCGTATTTTTTGAGTTTCTCCACCAAAGTGGTGCGCCGCATTCCCAAGCGCTGGGCGGCGTGGGCAACTACCCCTTGGGACTCTTCCAAGGCCTGGCGGATGAGCTCTTTTTCCAAATTACTCAAGTGCTCCCTCAGATCCAGACCGCTTTTGGGCAACTTTACCGTCCCTGCAGAAGGCACCTCGACTTGGGAGGTCAAATTACCGCTTGGTAAATCCGCCCTGCCGATCTGGCGCAGGATTTTTTCCGGAAGATCGCAGACGTCCACCACCCCATAAGGATAGAGCACCGCCAGGCGCTCGATCAGGTTGGCCAATTCGCGCACGTTGCCGGGCCAGTCGTAGCGCTTGAGCGCCTCCAGCGCCGCTGCGGTCAAGCGCACCGAACCGCGCTTTTCATTCTCGATCCGGGCAATCAGATCCGCCACCAAGGCCGGGATATCCTCGCGCCGCTCGCGCAAAGGCGGCACTTCGATGGGAAAGACATTGAGGCGGTAATACAAATCCTCGCGGAACCTCCCTGCGACGATCTCTTCTTCCAAGTTGCGGTGGGTAGCGGCGATCACGCGCACGTCGCAATAGATGGTCCGATTGCTGCCAACCCGCTCGAAGCAGCGTTCCTGCAGTACCCGCAAAAGCTTGACCTGCATCGCCAAGGGCATATCGCCAATTTCATCCAGAAACAGGGTTCCGCCCTCGGCCATTTCGAATCGACCCTGGCGCGAAGTCAAGGCTCCGGTGAAAGCTCCCTTTTCGTGACCGAACAGCTCGCTTTCTAAGAGTTCTCCCGGGATTGCCCCGCAGTTGACCGGCACGAAGGGTCTGTTACGGCGCGAGGAGCGGTAATGCAGGTTGCGCGCCACCACTTCTTTGCCAGTGCCAGATTCGCCCAGGATCAGAACCGTTACCTCGGTGTCTGCGACCTGTTCGATCAGTTTGCGGGTCTGCCGAATGGCCGCGCTATTGCCGCTCAAGCTGCGAAACAGTTCCAGCGAACGACGCGGTCTTTTGTCATTGCGTTCGCACATGAGGCGCTGAATCAATTCGGTCAGTACCGGGTAAGTGGTCGGCCAGTCCAAAGTCGCAGCGATTTCGCCCTCTACCGCCGATGGCAGCGGCGCCTTGTCCTCTCGCTGCCGCAGCAGTACCAACGGCACGCCGGGCACGGTTTGCCGCAACATCCGAACAACCAGCGCCAAACTCTGGCTACAGACTAAGATCGCCATGCGAAACCCAGAGCCTCCAGAAGGTAGACCTCCAAGCGCTCCCGGTTCAAGCGCAATCACTGGATATTCGCTATACTCCAAAATAGCTTGGATTTGGCGCCTCTCTTCCCCTTCTGGGGCTACCAGTAAAATGGGTGGTGATTCGGTCATGTTAGGCTTTTTCAGCATCCGAAAGCGGGAAAAAGTAAATCACCCTCTTCACCGCATGTCAAAATTTCGTCACTTTAACCCAAAACGGGACAAACTTGACATCCTCGTCGCAACCTTTAAGAATCCATGCATCGCAACAACCTAAGGAGTATCCCTCCCTTTGGACGATTTCCCATTGAGCGCATTGTTTGGCGCCTTGGCTGTCTTGATTCTCCTGTCGGCTTTCTTTTCCGGCTCAGAAACCGCCTTGATGGCGCTTAACCGCTATCGACTCCAGCATCTCGTCAAGCAAAAACACAAAAGCGCCATCCGCGCGCAAAAGCTTCTTGAGCGTCCGGATCGGCTGATCGGCCTGATCCTCCTGGGCAATAACTTCGTCAACATTCTAGCCTCTACTCTGGCCACGGTGATCGCCCTGCGCCTGTATGGCGAGGCTGGAATCGCCGCTGCGGCTGGCCTCTTAACCCTGCTGATCCTGATTTTCGGCGAAGTGGCCCCCAAAACTTTGGCCGCGATTTATCCTGAGAGGGTAGCGTTCTTTGCCGCCTGGATCCTACCGCCCCTGCTTAGAGCGTTTTACCCCCTAGTCTGGCTGATCAGTCTGCTTGCCAACTGTGTCCTGCTGGTGCTCGGCATCCGCCTCAAACAGGCGCCAGGGACACTCCTCTCCACCGAGGAGCTGCGCACGGTGGTAACGGAAGCCAGTGCCCTTTTGCCAGAGCGCTACCGAAATATGCTTTTGACCATCCTGGACCTGGAAAGTGCAACAGTCGAGGACGTGATGGTTCCGCGCACAGATATCGAAGGCATTGATCTGGACGATCCAATCGAGACCATTGTTGAACGGATTAAGTCCAGCTCTCATATGTATCTGCCGGTATTTAAACAAAACCTGGACAATGTCATCGGCGTATTACCCATCCGCAAACTCCTCCCTGCGGTTTCGGCGGTTTCCCTATCCAAAGAAACCTTGTGCCAGGTGCTCGAAGAAACTTACTTCGTACCC
>JBKBMR010000017.1:4748-23967 GCA_046295755.1 Methylohalobius sp.
GAGAGCATGCCTTTGCACCAGGCATTAGTCGATTTCAAGCAAAACCATAAGCGACTTGCCCTAGTGGTCGATGAATATGGCGACGTTCAAGGGCTCGTTACCCTCGGGGATATTCTGCAAGAGTTGGTAGGAGGATTGACCGGGCGCCCGAGTCTGTTACAAAAACAGCCGGACGGAAGCTATCTGGTCGATGCCAGCATCTCACTCCGCGAACTCAACCTGATCACCGGCTGGCACCTGCCTACCGATGGCCCAAAGACTTTAAACGGCCTGATCATGGAGCACCTGGAAACGATCCCAGGTCCAGGCACCAGCTTAAAGCTGAACGGTTTCCGGGTGGAAATCTTGGAGATGGAAGGCAACGCGGTCAAAAAAGCCAAGTTTTATCCAACCAAATTGATCCAACCTGCAGCTTAGGTCATATCCTCTAGAGGAATCTGGAGGCTATACTTGCAGAAAAAACTCAAAATGAGGGACGCATGGTGGAATTGAATTACGCCGGTGACCAAGAGCAACCGCCCGGCGAATCTGGCGCAGAGGAATTGGAAGCCTGCTTGCAGATTTTGAGCGGCAAACACATCGGCCGAGTCATCCCCCTAAAGCGCGCGCTGACCCGGCTTGGTAACCACGATAGCGTGGCGATTATCGCCCGCCGTAAAAACGGCTATTTCCTGTCTAGCCTGGCAGGCGGCGAGAAAATCAAAATCAACGGTGATCCGCTTGGGAATCGGACCATCCGGCTCAACTGCGGCGACAGGCTGGAAATCGACCACAACCAGCTGTTGTTCCATGTCTGAGGTTCACCCTGGCGCGAGCTTAAAGCGCTGTTGGACTCTGCTAGCCTGGCCCGGCCGCTTGCAAGCGATGTTTCTCCTCGGCCACCGCCTGGATGCGGGCCCGGCGCAACTCTCTGCCCAGCGCTTCGCCACACAACCCTTGGACCAAAAGCGGCGCGGCTTTGACCGAAAGGGCGGCGCGCCGCAATGCCCGCCACCACTGTGCCTGAGGATACGGCCGGTTTTCCCAGCCTTTGCGCCCCCGCGCATCGGCCATGCTGGCCAGCAAGAATTGCTCAAATCCTTTCTCATCGCGTAAGGCATCCAAGGCACATAGCACCTCGACGATGGTGCTCGGACGCAGCTCGTACACCTTGTGGCAAAAATCGTGATAACGCATCACCTTCTCCGCCAGCCGGTGATAGACTCTTGGGATCTTAAATCGCCGGCACAGCTCGGCAAGCGGGGCAAGGCCACGGGTTTCGTGGCTCCGGTGGTGAGGCCAGATTTCAGGCGGCGTCAACCCTTTGCCCAGATCGTGGGTCAAGGCAGCAAACCGAACCTGAGTATCCGGCGTCAGTTGCGCCGCCTGCGTCAGGGCCATCAGGGTATGCACCCCGGTGTCGATCTCCGGGTGCCACTTGGCGGGTTGAGGGACGCCGAACAAGCGTTCGATTTCCGGAAACAGGCGCGCGTTCGCGCCGCACTCCCTGAGCACCTCGAAGAACTTCGCTGGATCTGGTGCAGCCAGTGCCCCTTCCAACTCTTGCCAAACCCGTTCCGGGGTCAGGGCATCGATCTCGCCGTTCTCGACCATCTGCCGCATCAGCGCCAAAGTCTCCGGCGCGACGCTAAATCCCAGCGGGGCAAACCTGGCGGCAAAGCGCGCCACTCGCAACACTCGCAAGGGGTCCTCGGCGAACGCTTCCGACACGTGGCGCAGGACCCGATTTTGCAAATCCCTCAGGCCACCAAACGGGTCGATCAGCTTACCTTCTTCATCCATGGCAATGGCGTTGATAGTCAGATCGCGGCGGCGCAGGTCTTCTTCCAGGGTGACGCTAGGATCGGCATGGACCACAAACCCACGGTGGCCCGGGGCTATCTTCCGCTCAGTTCGGGCGAGGGCGTATTCTTCGTGAGTTTCGGGATGAAGAAACACCGGAAAGTCTTTGCCGACGCGTTTGAAACCCAAGCGCTCCATAGTTTCTGGGGTTTCCCCCACCACCACCCAATCGCGTTCCTTGACGGGCAAGCCCAGCAATTGATCACGCACCGCACCGCCAACCAGATAAGCTTTCATCGCGCTTCAATTTACCCTCTGTCTAAATTTCAGTATTGTACTTTCTCCTCCAACCTCGATGCGTTTCATGCGCCAGATTGATCAAGCCGAAGAATTTCTGACAGGCAGCATCGGTCTGTTGTCGGTAACCAGCATGGTTTCTGAGGATGGGCCAATCCCTTAAGCGCTGATGGCGATTCGGCGATGGACGCTGCCATTGGCCCTCGCCTTTGGGAGCTGCCTGCTTTCAGCCAAGGAGTTGCTACCTGAAATCCGCATCCAAGGGGTAAGCGGAGGATTGCGCCGCAACATCCAGGCGCAATTGTCCCTGGCCAACGAGACTTGCGCCTCGCCAAACTGGCGCATTAAAAGCACCTTTGCCGCCTCTGAGCCTGAGATTCGCAAGGCGATGCGAGCCTTGGGTTACTACCGGCCGGTGATCCACAGCCAGTTCGAATGGACGCCGCCGTGCTGGCAGGCAAGCTTCAAGATCGAGCCAGGGCCTAGGGTCAGGCTCTCCGAGGTGGACGTTAAGGTTTTCGGAGAGGCGGCAGACGATCCAAGGTTCCGCGAACTGCTCGCTAAGTTGCCGCTTAAGCCGGGGGATTTCCTCCATCACGGCCGCTATGAGGACCTGAAAAACCGCCTGTTGAATCTGGCCGAACAGCAAGGCTTCTTCGACGCCCGTCTGGTCAAACACGAACTGATCGTCGATCCTGCTCAAAACCTTGCCTGGATTCGACTCCACCTTGACTCCGGTCGGCGCTACGCGATCGGCAGGATCGAAATCGAGCAGTACATCTTGGAACCAGAATTCGTCCGCCGTTACCTTCCTTTCAAGCCTGGCGACCCATACACCAGCTCCGATCTGACCAAAACTTATCAGATACTTACCGACAGCGGCTATTTCGACGAGGTAGAAGTTCGCGCGCTGCGCGACCAGCTTGAAGATTTTAAGGTTCCGATCAGCCTCCGTTTGCTTGCCAGAAAACGCCATTTCTTTAAAGCCGGCGTCGGATTCGACACCAACACCGGCCCCCGGTTCTCACTGGGGTACGAAAACCGGCGCCTTAATCGCCGCGGCCATCGGCTAAGCTTTTCCGGGCACCTCTCTCCGGTGCGTTCAGAGCTGAGCGGTCAGTACCTGATTCCGTGGAAGAACCCTACCCAAGAGACCTTAAGCTTCCAGACCGGCTACTTGCACGAGCAGACCGATACCCTGCGCACCGACAGCGCCGCCTTAGGCGCCCGTTTCCTCCAGCCGCGTCAGGCGGCCAAGGAGACCTTAGGCTTGGATCTCAAATATGAAAGCTCGCGTATCCGCGGTGCGGACGCCCAAGGGGCACTGCTCCTGATCCCTTCTGTCCAATGGACCTACGTCCAAGCCGACGAGGTCTTAAGGCCCAGACGCGGGTTCAGAGCTGACCTTTCCTTCAGGGGAGGAGGCTCGCTCGCGGGCGATCCGGTCCGTTTCCTCCAAGCGCAAGGCTACGCCAAGGGGGTTTATCAACTGCCTTGGAAGGGACGCCTCCTGGCTCGAGTCGAAGCGGGGGCTACCTGGACCGATCATTTCGCTAAGCTGCCGGCAAGCTTTAGGTTTTTTGCCGGCGGCGACACCAGCATCCGCGGTTACGGCTACAAACGCTTAGGTCCCAAAAACCGAGACGGCGACGTGATCGGCGGGCGTTACTTGGGTGTGGCCAGTCTGGAATACGAGCAAGCTTTCCTGAAGAACTGGGGGGCGGCAATATTTGCCGATGCCGGCAACGCGTTTTTGAGCTTTGCCGAACCGATCCAAATCGGCACCGGCATCGGGATCCGCTGGTATTCCCCGGTCGGCCCGATTCGCTTAGACCTGGCCGTTCCGGTCAATAAAGACGGCTTGGGATTTAGAATCCACGTTTCCATGGGGCCAGAGCTGTGAAACGCCTGCTTTACCTTGCCCTCTTTCTGCTCTCTTCGATCGCAGCGGCGATGGCGGTGCTGTTGGGATTGGCCGCCACTGAAACCGGCACCCGCTGGCTGGTACAACTCGCCGTGCGCTTTGCCCCCGGAGAATTCAGCTGCGGAAAGGCTCAAGGCACTCTTTTAGGCCGCCTCGAACTGGAACGCCTCGTTTACTCTCACCCAGCCCACCGGCTCGAACTTAACTCTCTGACCCTGGCTTGGCAGCCCAAGGCGCTGTTTTCCGGACAGCTTAAGATCGAGGAAATTACCGCTTCGGGTTTGCACTATCAAAAGCGTGCCGGCACAGAACCTTCCGCTTCCTTTATCCTGCCCGCCGTGCATCTACCGCTCAAGGTGACGGTCGAGCACGCCGAATTGACCGATGTGGCGATCATTGAGGATGAAACCCGTTTGCGCTTTGAGCATTTCTTGTTCACCGCAGAACTCAAAGAGGACCGGCTCACCGTCCGACAATCTCGCCTCCTCGTTTCTCCTTTCTCGCTCATTGCCAGCGGCGAGGTGAGGCTGCAAGGCAACTACCCCTTAAAGCTTGCCATCGACTGGCGCGGAATAGCCGACGGTCAAGCCCTCGCCGGACAGGCGAAACTCAGCGGCGATCTGCGCGAGCTTTGCCTCGACCACCGCCTCAGTGCACCGTTTGAAGCCCACACCTTAGGTACGCTGAACGTACTGCCCGCCGAATTTGCGTTTGACCTCCGCGGCGATTGGCAAAACTTAAGCTGGCCGCCCTTGACTTCCGATTATTCCAGTCCCACCGGCAGCTACCGCGTGCGCGGCAGCCTCAAGGCGTATCAGCTGGAACTTAAGGCCGCTTTGCAGGGCAAAGCCTTCCCGCCGCTTCAGGTCCACTTGAACGGCCGCGGCGATGCCGAATCCTTGAGGCTTGAGCCGCTCAACGTGTATCCTCCCAAAGGGCAATTGACCGTCACCGGCAAACTCAATTGGGTTCCAAAATTTGCCTGGCAACTTATCTTTAAGGGGCGCGACCTCGACCCGCAGGCGTTTTGGCCGCAACTGCCCGGAAGCCTGGAAATTCAGGCTTCAAGCAGCGGCCAGTGGGTCAGCCCTAAGCTGGCGCTCACGCTCAGGATCGACCATCTGCGCGGCAAGCTGCGCGGGCAAGCGGTGGAAGCTAAAGGCACTTTGCAATTCCAAGACGGATGGTGGCAAAGCGATGGGCTGGACCTCAAAAGCGGCCTCAACCAGCTTAAGCTTCAAGGTCGCTATGGCAAGCGCATCGATCTGACTTTTTTCTTCGACGGGCGGCGTCTGAGCGATCTCTGGCCAGGGCTTTCCGGTACCTTAAACGCCCACGGAAAGCTGGCGGGAACCCAAAGCAGGCCGAAGATTCAGGTCAACGCCCAAGGCCACGCGATCGCCTGGCAGGAGAACCGGATCGGGGAGCTTCAGATGGCCCTTGACTTTGTTCCCGGCGATCCAGCTTCCTACGGCGAGCTCCGCTTAAGCCGACTTGAGTTCGCAGAGCTTCAGATCGAACACCTGAAAGTCGTCGTCCGCGGCGGGTTCGAACGGCACCAGTTGGAGCTGGATCTCAAAACTCTCCAGGGGAAGCTGGCCGCCGCTATGACCTTAAGTTACCGCGCCAGGATTTGGCAGGCGCGCATCGAGCACCTCATCCTGGAAGATACCAACGGCAGGCGGCTTGCCTTTCCCGGAGACGGCAGGCTGATCGCTCAGACCAAGCTGGACCTTAAACCCAAACCGGCCACGCTCGCCGGCCGCCTCGAGCTTGCGCTCCCAGACCTCGGCAAGCTCGCGCCTTGGCTGGGGCCGCTTGACCGCCCCGAAGGTCGCCTTGCCTTGGATTTGACCGTCGCTGGCCCGGTAGACCAGCTAAAACCTGAGGTCACGCTCAAGCTCAGCCGAGGGTCTTTTGGCTTAGGCCTTGCCGGCATTCGCCTCACCGCCGTCGAGGCCACCGTCGCCGGCAGCGGGGAACGCTTCGATCTGACCGGAAGCCTACGCTCCGGCGAAGGGCAGCTCAATTTCTCCGGGTGGGCCGAGCTTCCGGCCAAGCTCTCCCTGAGCCTCGTTGGCAAGGACCTGGAAGTTCTCAGAAACCCACAGATTACAGCAAGCGCCTCGCCGGAGTTAGAAGTTAAGCTGCACGGAAGGAGCCTACAGCTGAAGGGCACCCTTCAGATTCCCAAGGCGGACATCCGCCTCAGAGAGCTTCCCGAAGGCAGCGTGACCGTCTCTAAGGACGAGATCATCGTCGGTGCAGAGGCCAAACCCGAAACGCTGCCATTTGCGATTGAATACAAGCTGCGCCTTATCCTAGGCGATGAGGTCTCCTTTGCCGGCTTTGGCCTTAGCGCAAACCTCGCCGGCAACTTGGACGTTTCCGGCCTAAACGGTCAGGCGCGGGCTTTGGGCGCAATCGACCTCAAACAGGCCAGTTACCAAGCCTACGGCCAGAAGCTGAACCTCGACAAAGGCCGCCTGATCTTCGCCGGCCCTACGGATCAACCTTACCTTGAACTCAAGGCGAGCCGCACAGTCCAAATCGAAGGTGTCACCGCCGTGCTGGAAGTGCGAGGACCGCTTGCCAAACCCGAAACCCGCATCACCAGCCAGCCCCCCCTGCCCCAGACTGAGGCGCTGTCTTATCTGCTCCTCGGCCGCTCCTTCAAAACCAGCAGCATCGCCGATCAAACTGCAGTCGCCAAAACCGCCTTGGCGATAGGGGTGGATCTGGCACTACCCTGGCTTCGAAAGCTGGGGCTTGAAGCCTTTGCCGCCCAAACCGGAATCCACCTCCAGGAAGAAGCCTTGGGGCTTGGGAAATACCTGACACCCGATCTCTACATAGGCTATGCTTTCAATTTGTTTAACGGAGTCGGCAAAGCGCTCCTACGCTACCGCATCAACCGTTTCCTGAGCCTAGAAGCGGGAGCCGGGGCCAGTCAAAACGTCGATCTCTTTTATACCATCGAAACCGATTGATCCATCCGTTTGCGTCGAGGAAAGCCTTAAAGCTGAAGGAGTTTAATCATGTCGAGCTGGCTGTCTCTTATGCCCGCTTTGATCGCCATCCCGCTGGCGTTCGTGACCCACCGGGTTGCGCTCTCACTTGGACTGTATGTCTTCATCGGTGCTCTGATCCTGGAACATGGCTGGCTGCCGGAGGCGTTTGCCCGGCTGCTTGCGATCTTCTGGCAGGTGGTGAAGGACCCGGATAACGAATTGATCCTCGCCTTCAGTCTCCTGATCGGGGGACTGATCGGCCTGATCCAGCGGGCCGGCGGGATCGAGGGGTTCGTGCGCTGGGCGCAAGCCAAGCGGTTGATCACGACTCCGCGCCGGGTAGCTGTGCTGGCTTTTGTCACCAGCATGGGGCTGTTCATCGAGACCAATTTCGGAGCGCTCATCGCCGGGCTCATCGCCCTGCCTCTGTTCGACCGCTATCGCCTCTCGCGGCTCAGGCTCAGCTATCTGCTCGACTCGACCTGCGCCCCCAAGTGCATGCTCATCCCCGTCAACGCCTGGGGAGCCTATGTCGCCAGCTTGCTTGCGGATCAGGGAAGCGAGCAGCCCATGAGCCTGTTGCTAGAATCTTTGCCTTGGGTTTTCTACGGTTGGATCGCCATCGCCTTGGCCGGAGCGGTCGCCGCGATGGGCTGGGAGCTTCCCTTCAGGATGCCGTTTTCTGAACGAGCGGTAGGAGAAGTTCCCCACTTCGGCACAGCGATCACGCCGCACGCCGACGCTCCGAAGCGCGCCCGCTATCTGTGGGGGCCGATCGGTCTTTTGGTCACGAGCGTCTTGGTGCTTTTAGGTTTGAGCAAAAATGCGCCGCTTTCGATCTTCATCGCCGTGGCCGGAGTGCTGATGGGGACGTGCGTGTATTTTGGCAGCAAACGCATCCTCGCCTGGGGCGACATGATCCCACCCATCTGCCAGGGAATCCGGACGATCCTACCTCTGATGTACCTTTTGATCTGCGCGTTTGCCGTCGGCGCTACCACCCGTGCTCTGGGCACCGGGGTTTTTCTGGCCGGCGCCCTCCACGGCCAAATCGACCCAGTATGGCTGCCGTTTCTGGTCTTCGGCATCGGCTGCCTGATCTCATTCGCCAGCGGCACGTCTTGGGGGACGTTTGCCATTTTGATCCCCATAGTCGTACCTTTGGCGCAAGCGTTTGCGCTGCCTTTGCCGCTGATGATCGGGGCGGCTTTGAGCGGCGGATTGTTCGGCGACCACTGCTCGCCGGTCTCAGACACCACGATGATCGCCTCGCTGGCAGCCGGGGTTAAGCCGATCGAGCACATTCGTCACCAACTCCCTTATGCGCTGCTGGGAGCCGGAGCAGCACTGGGCTTGTACTTCTTAGCTGGGCTAACGATCCGCCTATGATACGAAGAACTATCGATCACCGCTGGCTGATCAACTTGGCGGCGCTGTTTGTCATAGTCGCGGGTCTTCGCGCAGCAGCGCAAATTCTGGCGCCGTTTTTGCTCTCGCTGTTCATCGCGATTCTGCTCTGGCCTTTGGTTGCTTGGCTTTATCGCCATCGGGTACCGGCCTGGCTGGCAATCGCTTTGGCCGACGTAGGCCTCGTTGTCCTGATGGTATTGACGGCCCTCTTCATCGGCAAGTCGATCGACAATTTTCTCGGCAACCTCCCCTTTTATCAAAGCCGGCTGCAGGCCAACATGGCCGGGTTGTTGGAGTGGCTGACCGAGCAAGGAATAGAAGTCTCGCGCGAGCGCCTGGCTGAGTTTTTCAACGCCGCACGCCTGGTGCAATGGGCCGGCGTGTTGCTCAATACGCTGACTGCGGCCTTTGCCAATGGGGCTATGATCCTGTTTTATGTCACTTTCATGTTTTTAGAAGCGTTCCTGCTACCTGACAAACTTCAAGCGATCTTCGGCGATACTAAGCTAGCGGTGCGCTTTGAAGCCTTTTTTGCCAACTTGCGGCGCTACCTGCATCTAAAAAACCTGATCAGCTTAGCGACCGGCCTTGCGGTGGCGTTTTGGCTTACCCTGTTAGAGGTCGATTATCCCATCCTGTGGGGGGCGGTGGCGTATGTGCTCAACTTCATTCCCAACATCGGCTCGTTTGTGGCTGCGCTGCCGGCGATCCTTTTGGCGTTAGTCCAGTATGAGGCGTGGAATGCGCTGTATACCGCTTTGGGGTATTTGGTCATCAACACCGTTATCGGCGGCTTTATCGACCCAAGGATAGTGGGCAAGGGTTTAGGCATTTCCACCTTAGCCGTTTTGCTGTCTTTGATCTTTTGGGGGTGGGTATTGGGGCCGGTAGGGATGTTTTTGTCGGTACCGATCACCGTGATCTTCAAGATGTTCCTGGAAGACAACCCCCACACCCGCTGGATTGCGATTTTGCTGGGCACAGGTAAAGAGGGCACACGCGATCAAGCGTAACGATCGATGCTCGATTGCGGTCTTGGAGAATTGGCTATGCTTAAAATCGGGTATGAACTGAAGCGATGGAGAGGTTACCCCCATGGCAGATTCCCCAATAGCCCGCCTCACCGATGTCCACGCAAGCCGCTTTAAGGCCCTGGTTGAAAACCCTGGGTCAAGGCTGGATCCACCCGAAGTAGCTAACGAACTCTTCCAACTAGGCAGATACGTCTCGATCGAGCAGCCGGGAATCCGGGTGTTGGCAGTCATCAATCGCAGCTCAATGGATGCGCGCGGCGTTCGTCTCGGACTCGTCCCGCTGGGGGAAATCGACGAGGAAGGGGGTTTCCAGCGCGGTGTTCGCAACTATCCGGTGCCGGGCGCACAAGTACGCAGTGTCGGGCAAGACCTGCTTCAGCAGGTGTTCGCCAAATACCGCGCGTTTGGGTTCGGAATCGGACAAGTGGCAAGCCTTCCTGACCAGACCGCCTATCTCAATCCCAGCGCGCTGTTCGGGCGCAGTTTCACCATTTTGGGCCAGTCCGGTTCGGGCAAATCCTGGACGGTGGCCAGCCTGCTACAACAGGCAGTTGCGGGAATGCCCAAAGCGCACATCATCCTGCTTGACCTCCATGGCGAATATTGTTGGCGCGATGCTCAAGGTCAGCTGCATTCGGCCTTCAGGGAAGGGACCTACCGCTATATCGACACCCGGGTGCTGGAAATCCCGTATTGGCTGATGACTTATCAGGAACTGGTCGAGCTGTTGATCGACCGCGACGACAGTAGCGCTTCGATCCAAATGGCATTCCTACGTGAGACTCTGCATGCGCTGAAGAAGAAAGAAGCCGAACGCCTAGAAATCGGCTTCGTGTCCATCGACGCCCCGATCTGGTTTTCCCTGGAGGAGCTGTACCACGAGTTCAAAGCTGCCAACGAGCTGCGCACTGATTTCGGCAAGACCAAGGGGCCGCTCTATGGCCAGTTCGACCAATTTTTGGTGAAGCTGCAAAGCCGTTTGAGCGATGCGCGCTACGACTTTCTGCTCAAGCCCAAGCAGCGCACCAACTCAGAGTCTTTAGCGAAGCTGCTTAGGGATTTTGTCGGCCTTGGCGAGCCCAAGTGTCAGATTACCATCATCGATCTTAGTTCGGTGCCGTTCGACGTGCGCCCGGCGGTGTCGGCGCAGATCGGCCGGGTTGCGTTTGAATTCAACTACTGGAATCCCAGGCGACGAGAGTTCCCAATCGTGTTGGTATGCGAGGAGGCCCATGCCTATATTCCGCGCAGCAGCGGGCGCTACGATGGCACGCGGCGGGCGATGGAGCGGATCGCTAAGGAGGGGCGAAAGTACGGCGTAGGACTAGGGGTGGTCAGCCAGCGCCCGCACGAGCTTTCCGAGACTGTGTTATCCCAATGCGGCACTTTCATCTGCCTGCGCCTGACCAATCCCGACGACCAGGCGTATGTGCGCGAACTGGTCCCCGACGCCGAAAGCGAGCTGGTAGATGTGTTGCCGGCCTTAGGCCGAGGCGAGGCGATGGTGATGGGGGAGGCCGTGCCCTTGCCAACCCGGGTACGCATCCGCCGCCCTGACCCGGCCCCGCACAGCCAAGACGTCAACTATCACGCCGCCTGGCGCGAGGGGTCTGAGGACTTGGACGTGGAAGCCATCGCCGAGCGCTGGCGGCGCCAAGGGCGGCGTTGATGAGGCTAACGCCGATACAAAGTCAGGTATCCGCCAAAGCTCTGGTAGACTTGCGTCAGCGAATGCAACGGGCGGCTTTCTTCCTTGTCCGCAAGCGGCAGAAAAGGCAGCCAGCGCACAAGAAATGGGGGAGATTCCAAGGTCAACCGCCAAGCGGCGATTCCCCCCGGCACTTTCAAGGGGAGATAAGCCTTTCCAGTCTCTCGCGCCCAGCGTTTGATCTGGGCGATCTGGGCGTGGAAATTGCTGGCTTCAGGGAAAATCCTCACTTCCAAAGGCAGAGTTTTTCCAGCCAGGCGCTCGATCTCGTCCAGGTGGGTCAGATCGTCGCTGGAAACGAGAAAATAAACCGGCCGGTCGGGCTTAAGGCGCGCGATTTCTGAGAGCGCCTGGACGCTGTCTGCCGCCCACCATTTGGCCAGCTGGATGAGCTTTTCAGAGTCCTCGAACCCGCCACTTAAGGTTTGCCAAAGCAGGCGTTCCCCAGGAGCAAAAGCCTCTTTAGGCGGCTGGTAAATCCAAGCTGCCAAGCCGCTCAAAAAATCCACCCGCTGGCCGTTGTCCCACCACGCGATCACCAAGGCATCTCGTTCTAGATTGCGCAGAAGTTGGCCAAGCTCCATCCAAGCCCGCCATTTGGCCGATCCCGGCTCAGGCAGCAGCGCTTGGCGAAAGATTCCCTCTTTATCCTGGTAGCGGACCAAATAAAGCGTAAGCTGCCGCCCTTGGGTATGTTTGATTTCCAAACGCTCGAAATTCAAGAGAGGATAGTAGCTCGTAAGATCCTCAGGCGAGGTTAGCGGGGTACGTTCCACCCGCCATGCGTCCTCGATCGGCCACCAGGCAGACAAAATCAAGGCGGCGCCTGCAAGCAGCAGGACACCGCCTAGGAGATAGCGCCGCATCAGGGTTTGCGCCGGATTACGAGTAAGCCGCCGATAAGCAGCGCCGCTCCCAAAGGTAGGCGCAAATCTACGCCAGCAAGCTGGGATGGGATCGCCAGGCTCGCTTGGCGCTCTTTGGCTTCTTCGCGCAGGCGGGTATTTTCATCCATGATCTCGGTGTAGTCGCGCATCAGCGGCGACCAGCCTTCGGTATAGGTGAACCCGCCCGGGTTCATGTGGAACAACCCCTTGTAGAGCTTGATCAGATCGTGCTCCCACATATCGGCGTAGATGCGCTCCACCCTAGAGGGGTTGTTGCCTTTGGCCCAAAACAGCTGGAAGAAGCCACCGGGGGAATCTTGCACAGGCGCAGGTGGCGCTGGACGATTGGTCTTCTGGCCGACCAAAAGCCCTTCGTCGTACAGGGCCTGAACGACTTTCTTGGCTTCTTGCTCGACCTTTATCCCGGCGATCGTGCCTTGATCGGCGGTTTCCAGGTACGTCTTAGCAAAGCGCGGCGAGTGGCAGTTGCTGCAAGTTGAAACCCACGCTTCCTGACGTTCCTTGAACCAGGGGTGATTTAAATGATCGGCAATCTGCGGCGTTGGGTTGAACGCCCAGCGTACTTTGCGCACCAGGTTGTGGGAATATTCGCCTTTGTATTCGAAGTGGCACAACTGGCAGGTGGGAGCGGTGTAGCCGCCTTGGGTCAGAGCGTCTTTAAGCGGCGCCTCGAAGTTCCAGCTGGCCTTGTGGGTTTGATAGACGGTGCCGTGCTTGGACAAAAGGTAATTTTCAAACTCGTTGTGGTCTACGCCGTTGTGGCAGGTGGCGCAGGCTTCCGGTTGTCTCGCCTCGGCGGCGGAGAAGCTGTGGCGGGTGTGGCAGCCGTCGCACTTGTTCTGCTGGTAGTGGCACATGTCGCAGCCCTGAGCGATCTCGCGCTCGGCCATGCCGGCCCAGATGTCGTTTTCGACGTTCGCCTTCCAGTCCACGGCGTGCGAGGGATGCCCCTTGGGCCACTGGTCCTGCGGCCAGGTTTGCTCTTTCTCCGCCTCCGCCTGGGCAAACTGTTCCGTGTGACAGGTACCGCACGCGGCTCGATCCGGTAATCTTAAGTCCTGGTCGTGGCGGATTTTTTGCTTGCCCACTCCACCGTGGCAGTCAATACAGCTCACTTCCTTGAGCGGCTCGCCGGATTGAAGCAGGCCCTGGCGTACCAGATTGGCCTCTACTTCCGCCAGCTTTTGCTTTTTGTACGCGCGAACGTCCTCTTTAGGCAAAGCGCGGATCTCATCCAGCTTGGCGTGAGTGCTTTTCTTCCAGGCTTGGACAAAACCGGCGGTGACGGCCTGGTGGCAGATAATACACTGCTCCCGCGTGACTTCTCCCTGGATGGTAGCAGGCGGCTGGTAGAAGTCCTTAGGATCCCAGTAACGCTGGATCGGAATCGGTTGCCAGTTTTGGCCGAATTTGCCCTTGCCGGGATGGCTCTGATAGTAGCGTTCGATCAGTTGTTTCGGATCGGCGCCTGTCTGTGCCAGGACAGGCAGGGCGAAAAAGAAGATCAGCAAAGAGAGCAGCCGACCAAGCATCTTTCCTCCTCGATAATTGTTAGAATTTTTAACCGCAATCATAGCATTAGCATCCGTGCCGTCTACGAAAAAAACTTGACGGGTCTTGCATCCAGGCATATAGTTTCGACGCAAAACTATATCAAAAGGGGGTCAAAATGAACAAGCTGCCTCTTTTGCTCGGGTCGATTCTGCTCTTTTCCGCCGCACTCGGTGCAGCCGAGACCAAAGTAACATATCCTACGGGATTTCGCAGTTGGTACCACGTCAAATCCATGGTAATCCAGCCTGGCCATCCGCTGGAAAACCCCTTTGGCGGAATTCACCACGTGTACGCCAATCCCAAAGCTTTGGATGGACTGAAAACCGGCATCTATCCAGACGGGGCGGTATTGGTGTTCGATCTTTTCGATTACCGAGAAGACAACCACGCGCTGGTAGAAGGCGAACGCAAACTGATCGGCGTGATGGAACGCGACGCCAAACGTTTTGCCGCCACTGGCGGCTGGGGATTTGAAGGCTATGGGGAAGGCAAGCCGGACAAGCGTTTAGTGACCGACGGCGGTCAAGGTTGCTTCGGCTGCCACGCCGCGCAAAAAGCCAGCCAGTACGTGTTTTCTAAGCTCAGAGACTAAAATCTTAGATTTTCTTCCTCGTCCGACCGCGCCTTGAAAGGCGCGGTTTTTTTGCGAATGACGAAATCATTCTGGTTGAAACTCCAGGGCTGTCAGGTACTTGGTCAAGTGACAACATCCGGCCCCAGCCGTCCGCTTTGGGTTTTGACGGCGCTTAACGCTTCGGCCAACACGATTAGTTCCGAAAGCGCCTCTTGAGGGTCTAAGTCGTGGCGGGTAGGATCGGCTTCGTAGCGCTCCAGATAAATCCGTAAAGTGGCTCCTTCGGTGCCGGTCCCCGACAACCGAAACACCAGGCGCGCTTCAGGTTCCAGCAGGATGCGAATGCCTTGACCTGAGGTGACGCTGCCGTCTATTGGATCGGTATAGCAGAAATCGTCGGCCAAGGCGACGGTGTAGCTGCCTAGGCGCTGCCTGGAAAGCTTAGGTAACTGCGCGCGCAACTGGTCCATGATCCCTTCAGCGAGAGTGGTGTCGAGCGCCTCGTAATCGTGGCGGCTGTAATAATGGCGGCCGAAACGGCGCCAGTGTTCGCGGACGATCACAGCCACCGGCTGACGGGTGGTCACCACCAGGTTGAGCCAAAACAAGACCGCCCAAAGACCGTCCTTTTCGCGCACGTGGTCCGAGCCGGTGCCAAAGCTTTCCTCGCCGCACAAGGTGATCTTGCCGGCATCCAGAAGATTACCGAAGAACTTCCAGCCGGTCGGAGTCTCGTAGCAAGGAATGCCGAAAGCCTCGGCAACCCGGTCCACGGCGCGGCTGGTTGGCATGGAGCGGGCCACGCCACGCAGCCCCGCGCGGTAGCCTGGGACTTTATGAGCATTGGCCGCCAGCACCGCCAGGCTATCGCTAGGGGTGACGAAGAACCTTTGCCCTAAAATCATGTTCCGGTCCCCGTCCCCGTCCGAGGCTGCCCCTAATGTCGGGGCATGGGGACTGTACATCTTTTCTACCAGCGCTTTGGCATAGGTCAGGTTGGGGTCGGGATGGCCGCCGCCAAAATCCTCTTTGGGCTCGGCGTTGATGACCGAGCCGGGGACAGCGCCCAGTTCGTCTTCCAGGATGCGCCTGGCATAAGGGCCAGTGACCGCGTGCATGGCATCGAAACAGACGCTCACCACACCGCCGCGCAAGGCAGAGCGAATCCGGTCGAAATCGAACAGGTGCGCCATCAGCTGGGCGTAATCGCTGACCGGATCGATGACGCGAACGGTAGTGCTGCCAAACCGATGCTCTCCTAGCCGGTCTAGGTCTATATCCGCTATCTTGGCGATCCGGTATTCGGTGATTTTAAGGCTGTGCTGGTAAAACGCGTTGGTGTAGCTTTCCGGAGCGGGACCCCCGTTTTGGATGTTGTATTTAATCCCGAAATCTCCTTCAGGACCCCCAGGATTGTGGCTGGCCGACAGCACGATCCCGCCGAGCGCTTTGAATTTGCGGATCAGGTGGGAGGCAGCCGGGGTGGAAAGCAGCCCGCGTTGGCCTACCAAGAGCGTTCCAAAACCGTTCGCCACCGCCATTTTGATGATGGTCTGAAGCGCCTGCCGGTTGTAAAAGCGCCCGTCGCCGCCTAACACCAGGGTTTTGCCTTGCCGATCCGGCAGACAGTCGAAGATGGACTGGACAAAATTTTCCAGGTAATTGGGATTGTCCAAGAAAACTCTGGTCTTCTTGCGCAAGCCGGAGGTACCGGGTTTTTGATCGCTGTAAGGTGTGGTGGGGCGGATTTCGATGTCCATTTTCATCCTCCGCATTTGGTATATCATTTTGACGTGAGTTTAACATTAAGGGGGAGAGCGGTACATGTGGAAGTGGGGGCTTTGGCTTTGCGCTTGGGCGCTTTTGGCAAGTGCCCAGGAAAAAGAAGACGTCTGGGTACTGGTGGACACCAAAAAGCTTTTGCTCCACGTCATGCGGGGCGACAAGGTCATCGAAACCTTCGACCACATCTCGATCGGCAGCCGGGGCGTTACCAGAGCAAAACGCCGCGGCGATCATAAAACCCCGCTAGGAGTGTTCCGCATCGGCTGGATCAAGGAGAGCAGCCGCTACCATCGTTTCTTTGGCCTGAATTATCCCACCCTTTCCCACGCCACCCGCGGTTGGCTGCGTGGTTGGCTGGACGACCGCACTTACCGCTTGCTCATCCGCGCTAATTTCGAGAGCGCAGTTCCACCTCAGAACACTCCTTTAGGCGGATATGTCGGGATCCACGGTCTAGGCAAAGCAGACCCTAGCATCCATGGAGTGTTCAATTGGACACAAGGGTGTATTGCCTTGACGGATGCCCAAATCGATCGCTTAAGCCGCTGGGTCGGAGTGGGGACGACAGTGGTCATCCGCTAGCGGTAAGCAAGTTTTTGACTAAATGCTAGCGTTTATGTGATGATTTTGTCGCGTGACAACCAACAAACTAAAAGGGAGATAGATATGTTGAAAACTTTTGCCAAGATCTCAATTGTGGCCATTGCTATGGGCGTCGTAACCGGCTGTGCCACTAGGGGACAGTTGAATGAAGTGAAAGACCGCGTTTCCGGTTTGGAATCGCGCGTTTCGAAAATGGAGAGCGCGCACAGCGATATGATGAAAGACATCCGCAGCGCCCACGATCACGCCGCCCGTGCTGAGGAGAAGGCGGACAAAGCGTTGGAGTGCTGCGAAGCCCAAAGCGAAAAGCTCGATCGCCTGTTCCAAAAACGCATGCTGAAGTAATTTTACTCAAGATGAAATAAGGCCCCGCTTCAAACGGGGCCGTTTTTTAGGTTCGAGGAGGGGAACGATCGGCGATTTTGACCGGGATACCGTTTTGTTCCTCGAGGGCTTTGCGCAGCGCCGAACCTTGAACGCGAACCCGTGTTCCTTGGGTTTTGCGCTCAATCAAAGCAAGGGCCTGTCCCAGCATCTCTTCATAGGAATAGAAATGCCCTTTTTCTTCCAAAGGAGGATGGACCTCGATGTATAGCTCATCGCCTAACCATCCCAGTTTAATCGGTTGATCGACGAAGGTGACTGGGGTACCGACCGGTATCTCTGGGAACAGGCGCTCGATATCCTCGGGATACATGCGCACGCACCCATGGGTGACACGCATGCCGATGCCGAATTCTTTCGCCTCGTCGGTTCCGTGGATCAAATAACCCGGGATGCCCAAGCGCAGCGCGTACTTGCCCAAAGGATTGTCAGGCCCAGGAGGGACCACATCTGGGAGAAAATCGCCATCGGCGGCGTGTTCTTTTTTGATCGATTCCGGCGGGACCCAGACCGGATCCTTGACCTTGGCGACAACGCGGGTGGTGCCCAAGGGGGTAGCCCAATCCATTCGGCCCACGCTGACCGGATGGGTGATCACTCTGGTGGTATCCCCGGAACGGGTGGGAGGAAAATAATACAGCCGCATTTCCGGAATGTTGAGAACAATTCCCTGACGGGGGGCATCTGGCAGAATGAAGAGTTTTGGCAACAGGACCTCGGTGCCGTCTTGCAAAAGCCAAGGATTCAAGCTGGGATTGGCGAGGCGGATTTCGGTTTGGCCAAGGTTGAAGCGGCGCGCGATCTCTAGGAAAGTGTCCTTTTTGCTGGCCTTGACGGTTTGCAACTGGCCAACTAGATCCGTCGCCGGTGACAAAACGTAAGAATCTGCCAGCACCCAACCGGTCACCAGCAAACCGACCAGAATTAAGCTAAATTTTCTGCTCATATCTGCCTTAAAGTTTCAACGCAATAAAGGAGACAAAATGACTCGTAATGATGAATTGATCAAAGCCGTGTCTGCAGCGTTTGAAGTCGACCCGCAGGTCAATCCCCATCGCGACCAAATTACGATCCAGCACGAGACCTGTCGGATCGTTTTGACCGGCGAGGTGGCCAATATTGCCGCCAAACGCCGTGCCTATTATACGGCTTTGGAAGTCCCCGGGGTGGTCAGCGTGGACGATCGACTACAAGTCAAGCCTGCGCAAGCGATGGGTGACGATGAAATTTTAGCGCATTTGACCAAGATGCTCTCCGAGGACCTTGCCTTCAAACATTACGGCCTGACCGCCATCGACCATAAGGGCAAACGGGAAGTCCTACGCCGGTTGGATGGGCAGGCAGGGTTTTTCCTCGTCCACGTGGAGAACGGTACGGTATACCTTAGTGGGGAGGTCAAATCCCTATGCGATCGGCGTTTAGCAGAGGTGATGGCATGGTGGGTGCCAGGAAGCCGTAACGTCGTCAACGAGCTTATAGTCACCCCTCCTGAAGAGGACAACGACGACCAACTCAAGGAAGCCATTTTGCTGGCACTAGACATAGATCCGTTTGTCGATTATTCACAACTGGCGATCCAATGTCGGGCGGGGGAAGTAATCCTTGAGGGGGCTGTGCCGGTGGCTGAACAGATCAAACTGGCAGAGCACGACTGTTGGTATGTCGAGGGGGTAAAAAAGGTAGAAAACCGCCTAAAGCTGCCATAAGGCAACTTTAGGACCCCGTGATCCACCCTTGAACGTGACCGAATCTGCAAAAAACTTTTTAGATTGTGTTCTATGCTGAACTAATCCGGATGACAGCCGTCTTCAGAGATAGATCAGTCAAAGGTAAATATGCTCATTTTGATCATTGACGACGATCCGCAATTGGGCCAAATGATCGGCATGCGGCTGAAGGCGGCAGGTTACCGGACTGTGACTGTTTCCACTGCAGCTCAGGCGCTGGCCTATCTGGGTCTTGACCGGCCTGGTGGCCCAGACCCAGAGGTGGACCTGGTCATGCTCGATATCTTTCTGCCAGATGCGTCCGGGATCGAGGTATGCCGCAGGATCCGGGAAAATCCCAAAACCTGCGACATCCCGGTGATCGTGCTCACCGGCAGCAACGACGAGGAGCATCTTGAGCAGGCCTTTGATGCCGGCGCGGTGGATTACATCGAAAAGCCGTTCAAGGGGGTCGAACTTCTGGTCAGGATTCGCAGCGCCCTGCGCCTCAAAGCCGAGATCGAGCAGCGCAAGCGCCA
>JBKBMR010000018.1:0-23873 GCA_046295755.1 Methylohalobius sp.
CCATGGCTGAACCTTATGACCTGCTCATGGTCAAAAAAACGCATTTTAGCATACCGCTCCAGCAGGGTAAACGCTCCGGGATCGTACCTGCAGCGTAAATACTCTTTCATTAGTCTAGTCAAGACGGCGACGTCCCGCAAACCAAGATTGAATCCCTGCCCAGCCACCGGATGGAGTTGATGAGCAGCATTTCCCACCAGAACAACCCGTTCAGCAAACAAGCGTTTCGCCCGGATCAAGCTAAGGGGAAAGCTACGCAGTGGTGCCATCAGCTTCAAGCGCCCAAGTCTCCATCCGAATGCTTCCTGCAAACGCTGCTCAAACTGTTCTAAAGACGACATTTGAACCGCTCTTGCCTCTTCTCGGGAATGACTCCAGATCAAGGCGTTGTTTCCTTTTGGCAAAGGCAAAAGCGCTAATGGGCCAGAAGCGGTGAACCGCTCGTAGGCAGTATAACAATGAGGTCTTTCCGAACAGACCATGCCGACTATGGCAGTCTGACCATAATCATGCAGCGTTTGGCCAATTCCGACCCATCTGCGTACTTTGGATTGTCCCCCATCGGCAGCTACTACCAAACGTGCGCGACAGCTAAACGCTCGCTCGTCTTGAACCAGGCTAGCTTCCACGGCGTTTGATCCTATTCGAAGCCCAGCTACCCGAACAGGACAGAGCGTCTCGATCTCTCCCTCTGCGCAAGCACCAGCTATAGCTTGTTCTAAATCTCTAGCTAGAACCACCTGGCCAAAGGCATCCACGCCCATTTCCAGAGCATTGAGGCGGGTTTTGCCAAAATGCCCGCGCTCGGATACGTGAATATGGCGAATTGGCGTTGACTTTCCCTCTACCTTTGCCCAAATTCCAAGATCGTCTAGGATTTCCACAGACCCTTTGGCCACAGCCAAAGCCCGGTCTCCCGTGGGGGAATTCCAACGTTGCTCGGGGGCAGTGGCTTCCACCAAGGCGATTGTAAGGCCCAAGCGTTTGAGTGCTAATGCCAGGCTGCCACCGGTTAATCCCCCACCGACGATCAGCACGTCATAGGTTTTCACGATTAGCCTCCATCAACGCTTCGATTTCTTCGACGGTTTTAGGGACCGCCTTGGTGAGCACCTCACAGCCCTCCTCGGTCACGAGCACATCATCTTCGATACGCACACCGATGCCTCGCCATTTTTTAGGAACCTGTTTGCATCGCGGGCTAATATAAAGGCCAGGCTCTACCGTCAACACCATCCCCGGACGCAACTCTCGCCATTCATCATCGACTTTATATGCCCCCACATCATGAACATCCATACCCAACCAATGACCGGTGCGGTGCATGTAGAAATCCTTATATGCCTCTTTCTTGATCAGACGGGCAGGATTCCCTTCCAGAAGACCTAGTTTCACTAATCCCTTGACTAAAACCCGAACCGCTGCTTCGTGAGGTTCATTCCATCGATTACCTGCCCGAACCTTTTCGATAGCCGCCAACTGCGCCTCTAACACTAACTCGTAAATGGTCCGCTGGAGTGAAGTAAAACGTCCATCGACCGGAAAGGTCCGGGTAATGTCGGCCGCATAGTAATCGTATTCTGCGCCGGCATCGATCAAAAGCAACTCTCCTGCTTCGAGTCGCTTATCGTTTCTCGTATAGTGGAGCACGCAGGCGTTGGCACCACCTGCGACAATACTGGGATAAGCAGGCGAACGCGCACCGCCTCGCATGAACTGGTGGACGATTTCCGCCTCGATTTGATATTCGTACAGCCCCGGTCGACAGACTTGCATTGCGCGGATATGGGCTTGGGCGGAAATCTCTGCCGCCCGGCGTATGGCCGCCACTTCTTCTGGAGTTTTGATCAAGCGCATCTCATGCAGCACCCGGTCTAGATCAATGAACTCCTCTGGCGCTCTCACTCCAGCGCGTGCCTGGGATTTTACGGCGCCCACCCAAGCCATAAGCTTCTGATCGAACCGCAGGTCCTTGCCTAGACTGCAATGGAGACGCCTGCGGCCGGCCAAAAGCTTAGGCATCACTGCATCGATCTGATCGATTGAATAGGCTTCTTCAGCGCCATAATGCTTACGAGCACCTTGCAAGCCTGCATGATCTCCCTCCCAGATCGCTTTCTGCGAGTCATATTCCCGGCAAAACAGAATAAATTGACTTCGTTTGCGACCGGGTAGGAATACGGCGACCGCATGAGGCTCTGGAAAACCAGTCAAATAATAAAAGTCGCTGTCTTGACGATAAGGGAACTCCACATCGCGACTGCGTGGTCGAGGGGGAGCAGCCGCCAAAATCGCAGCTTCCTGCTCGTTAAGCCGAGCTAAGAAATCCGCCCGCCTGCGAGCAAAGACTTCAGCCTCCATCATGCCTCTCCCGTAAATGATGGTCGCATTGGATGCTTTCTCATGAGAAGATCATCATATGCTATCATTTTCTAACCGCCTGAATCTGTTCATCCGTTTACTGACGTGACGGTGAGCCCAGACCTAGAACGTGAATTAGAAATGCTGACCGAAAAAGTCGAGCGTTTGGCAGCATTGTGCGAACAGCTTCGCATCGAAAATCGGCAATTGAAGGAACAGATAGTCCAACTGATTACTGAACGGGATCAATATTTAGCCAAAACCCAATCCGCCCGTAAGCGGATCAAGCAAATGCTAGACTGCATGCAGTCACTAACTCAGTAAGCATGAGCGGCCTGCTTCCAGAATCTATCACTGTTCAGATTTTAGGCCGAGAATACAAGTTGCGCTGCAGCCCTGCAGAACGGGAACTATTAATCTCTGCCGCACAGCGGCTAGATACGGAAATGCGCGCCATCCGCACTGCGGGGAAAGCCATCGGTTCCGATCGCGTTGCGATCATGGCAGCCCTCAACATCGTTCATGAACTGGTGCAACTGCAGACCTATCATTCGGAATTGCAGAATCGACTAAGCCAACGGATCCATGACCTAAACGAATTAATCGATAAACTCTTGGCCCAATAAGAAGCGGCTGACCTAGCTAAATTTTTAAGTTGATGTAAAATTAAACAGAGTATCCCCTGCAGCGTTCGAAACGTCCTGGGTTACTTCTTGAGCCTAATTCAAAACCCAGGGGGTAATGTTGTAGCGATGGCGAGCATGTCCGCCAGAGAGTGGAAAGCCCGATTCGCTACCTGAATCCTCCACTTGAGCTGTCCGGTTCAAGAGCGAAAGGGCGTTACGGCGCAAGCGGGGGATACTACTTCCGATCCGCTCTTAAACCCGTGAACAATCTCTCCCGAGCTTACTGGTTGTTCAAATCCGAGCCGTTGATCTTCGGCATTGACGACTTAGCGGACTGTCCCAACCAAACTACGTGCTGGGACGGAGTGCGCAATTATCAAGCTCGCAATTTCCTGCGGGATCGAATACGCATGGGAGATCTGGCCTTTTTCTACCACTCCAGCTGCAAGCAACCAGGAATTTCGGGAATTGTTCAAATCATCCGCGACGGCTACCCCGATCCCACGGCGCTGGACCGTGCCAGCCCCTATTTTGATCCGAAAAGCACACCTGAGCTGCCGCGTTGGTTTGCAGTAGATGTCAAGCTGGTATGCAAATTCACCCACCTGGTTACTTTGTCAAAATTAAAACGCCACCCAGAATTAGCCAGACTGTTGCTGCTTAAGCATGGCAATCGCTTATCGATCATGCCTGTAGAACCTGAGCACTGGCACTTCATCCTTTCCCTGGCTAGCTAAGTTTCCACCTGCAGACAGCTGGATACCGACGGTCTGCATTGGAATTGCCAATCGCATCATCAGGCCGTTATCATCATGTTTTATTTTGTAGGAGAGACCCGTGAGTTCAGCAGATGCGCTCAAACGCAAAGCCGCTGAAGCGGCGTTGAAATACATTGATGGGGTTTCCATCCTTGGAGTAGGCACTGGTTCCACCGTCAACTACTTCATCGATCTTCTGGCTAGCTTCAAATCGAAGATTGAAGGGGCGGTATCCAGCTCCGAGGGAACCACCGAACGCCTGAAGAAACTAGGTATTCCGGTTTTGGATTTAAACGCTGTCGGCGATCTGGAGATTTATATAGACGGAGCGGACGAGATCAATCCCGATTTGCAACTCATTAAAGGGGGGGGTGGCGCCTTGACGCGGGAAAAAATTATCGCCGCTGCCAGCCGTAAGTTCGTCTGCATCGCAGACGAGAGCAAATACGTCCATTACCTAGGCAAGTTCCCGCTTCCTATCGAAGTCATTCCCATGGCCAGAAGCTTCGTCGCCCGGCAGATGGTAAAACTAGGGGGCAGTCCTAAGTGGCGCGAGGGTTACATTACCGATAACGGTAATCAAATCATCGACGTGCACGGCCTAGAGATATTTAAACCCATCGAGTTGGAGCAGACTATCAACAACATTCCCGGCGTGGTCACCGTGGGAATCTTCGCTTTGAGGCCGGCTGATGTGGTATTGCTTGGGACCGAAAGCGGAGTCAAGACACTCACTGTCCGATAAGGCTGCCTTGACCCAGCCGCCCTTCCTGGCGAGTCTTCTCCTCCAACAGCTTGCGCAGCTTGTCGAAACCATCTTTGAGGGTTCGCTCCATAACTACTATCCCGCCCATGGAGACGATAACGCGCATTAGTTGTGGTATCTTGGTCGGACCTGCCGAGATCAGATAGACCGGCTGGACGTACAGCATCGAATGCCCGACCGGCAGGACGATGATCCTGCCGCGCCGCACTTCTGAACCCAGTTGCCCCCACAGGGTAAAAGAAGCGGAAATCTCTGGATTTTGATCGATCAGAGCTGTGATCTGCGCCGGCCCTTCGACCTGAAACTCCTTGCCGAAGCGGTAAACCAGCAGTTCTGGGCGATAGGGGCCTTCCTTTAAGTCGCGCACTCCTGCCAATGCTAAGGCACTCAAGTTATCTCGCCCGATCGGGGTCATAGGGCAGATCTGGACGAAAGGTTGCAAGTTAGGATGCTCTACTAATTCCACCGTCAGGTAGTAGGGTCTTTTGGGCACGTCCCCGGCTCGGGCGAAACTCCAGGTTTCCGACTGCTGATAGAACAGTTCCGGCTGGCGCTGATGATATTTGGCATAGATTTGCATCTGTAAATAAAACATATCTCTGGGGTAACGCAGCTGGGCTTGAAGCTCAAGCGGCATCGCCGCGATCGGCTTGAAGACCCCAGGATAAGCTCTGGAGAAGCCGCGAATGATGGGATCTTCTGGATCGGCGATGTAAAAGTCGACATGGCCATCGTAGGCATCCACTACAATCTTGACCGAATTGCGGACGTAGTTGATTTCACTCACCCCATCCAACCATTCTTCGGCCATCGTCATAGTCTTTGAGACTGGATACCAACGCGAAGCGGTATAAGCGTCCACGATCCAGTAAAGGCGCTCGCGGGTCACGACGATGTAAGGATCGCTGTCTAGGACTAAATAAGGGGCGAGTTCCTTGATCCGCTCGCGGATATTGCGCCGGATTCTGAGCCGGCTTTCGTCGGTGATATTGATGGAAAAGAAAATCTTTGGCTCTTGGAAATAAACCGCAGCGATTAACTTGCGAAATAAGGACTTGATTTCTATCCCGCCACCGCCATGGTATTTCTCAGGAGTCTGCGGGGTCCCGGCGATTTCCGTGACTTCCAGCCTGTTGGGCACGATAGCATAAGGGAGATTTTCCTGGCCGTAATAGATATGTGGATCGTCAACACGAAAACCGACCGGAGAATCCATAGTAAGATCGTAGATGTACCAAGTCATCGGCCGCTCTCCTTCCTGAGCGGCTGGGGTCATCACCACCCCGTAGCCATGAGTGTAGCGCAGGTGCTTGTTTTCCCAGGTCTCCGCTGCTTCACGCGGAAGCTTTGCCAAATTGACCTCACGCGCAGCTAGATTGACCTGTTGAACTTGGCCTTGAATTGGATAGCGCGCTACGTCTACCGGAGAAAATTGATAGTAAGGCCGAAGTCCCTGGAGCTGCTGATAGACGTCGAACAGAAAGGTCTCGTCCCAAACTGGGATGTTAGCGATGTAGTTTTCCACCGCCTGGCCGGTGATGTCTTGTTCTGGCCGGCGGCTGATTCTGAAATCCACCGTAGTGACCTTGTTCAAATTATAAGCGGCCAAAGTAGCTTCTATGTTGTTAAGCATGAAGCGACCCTCGGTGGTGACTGGATTGGCCCGAACGATGTACTGTTCCAGCAAGGCTGGGATTAATTCGAACTTGCGCAGGCCCAAGACTGCCAAAAAACAGATCGTCGCTGCCACGCCGACTGCAAGCCCTCGCCGGCAGTGGGCATAGACAATTGCCGAACCTGCAATGCCAAGAAAAAAGCAAAGCGACAACCAAATCAGCGGAAGCTGATAGCGCATTTCTACGAATCCTGGGCCATAGAACACCGGCTCATGGGAGTTCACGTAGAGCAGGGAAAACCGTTCGAGCATGAATCCCCATCCCTGAATCAATGTCGCTAGCACTGCCAGTATGGTGAGATGAATTTTGGCACCGGTCGGAAAAGGGGCTTTCCCCTCTCCAACTATCTGATGTTCGACCCAGTACAAGGTAAAAATAGCGATCAGGAGGACCAGGAACGTGATCAGAAGCTTTTGTTGGAGCAGCAAAAAAATGGGCAAGCGAAACAGATAAAAGCTAACGTCATTGTTGTAAAAAGGATCCTGCACGCCGGCTGTGGGACCGAAGAAGAATAGCAGTCCAGTTTCCCACTGGTGGTAGAAAGGAATTGCCAGAACAATGGCCATCACCAAAGACAGAGGGGTGTAAACTTCCATTGCGCCAGTCTGGAAACGGTACAACAATCTTGATTGCCATTTCGTTTTTGGCTGCGCGTAGATCCCAAGATAGCGAGAAGCCACCCAGAAATTGGCAAAGAACAAAACAAAAAACCCCAGCGTTACCCCCCCCGAGAGGATGTACCGGTACAGCAAGCGTAACCAGAAATAGGCGCCGAAATCGAGGGAAAGGAACCACCACAAGTCGATGAGGAAGTGGCTCAAAGCAGTCGCGACAATCAGTGCCAACAGAGCCAGAACGAAAGTCCCGGCACTTAGCAGTAGTATCAGCCGTTTCCAGTTTCGCATGACATCTCCTTGAAGGTTACCATCACTTTCCGTCGACTACGGCGTTGAACTAAAAGGCTGTAAGATAATACGCTGTTGTTATAGAAACAAGAATGGCTGTTATGCCGGACTCGTCTGTCGGCATCTCGGCAAGATTAATCAAGGGTAAGCGGGGCCTGTAGGGCACAGGTCCCGCTTGTGTAGGAAGCGTCTATTTAGTTAGTGGGCGTGGCCGTGGGCTAGTTCTTCTGCGGTAGCCTCACGGACGTCAGTGATTTCCACAGAAAAATGAAGAGTTTCACCAGCCAACGGATGGTTGCCATCGACGATGACGTCATCGTCATATACCGCAACAACCGTCAATATCCGACTGCCAGCCGGTGTTTGGGCTTGAAATTGCATACCTGGTTCGATCTCTCCCGCTCTTTCAAAAGCGCTTTTAGGTACTGTCTGGATCAAGGCTTCATCGCGCAGTCCATAAGCTTCTTCCGGAACAATGCTTACGTCGACGTGATCCCCCTTAGACTTACCTTCAAGGGCCTTCTCGAGTCCTGGGATGATGCTACCGACACCGTGTAGGTAGCTCAAAGGGGTGCGTCCTGCGGAACTATCGATCACCTCACCAGCATCGTTCTTGAGGGTGTAATGGATGGAAACAACTTTATTTTCAGATACTTGCATAGCTAGAAATTATGGTAATTAGCATAAGGATTCACATCATACTCTGCGTGGATACAAAATCCAAATTTTTCTCTGGAAAACTTGTGGATAAGTTATCGATGAATTGTGGATGAAAAAATAATCCCAATTTATCCACAGCTTATCTCCTCCCTATCCACAGTTTGAGAACAAAGATTTTTTCACTCAACAAATTGAATTTAAAAGCAAATTTTGATTATTCAACAAAACGTAGCCAACTATAATAACAACAAGTTAAATTTTGATTAATTATTTTAATTTAGTGCATGTCCCAAGGACTAACAGCTGAGTTGATAGATCAACAACGCTTGTCTGGACCCCTGTATAATTTTTGTCAGTCAGAAACTGCGAACTTGGCTCGATCTATGGATTTCACGCAAGAATTCGACGTAATCGTCGTGGGTGGTGGTCACGCAGGAACCGAGGCCGCGCTAGCTGCGGCCCGATGCGGAGCCAAAACCCTGCTTTTAACCCAAAACATCGAAACCTTAGGGCAGATGAGCTGTAATCCTGCCATTGGTGGTATAGGCAAAGGACATCTGGTCAAAGAAATCGACGCCATGGGCGGACTGATGGCTCATGCCGCTGATCTGGCCGGGATTCAGTTTCGGGTTTTAAACGCCTCCAAAGGCCCGGCAGTGCGGGCAACCCGTGCTCAAACCGACCGGGTTTTGTACAAACAAGTTGTGCGTCAAGCGCTGGAGCGCCAACCCAATTTGTGGTTGTTTCAACAAACGGTTTCGGACTTGATCGTCGATCGCTATCGCGCGGCCGGCGTAGTTACCCAAATGGGACTGCGCTTTAAAGCCCGATGCGTGGTGCTGACGGTAGGAACTTTCTTGGGTGGGATAATCCACGTTGGACTGGTCAATTATCCAGGGGGGCGAGCTGGAGACATCCCCGCCAATGCGCTTGCTTGCCGGTTACGCGATTTGGGTTTCTGTGTCGGCCGGCTGAAAACCGGCACTCCGCCACGACTCGATGGCCGAAGTTTAGATTATAGCGTGATGGAAGCACAACCGGGCGATACTCCGACTCCGGTGTTTTCCTTTCTCGGCCGGGCAGAGGAACATCCGCCCCAAGTGATTTGTCATATCACCCGCACCAACGCTGCCACTCACGAGATCATTCGCGCCAGCTTGGATCGCTCGCCGCTGTTCACCGGGGTCATCGAAGGAGTTGGTCCGCGTTATTGCCCTTCCATCGAAGATAAGGTAGTGCGTTTTGCCGAACGCGATTCCCATCAGATCTTTGTAGAACCGGAAGGTTTAAATACCTATGAAGTCTATCCCAACGGAGTGTCCACCAGTTTGCCGTTTGACGTTCAGCTCGCTTTCATTCGTTCTATCAGGGGCTTTGAGAAGGCCTACATTACCCGGCCAGGATACGCGATCGAATACGACTTTTTTGATCCCCGGGGACTTAAACCGAGTCTGGAGACCAAGGCAATGGAAAATTTGTTTTTTGCTGGCCAAATCAACGGCACTACTGGTTACGAGGAGGCCGCCGCCCAGGGCCTGATCGCAGGTCTTAACGCTGCTCGCAAGGCACAAGGCAAGGAACCCTGGTGGCCACGTCGGGACGAAGCCTACATCGGCGTGTTGATTGACGATTTGATCACCCGAGGTACCCAGGAACCTTACCGGATGTTCACCAGCCGGGCCGAATACAGGCTGCTGCTGCGCGAAGACAATGCTGACCTGCGTCTGACTGAGAAAGCCCGAGAATTAGGCTTAGTAGACGACATCCGCTGGGAAGCATTTCAGCGCAAGCGCGAGGCCATCGACCGCTTACGGGAGGATTTAGCCAGTTCCTGGATTCAGGCTGACAAGCCGGCAGCGGCGAAATTAGCTAGCGTCTTGTCGGCCCCTCTCCAGCGCGAGGCTAATCTGCTTGAGTTGCTGCGGCGCCCGGAGGTGACTATTCGGCATCTAGCAGAACTGAAGCTGATAGAAACGGCTGGTCTAGAGCCGGCGGTTCTAGAGCAGGTGGAGATCCAAGCCAAATATGCCGGCTACATCGAGCGCCAGAAAACTGAAATCGATCGCAGCCGCCGCTACGAGGATTTGTCTTTGCCAGAGACCTTGGATTATCAGCAGGTCGTGGGATTGTCCAACGAGGTGCGCGAGAAGCTGGCGTCTCAAAGGCCGACTACCTTGGGACAAGCAGCGCGGATCCCCGGGGTGACTCCAGCGGCGATCTCCCTGCTTTTAGTTCATCTTAAGAAAAAAAGTGCTTGATGGAAAAGCTCCTAGTTTTAGGTTTGAATGAACTGGGGTTGACTCCGACTCAGGATCAGATCGGCAAGATCCAAAAGCTTTATCAGGCCTTGGTACGCTGGAACCGGCTGGTCAACCTCACTGCAGTAGACGACGAAGCCGGCTTCGTCACCGTGCATGTATTAGATAGCCTAGCGATTTATCCATATTTACAGGGTCCAAGAATTCTAGACGTCGGAACGGGCGCTGGTTTTCCCGGATTGCCACTGGCCATCTTTTTTCCGCAGCACCATTTTGTGCTGCTCGATGCAGTAGCGAAAAAAATCCGGTTCGTGCTGCAGATGGTGCTTGAGTTGGAGCTTTTCAATGTGGAGGCAGTCCATGCCAGGGTCGAACGCTATGCAGCTCCTGCTGGATTCAATACTATCGTCACTCGGGCCTTTGCCGAAGCTGGTCGCAGCTTTGCATTGTGCCACCGTCTGCTTGCTCCAGGAGGGAAATTCCTGGCCATGAAAGGTCGCTATCCCGAAGCTGAGCGAGCAGCGCTTGCCGCCTTGAATCCCCGGATTTTCCCGCTCCAGGTGCCTAGTCTTGGGGCAGAGCGCCATCTGATCGAAATCACCCAATCTTGAAGTCTCATGACAAAAATTATCGCGATCGCCAATCAAAAAGGGGGCGTCGGTAAAACGACCACTAGCATCAACTTAGCCGCCTCGCTGGCCCTAACTAAGCGTAAGGTATTGTTAATCGACATAGACCCGCAAGGAAACGCCACGATGGGTTGCGGGGTGGATAAAAATGCTCTGAAACAAACCTGCTACGACCTATTGCTGGGAGAAGCCGATGCCGGACAGGTCATCGTGCCGTTGCCGGAATTGCAATTCGATATCGTCCCTGCCAATGCCGAGCTCACTGCCACCGAAGTGGAGTTGATTCAAGCGCCCAGGCGTGAACGTCGCCTCAGCGAAGCGCTCGCTTGCTGTTTGGAGCATTACCAACCGCCTTGCTTTTGCCGACGCATGCGTTGCTTGATTTCGCTTGAACGGACCGATAGAATCTTAAGTTTGTGTGCATGTGGAGAGGCTAATGGGTGTTAATGTTACTGCCGAGCTTGGCAGGATCCTCTGCATGCAAGCTGCAGTGCTGTTGGCGGTCTTTTTGGGGGGACTGGCAGGGTTCGGCTGGCAGGCGGCCAAATCTGCAGGACTGGGAGGGGTTATCGCTTTTATTCCCAACGCTTATTTGGCTTTAAAGATCAGCCGCAGTCGGAGAAAAACCCCACAGCAGATCTTGCGTGGGTTTTATCTAGGCGAAATTGTCAAATTGGCGTTGACCGCTGTTTTGTTTTTTTTAGTGCTGCGTTTGCCGGACATCAAGTTCATGTCAGTGTTAGTGGGATTTGTAGCAGTTTTGAGCGTGTTCTGGTTCGCGCTCCTGCTGAATGAGCAAACTTAAGTTGAGGGAGTATGGCAGCCATGAGCGCTACCGAGTATATCATTCACCACTTGACGCCGTTGCATGCCGGTGAGGGTTTCTGGACCGTGCATCTAGATACTTTGTTCTTTTCCGCTGTACTTGGGCTTGTCTTTGCTTTGACTTTCAGATACGCCGCTGAGCGCGCAACTTCTGGCGTTCCTGGACCGGTCCAGAATTTTGCTGAAATGTTGGTCGAGTTCGTCGATGCTCAAGTCAAAGATGCTTTTCATAGCCGCAATCCGCTTATCGCCCCGCTGGCTTTGACGATCTTTTGCTGGGTCTTCCTGATGAACGCCATGGATCTGCTGCCGGTCGATCTGTTACCCACTATTGCCGCCCTAGAGGGGACTCCCTACCTTAGGGTGGTGCCGAGCACCGATCTCAATGCCACCTTTGCCATGTCGATCACGGTGTTTTGCCTGATTCTTTATTACAGCTTCAAGGTCAAAGGACCGTGGGAATTCACCAAAGAAATCCTGGTTCATCCATTCGGCGTGTGGTTCATGCCCTTTAATCTGATCCTGCGTCTGGTGGAAGAGTTTGCAAGGCCAGTGTCATTAGCTTTGCGACTGTTCGGCAACATGTATGCAGGGGAGTTGATCTTCATTTTAATTGCGTTGATGCCTTGGTACTTTCAGCCGCTTTTGAGTTTTCCCTGGGCAGTGTTCCACATTCTGATCATTACTCTACAGGCGTTCATTTTTATGGTGCTGACCATTGTTTACTTGAGTATGGCGCATGCGTCGCATTGATTTGTTATAACTTCACGAGGTAAACGGAGGAAATAATGGAAAATCTGGCGTTGGTTGCTGACATTCAGGGGTTAACCGCAGTTGCTGTAGGGTTAGTGCTGGGTATGGGAGCCCTAGGGACCGCTATTGGCTTCGGTCTGCTCGGAGGCAAGTTTCTCGAAGGTGCTGCGCGTCAGCCGGAAATGGTGCCCATGCTCCAGGTCAAAATGTTCATCGTCGCCGGCCTCTTAGATGCAGTGACCATGATCGGCGTGGGGATGGCACTGTTTTTTACCTTTGCCAATCCATTCCTGGCCCCGGTTGCGGGCGGTTGAAAGCTGCCGTCGGCTGAACCAATAAAACGAGGCAAGGGATCGTGAGTATCAATATTACCCTCTTGGGGCAGATGATCACCTTCGCGCTGCTGGTGTGGTTCACCATGAAGTACGTGTGGCCACCCCTCATGGAGGCGATGGAAGAGCGTAAGCGAAAGATCGCAGAAGGTTTAGCTGCCGCTGAACGCGGCAAGCACGAAATGGAACTCGCTGAAGCCAGGGCCAAGAGCGTGATCCATGAAGCCAGGGAACAGGCTAACGAGATCATCAATCTGGCGCAAAAACGCGCCAACGAAATCATCGATGACGCCAAAGAAGCCGCGCGCCAAGAGGGCGAGCGGCTGATTGCTGCGGCCAAAGCCGAAATCGACAAAGAAGTCCACCGTGCCAAGGAAGGATTGCGTAATCAAGTCGCACAATTGGTAGTGATGGCATCGGCGCAGATCCTCAGAGCTGAAATCGATGAAGCCAAACATCGGGAAATTCTGGAAAGTGTGACCAGGCAATTGGGACAGGTGTCGTGAGCGAGCTCAAGACTTTGGCCCGGCCTTATGCTGAGGCGGTATTCAAACTGGCCCGGGAGACCGGCAGGATCGATCAGTGGTCGAGAATGCTTGAGTTCTTGGCAACCGTGATGGCCGACAGGGAGATGGCTTGGGCGGCAGCCAATCCGAAGGTAGGCGAGCAAGCGTTTTCACGTTTGATTCTCGAAGTAGGCAAGGGATACTTGGATCGAGAAGGTGAGAACTTTGTGAAACTCTTGGTCCACAGCCGCCGCATCACTTTGATAGATCAGATTCGGGAGTTGTTCGAGCAGTATCGGAGCGAGCACGAAGGGTATGTGGACGTGAAGGTAGTCACCGCTTATCCCTTAAGCGAAGAAAATCGGGCCTCTCTAGTTGCAGAGCTGGAGAAGAACCTGGGCAAAAAGATTCGCTTGAGCTCTCAAGAGGATGCGGGTCTGATCGGCGGGGTCGTTATCCGCGCCGGGGATAAAGTCATCGATGGTTCAGTGCGCGGCCAGCTCGAGCGTTTGGCTAAAAGGCTTTTGGCTTGATTCAAGTATTTTTCTCTCAGTTTGCAAACAAATAAAGCGAGACAGAAATGATGCAGCTTAATCCTGCGGAAATCAGTGATCTGATCAAGCAAAAGATCAAGGAATTTGAAGCTGGCATAGAAGCGCGCAGCGAAGGAACGATAATCAGCCTTACAGATGGTATTGTGCGCATCCATGGCTTGGAGGACGTCATGCACGGGGAGATGCTCGAGTTTCCCGGGGATACTTTTGGCATGGCGTTGAATCTCGAGCGCGATTCGGTAGGCGCGGTGGTCATGGGGGCATATGAACATCTTGCCGAGGGCGATTGGGTCAAGTGCACCGGCAAGATTTTCCAGGTGCCGGTAGGTGAGGCTATGCTGGGTCGAGTAGTCGACGCCTTGGGGCGTCCGATTGATGGCAAAGGGGCGATCGAGACCGAATATTTCTCACCGATCGAAAAAATCGCTCCGGGCGTGATTGCCCGCCAATCGGTAAGCCAGCCGCTCCAGACGGGTCTCAAGGCAATCGATGCCATGATTCCTATAGGACGTGGTCAGCGCGAGTTGATCATTGGCGACCGTCAAACCGGTAAGACTGCCATCGCCGTCGATACCATCATCAACCAAAAAGGCACCGGGGTTAAATGCATCTATGTGGCGGTTGGACAGAAGCAATCCACTGTCGCCAATATCGTGCGCAAGCTTGAAGAGCACGGCGCGATGGAATATACCACGGTAGTGGCGGCCACTGCCGCTGAATCGGCTGCGTTACAGTTCATTGCCCCCTATGCCGGCTGCGCGATGGGCGAATACTACCGCGACAAGGGCGAGGATGCGCTGATCGTCTACGACGACCTGACCAAGCAGGCCTGGGCTTATCGCCAGGTATCGTTGCTGCTGCGTCGCCCTCCAGGACGGGAAGCCTATCCTGGGGATATTTTCTATCTCCACTCACGCCTTTTGGAACGAGCGGCACGCATCAACGCTGCCGAAGTAGAAAAGCTCACCGGCGGTAAGGTCAAGGGCAAGACCGGATCGCTCACTGCACTGCCGATTATCGAAACCCAAGCCGGTGACGTGTCTGCATTCGTGCCGACTAATGTGATCTCAATCACTGACGGCCAGATTTATCTAGAGACTAATTTGTTCAACGCTGGCATTCGCCCGGCGGTGAACCCGGGAATCTCAGTCTCGCGCGTGGGTGGAGCCGCCCAGACCAAAATCATTAAGAAGCTGGGGGGCGGAATCCGCCTCGATTTGGCCCAATACCGGGAACTTGCGGCGTTTGCCCAATTCGCTTCGGAACTAGATGAGACCACGCGCAAACAGATCGAGCGCGGCCAGCGGGTGACTGAAATCTTAAAACAGCCCCAGTACAAGCCCATGTCTGTAGCCGAACAGGCCGTTTCCCTGTTTGCCGTGGGGCAAGGCTATCTGGATGATGTCCCGGTCAATAAAGTGCGCGATTTCGAGGATGCTCTGCAGGATTATATGAGAGCCGAGCATGGTAGTCTCTTGGATGAGATCAACCGGACTTGTGACTACAACGACGAGATTGCGGCCAAACTCCACGCGGCGGTCCAAAACTTCAAGCAAACCCGAACTTGGTAAGGACTTATGGCGGTAGGCAAAGAGATCCGAACCAAGATCCAGAGCATCAGAAATACGCAAAAAATCACTAAGGCCATGGAAATGGTCGCTGCTAGCAAAATGCGCAAGACTCAGGAGCGCATGCAGGCGACCAGACCGTACGCCCGGCGCATGCAGCAGATCATCCAGCACTTAGCCCACGCCCATCCCGAGTACCGGCATCCTTTCTTGCTCCCCCGCGATGGCAAACGGATCGGGGTCTTGTTGATTACTACCGACCGCGGCTTGTGCGGAGGGCTGAATGCCAATCTGTTTCGAGGATTGCTGCGCCAGATGAAGGCGTGGGAAGAAGAAGGCGCCTCTCTGGAGCTGAGCGTTATCGGACAGAAGGGCGTTTCCTTCTTCTCCAGCATCGGGGCAAAAATCGTTGCCCAGTTAACCCACCTCAAAGACGAGGTTCGCCTTCAGGACATCATCGGCCCGGTCAAAGTCATGCTGGACAAATACAGCCAGAATGAACTGGATCAGATTTATCTGGTTTTCAACGAATTCGTTAACACCATGACCCAAAGGCCAGTGATCCAGAAACTGCTTCCGGTCGAGGTGGAAACCCCGGAAGACAAGCTAAAACACTATTGGGACTATATTTACGAGCCAGATGCTCAGGAAGTCCTAGACGAGCTTTTGATACGCTATGTTGAGTCGATTGTGTTCCAAGGGATAGTGGAAAACAAAGCCTGCGAGCAGGCAGCTCGGATGATAGCGATGAAGAGCGCCTCCGACAATGCCGGTAAGTTCATCGATGAGCTGCAGCTTTTGTACAACAAAGCCAGGCAGTCTTCCATCACTCAGGAAATCTCGGAAATCGTATCGGGCGCAGCGGCAGTTCAGTGATTCAGATTAGGAACCATCAGGTCTGCAAGAGGAATTGAAAATGAATTCGGGTAAGATCATTCAAATCATCGGCGCCGTCGTGGACGTGGAATTCCCCCGCGGAGCTTTGCCCAAAGTTTATGATGCGTTGAAAGTGGACGGCGTGGGCTTGACTTTAGAAGTCCAACAGCAGCTGGGCGATGGTGTGGTTCGGACGGTGGCGATGGGCAGTACCGACGGTTTGCGTCGTGGCCTTTCGGTAACCGATACCGGCGCACCGATTTCTGTGCCGGTAGGCAAGGAGACGTTGGGCAGGATCATGAACGTATTAGGGGAACCCATTGACGAGAAGGGGCCGATTGGGGAGAAGGAACGCTGGCCTATCCACCGCAAGCCGCCTAGCTACGAAGAGCAGACACCTGCTACCGAGTTGTTGGAAACCGGCATCAAGGTGATCGACCTGATCTGTCCGTTCGCCAAAGGGGGAAAAGTCGGGCTGTTCGGCGGTGCCGGCGTGGGCAAGACGGTGAACATGATGGAACTCATTCGCAATATTGCCATCGAGCACGCAGGTTACTCGGTGTTTGCCGGGGTGGGCGAAAGAACTCGAGAAGGCAATGACTTTTACCATGAAATGCAGGAATCCAAAGTATTGGATAAGGTGGCTTTGGTTTATGGCCAGATGAACGAGCCGCCCGGTAACCGTTTGCGTGTGGCGCTGACTGGTTTGACCATCGCCGAGCGCTTCCGCGACGAGGGACGCGACGTACTCTTGTTCATCGACAACATCTATCGCTATACCCTGGCCGGGGTAGAAGTCTCGGCCTTGCTCGGGCGGATGCCATCGGCGGTAGGTTATCAGCCGACCCTGGCGGAGGAAATGGGGATGCTGCAGGAGCGCATCACCTCTACCCGCACCGGCTCGATCACCTCGATTCAGGCGGTGTATGTGCCTGCCGACGACTTGACTGACCCCTCGCCTGCGACTACTTTTGCGCATTTGGACGCAACTGTGGTGCTATCGCGCCAGATCGCCGAGCTTGGCATTTATCCGGCGGTAGACCCTTTAGATTCCACCAGCCGGCAGCTAGACCCGCTGGTGATCGGCCACGAGCACTATGAGGTAACGCGACGGGTGCAGTCCACCTTGCAGCGGTACAAAGAACTGCGCGACATCATCGCGATTTTAGGGATGGACGAGCTCTCCGAAGAAGACAAGTTGACCGTGTCCCGGGCGCGCAAGATTCAAAGGTTCCTGTCGCAGCCGTTCTTCGTAGCGGAAGTGTTCACCGGCACGCCGGGCAAATATGTCCCGTTGAAGGAGACGATCCGCGGTTTTAAAGGCATTGTCGACGGCGAGTACGATGAGATTCCGGAGCAAGCATTTTACATGGTAGGGACAATCGACGAGGCGCTGGAAAAGGCCAAGAAGCTTGCAGCATAAGGTAGATGCTATGGCTATGACCATTCATGTTGACATCGTGAGTGCGGAAGAAGAGATTTACTCGGGGCAGGCAGAGATGGTGTTTGCTCCGGCTGAGTTGGGTGAGGTGGGTATTGCCCCCCGCCACGCCCCGTTTCTCTCCCGCCTCCGTCCCGGCGCGGTCCGAGTCAAACTGAGCCAGAACGAAGAACTCCCGTTCTACGTCTCAGGTGGCCTCATCGAAGTTCAGCCTCATGTAGTTACGATCCTGGCCGATACCGCGCTTCGGGCCCGCGATATCGACGAGGCAGCTGCCCTGGAGGCCAAACGGCGTGCTGAGGAAGCATTGCGGGACCGCTCTGGAAAAATCGACTATGCCAAAGCCCAGGCGGAATTGGCCGAAGCGATCCGGCAACTCCAAGTCTTGGAACGGTACAAGAAAAACAAAGGGCTATTTGAGAAATAGCCTTTAAAGCTCGCTTTTCCTTTTGTCCGTGAATTGTCATTTCGACGAGCGTTAGCGAGGAGAAATCTTAAAGATTTCTCGCTTTGCTCGAAATGACAGATAGGGTATGAAGTTTGCCTTGACCCCGTACTTAGGTACGGGGTTTAAATAATGCCAAAGAAACAGGCTCTAGGAGTCAAGACCATGCGACTGAACGAAAAAGGCTCGCTGGTGGCGGGCGTTTTGGCGGCAGTCGGTGCTTCGGTTTGCTGCGTCTTGCCGCTGGTATTGGTAAGCTTAGGGATAACCGGCAGCTGGCTAAGCTCCCTGACCGCGATGGCGCCTTATCGGCCGATTTTCATCGGCTTGACTCTGCTGTTTTTAGGGCTGGCGTTTTACCAGCTCTATCTTAGTCCCAAAGCTTGTGCTCCCGGTCAAGCTTGTGCTGATCCGGCCGTACTCAAGCGCAGGCGCTTGCTGTTCTGGATCGTCGCCGGAGCGGTGCTGGGTCTTTTGGCTACACCTTGGCTTGTCCCGTTGTTCTCTTGAAAGGAGGTTGCGATGCGTAAGCTACTAGCTTTCCTGCTGGCTTTGTCCTTGACGGCATTTTCTGGCGAACCTAAGACGGTCACTTTGGAGGTCAAAAACATGAGCTGCGAACTGTGTCCTTTAGCGGTCAAAAAGGCCTTGGAGAAAGTCTCCGGGGTGAGCGCGGTGGAGGTCGATTTTGCCAGCAAAACCGCTACCGTCACTTACGACCCCGACCGGACTGAGCCTCAGGCTTTGGTGCAGGCGACGACCGACGCCGGTTACCCCTCGACGGTGCGCCAGTAGAAGCGTGCTTTAAGCCAGGCGCTAGCCAAGCACGTCGACGAGCGTTAGCAAGAATGTCATTTCGACGAGCGTTAGCGAGGAGAAATCTTTAAAACTTTAAAAGATTTCTCGCTTTGCTCGAAATAACACGCTTTATGCCCGCCATGCCGAGCAGCGCAACGCCAGCCCCTATTCAATCCAAAGTGCCAGCTTGACTCCGTACCTGACTACGGACTTAAGCTTGTCCCTGTGACAGCCGAGGTTAAGCGATGATCGAAGAAAATTCTACCGAAGGCGTCGGAGTGCCAACTGAGCCATTGCTCGGTGAAGGGGAGAGGAAGGTTCAAGTTTTGCGCATCTTCGGCATGAGCTGCGACCATTGCGCGCGCCAAATCGAGCAAGCGCTTAAAGCAGTGGAAGGCGTAGCGTCTGTACGAGTGGCGTATCCAAATGGGCTGGCGTGGGTTGAGGTGACTGCTTCGTTGCCGGTAGCTCGGTTGCTCGACGTGGTGACGGCCAAAGGCTACGGTGCCGAACCGCTAGAGCAGCCACCAAAAGCTGCGCGCCGAGGCAAAGACTCTCTGAACATCGCCGTCATCGGTTCTGGCGCGGCCGCTTTTGCCTGCGCTATCCGTGCCGCTGAAGCCGGGGCAAAGGTGACCTTGATCGAGCAGGGCACCTTAGGGGGCACCTGCGTCAACGCAGGCTGCGTGCCTTCCAAGATCCTGATCCAGGCAGCACACCTGGCCCATCTTGCGCGCTGCAATCCGTTTTGGGGGTTGAAATTGGCCCTGCGCCGCGTCGACCGAGCGGCGCTTTTGGCTCAACAACAGGCGCGCGTCGATGAGCTGCGCTACCTCAAATACCAAAGCATTCTAAACGCCAATCCGAACCTAGAGCTCCTCATCGGCCAGGCGTTTTTCAAAGATGCCCATACCTTGGAAGTGACGGCCGCAGACGGCAGCGTGCGGCAGCTTACCCCGGACCGCATCCTCATCGCCACGGGGGCCATCCCCGTTCCCCCTCCCATCCCCGGGCTTAAAGGGACGCCCTTTTGGACTTCTACCGAAGCTTTGATGGCAAAGACTCTCCCCAAGCACTTGATCGTGCTAGGAGGATCGGCCATCGGGCTAGAGCTGGGGCAGGCTTTTTCTCGCCTTGGGGCGCAGGTCACCATCATAGAGCTTTTTGGGCTTCTTCCTCACCAGGACCCCAAGCTGGGGGAGAGCTTAAAGCGCCACCTGGAGGAGGAAGGCCTTAGGGTGATCACCCACGCGCAGGCCAAAGAAGTGGCCTACACGCGCTTCCGTTTCAAGCGCGGCGGGCGGTTTACCGTGGACCTCGGAGATAAGACGGTGGAGGGCAACCACTTGCTGGTGGCGACCGGCAGGCGCCCCAATACTGAAGGCTTGCAGCTTAAGCGGGCGGGGGTGGTCACGGCTGCCAATGGAGCCATTGTCGTGGATGAACGCTTGCGCACCAATGTGCCCCATATCTACGCAGCCGGCGATTGCACCAACCTGCCGCAACTGGTCTACGTGGCTGCGGCAGCTGGAAGCTGCGCGGCGGTCAATATGACTGGAGGTGAAGCCAGGTTGGACCTTTCCATCGTACCGCAAGTGGTCTTCACCGATCCCCAGGTGGCCAGCGTGGGGCTGACCGAGCAGGAAGCGGCCCAACAAGGGCTAAGTGCCGAAAGCCGCACCCTTACCTTGGACAACGTGCCGCGCGCCTTGGCGAATTTCGACACCCGCGGCTTTATCCAGCTCGTCGCCGAGCGGAACACCGGCCGGTTGCTCGGCGCTCAGGTGCTAGCGCCCAATGGCGGAGAAGTGATCCAGACCGCGGCCCTCGCGATCCGCCAGCGCATTACCGTAGACGAGCTGGCGGGCCAGCTTTTCCCTTACCTCACCATGGTGGAAGGACTGAAACTATGCGCCCAGACCTTCCGCAAAGATGTCAGGCAGCTTTCTTGTTGTGCCGCCTGATCCTCGTTTTAAGAGGGTGCAAATATGGAAACCTCAAGTCCTGGACGTTTGGGGGTTAATTTCTGGATAGACCCCTTAAAGCAGTTTGGCAGCTTGTTCGGCGCAGCCGTCGCCGCTGCCTGTTGTTTGGGCATCCCCGTTGTATTGGCTGCCGTCAGCGCCGTAGGACTTAGATTTTTGATTCACGATGCGATTTTGGTTCCCCTGTTTATGGGTTTTGTTGGGCTGACTTTAGTGCTCCTTAACCGCTCGGCTCGAGCGCACGGCGATCTTACTCCGTTGTGGATGGGCCTTGGAGGAGGAATCCTAGCCAGCTTGGGGATTTTGTTCCAGGTTATTGGGCTTTATCCCTCATCCTGGCTGGTCTACCTTGGGTTTGCAGCGCTGGTGGGAGGGAGTGCGTGGGACGCCGTCAACGGCTGGCGCTTGGCAGCATGTACCCCAAGCTGCAAGCCATAGGGTGGCGGAGCAGTTGGGCGACTTTGGATCTTCATTGCTCTGCATCGTGAAGCTTTGGCAAGGAGAGCGATTTTGTTAAGCTGGTTTCCCGCAGTTGGCCTTGAGTCGAGCGCGGTGGCAGAAAAATCTTTGACCATAGGTCAGGTCGCCAAAGCGGGCGGAGTCAATGTAGAGACCATCCGGTTTTACCAGCGCCTTGGGCTTTTGCCTAAACCCGTGCGGCCTTACGGCAGCATCCGCCGCTACAGTCAAGAGACGGTGGCGCGCCTGAAATTTATCCAGGCTGCTAAGCGTTTGGGATTTAGCCTAGAAGAAATCGGCCAGCTTCTGAAACTGGAGGATGGCACCCATTGCGCCGAGGCGCGCGAGCTGGCACAGCGCAAGCTCGAAGACGTGCGCGCAAAGATCGCCGACCTTGAGCGCATCGAGCGCGCCTTGCTGGATTTGGTCGCGCGCTGCGACCAGACCCAGGGCCAGGTTCGCTGCCCCCTAATCGCCATGCTCGAACCTGGCTGATCCTTTACCTGAGCCATTGACCACCCGCGTGCCTCGTGTTAGTTTAGGCTCATGTCTCAACGCTTTATTTTTCGCCTCGCGGTCGTCCTGCTGATCCTGGTCGGAATGCTGGCGCCACCGCGCCTGGTGTTCGCCTGTCAGGCAGAGGGGCACAGACAATACGCTTGCTGCTGCCACAAGAAGGAAAGCCCGTGCCGAAGCGGCGGCTGTCACCACCAGGCTAAGGCGCAGCAAGCAAGCTGCTGCGAGGTCTTTCAGGAAACTGAAGCAGAAGCTCAAGCATCGCCGGCGGGGCAAATCTTCAAGCTGATTTTTTTAGCGCCGCCTGCGACTATCGTCAGGATAGTAGCTCAGGCTATCCCCGATCTGTCTTTGGTTTTCCCCTCCCGCTATCCGGTCTGGCTTTCTGGAAGCCAAACTTACCTGACCACCCTGCGCCTTCGCATTTAGCCTCTCGCCCAAGGCCTTAAGCGGCGATTTGTCGCTTTAAATGCCCATCGGATATTGAAAACGTAGGAGGTGCATCGTGCGTGCTGTTTTGATTGTCTTTGCGCTTTGGGCGGTCTGCGCTAAGGCTTTGCCGGTGGAGGTTATGTTCACTCCAAGCCAACGCCAATTCATAGGCGTTACCTACGCTAAGGTCGAGCGCAAGCCTTTGACCAAAGTCATCCGCACCTTAGGCAGAGTAGAGTACGACGAGCGCAAGCTCGCCGAGGTGACGCTCAAGGTTTCAGGCTGGATAAAGGAGCTTTACGTAGATTCGACCGGTAAGTTTGTCCGTCGCGGGCAACCTTTGCTGGCGATCTACAGCCCTGAGCTGGTAAGCGCCCAAGAAGAACACCTGTTGGCACTGCGCACGCTTGAACAGCTGAAAACTAGCCCGCTTCCAGAAGCGCTCGAGTCGGCCAGGTTCCTGGTCGAGGCCAGCCGTAAGCGGCTTCGCTTGTGGGAACTGACGCCTAGCCAGATTTTGGATTTGGAGCGTTCGGGAAAATCCAATCTTTACCAGACGATCGTCTCCCCGATCAGCGGCTACGTCATCGAAAAGAGGGCGCTCAAAGGCCAGAAGGTGGCGCCTGGGACGACCCTATACAAGATCGCCGACCTCTCGACCGTCTGGGTGCTTGCCTCTATTTATGAATCCGATCTGCCTTTGGTCCAGCTAGGGCAAGAGGCGACCATGCGGCTTTCTTACGTTCCAGGAGCCAGCTGGCGTGGGAAAGTCGATTATCTTTATCCCTACCTGGAGGCCGAAACCCGCACCAATCCGGTGCGGCTGGTGTTTTCCAACCAGGACGGGCGGCTCAAGCCCGGCATGTACGCAACGCTTGAGATCGAGGTCGATCTTGGGGAAAAGCTGGTGGTGCCGGAAAGCGCTGTGCTCCATTCTGGGGTGCGCAAGCTGGTCTTCGTCGATCGAGGGCAAGGAAGGCTAGAGCCGCGCGAGGTGCGCTTGGGAACAGCCGCATCCGGGTATTACGAGGTCTTAGAGGGCCTCAAAGAAGGCGAGCAGGTCGCAGCCAGCGGCACCTTCCTGATCGACTCCGAAAGCAAGCTCAAAGCCGCCGAGAGCATGATGGCGATGATGGGTCAGATCGGCATGGGCGATTGGAAGATGGAAAGCGCCAAGCCCATGGAGATGGAGGGCGGAGGCGGCAAAGCCCTGGAAGAAAAGCCCTTGGGCAAGTTCAAGCTCAAGCTCGCCACCGAACCTGACCCGGCCCGGGTAGGCGATAACCTCTTGCGGCTTACTGTGCTAGACGAGCGCGGCCAGCCGGTCAGCGACGCCCAGCTTACCTTGGAATACACCATGGACATGCCGGGGATGACGATCGATCGCGCCGAGGCCAGCCACCTGGGACAGGGAATCTACCAAGCCAAGGTGCGCTTTACCATGGCCGGTCCTTGGGGCGTGACGGTAAGCTTAAGGCGCCCAGGTCAGGCCGAGGTGCGCGGGCGGTTTACCGTCTACGCCAGCCTAGAGGGAGAAGGAAGGTGATCGCCGATCTCATCGAGCTTTGCGCCAGAAACCGATTTTTGGTTTTGTTCCTTGTGGGCTTGGCTTGCGCCTGGGGGATTTGGGCGCTTGTGCGCGTGCCGCTGGATGCGCTGCCCGATCTTTCCGACGTTCAGGTGATCGTCTACAGCGAGTGGCCCGGAAGAAGCCCCAAGACCATGGAGGATCAAGTCACCTATC